>JAIXXC010000221.1 GCA_027490985.1 Verrucomicrobiales bacterium
CTGAGGTGGGTGTCGGAGCGGGCCTGGAACGGCGACCCGTCGGCCGGTGGGGTGACCGGGCAGGCGTGATCCGGAGTTCTCGTCGCGTGGAACCGTTCAGTGCGGGTCACTGCGTTCGAGCGGGGAGGGCTTGTTCGAGAATCCGATTCAACGCGCGGGCATCGGGCACGGGGTGCTCCGAGGTGCGGGTCAACCAGGTGAACCCGGGGCCGTGGGCCGGACCATTGGCGACCACGGCGTCGGAATGGCTGTCTTCCAATTGGGCCCGGGCCCGGGCCAGAACCTCATCGCGGGTGCCATCGACCTCGTATTTCCAGCCGGTGATCCAGGACTTCGGGTACAGGTCGCGCAGTTGCGCCAAGATCTTGGGTGTGGGTCGCAACTCGGCCAGAAGGCTGCCGTCGCGGGTCGAAAATTTGCCCGAGTGCACGGGAGTCAACCGTCCATCGTCATCGCGGCGAAACACCGCACCGATCTCGAAATCACCGACCGCCGCGGCATGAAAAATGGCCACCGGCTCGTGGGTCGCCAGGGCTTGGAAGCGTTCGAGCAGTTCCCGCGAGGTGCCGAATGGTTCGGTGGTGACGGCATGGAGGGCCGGCGCGGCCGTGGCGGTGCGACTGCGCAGCAGGAGGACCTCATGACCGCAGCAGGCCAAGTGGTTGGCCAGGTCGGTCCCCAGGGTGCCGGTGGAGTGGTTGGTCAATCGGCGCACCGCATCCAGAGGTTCCACGGTCGGGCCTGCGGTCACGATGCAGCGCATGGGAAGGAATCCTAGTTCGACCTGACTTGGGATGTCACGGCGGGTTGTCGCGGAGCCTCCGAGTACCGGATCACAACGCTCGGCGGAGGTTGCCGGCGTAGCCGGTCATTTCCACGAAGGCGCGCCCGATTTCGTTGCCTTGGGCGTCGCGGACACGGCAGGCGCCTTCCCAGTAGGGCACGCCACCAAGGCCTCCGGAGAGCTCCTGATCGGCGCACAGCGGTTCGAGGCGCAGCGTCGGCCCGGGACTGCCGTCCGGTTCCGGGACACTGAGCAGCACGGTGGCCGGGTAGGCTCCTCCAGATCGCGGGCTCTTCCATTGGCCTTCGCCCGTCCAGCGGAATCGATCGGGACCCCACTGCGTGACGCGGCCGTCCTTGCCGATCCAGGCGAGGGTCGAAAAGGCGTCGGTCGTGCCGTCGTCACGACGCATGCGATAGGCCATGAGTTCCCGGCCGTCGAAGAACTGGATGCAGGCCCAGTCCCAGCCCACTTGTCCCTGGCCGAGTTGACTGCTGCTCAGTTCGTGATCCATCCACGCCTCGCCCTCGACCCGTTCGGTCTTGGAACCCCGCTGCAGGTCGCCGGAGACCGACAGCCGCGAGAAGGTCAGATAATGACTGGCCGCCGAGGGCTCCTGGGCCTTGCGGGAGACGCCATTGGTGCCGAACACCACCAACGGTTTCTGAGCCTTGAGGGTCATGCGCCATCGCAGGTCGGCCTGGATGCCGCCCCGCAGTTCCAGGGTGGTCTTGCCCTCGGCATCCGGACCCAGGTCTTTGAGGGACCAGTTGCCATTGCGCACCTCGAGTTTGCGGGTGTCGGCCCGGGCGTCCCATCCGTGGCGGTTGAGGCGTTCTTCATGGCGGAAGGTGCCGGTGCCCACATCCAGCCACGCCATGTGGGCCAGAAAGAATTCATCGGTCCCGAACAGCGACGAGGGTCGCTCCAGACCGGCGGCCGGGTTTCCGGGCTGTGTGACTCCGGCCCGTCGGAAAAAGGTGGCCTGGAACCCGTGGCGTTGTCCCTCGGCGGAGACCAGATGGCCGGTGATGTACCACCATTCGATCTTGAACTCCGGATGGCTGCCGTGGTCGGCCGGGAAGGTGAAGACCCGGCCGGGTTGTGGGAGCGCGAACCGTCGAGCCGCAAGCGGGGGAGCTTCGGTGGCTCCGGTGCCCTTCGCGGGGAAGGCGAGCCCACTCAGGATGATGCAAACCCACAGCAAGGCCGAGCCGCGGCGACCGCATTGCGACCCGCGGCTCAAGCACCAGGAAAGAAGGGAAAGGCTCATGGGGTCATTCTTCGCGTTCAGCGGGCAGGGCGGCACCCCAGCGTCCGATGCTCCAACCGGTCAGGGCGGCCATGGTCACCACGGCCAGGGACAAACCGGCCATCCAGCCCCAGGGTGGGTCGGTCTCGAGAGTCCAACCGAAGGTCTGCACGTTCACCCGGTGGATGAGCAACCAGCCCAGGGCGAGGCTGGCCACGAGTCCGCCCCCGATGCCGACGAGGGCCGTCAACACACTCTCCAACGTGGTGGCCCAGGCGATTTCGGAATGCCGGAATCCGAGGGCGCGGAGGGTGGTGAGGTCGTTGCGCCGTTCCCACAGCAGGCTGGCCAGGGTGAAGCCGAGTCCCAGCACCGAAACGGCGATGCCGATGAGTTCGAGGGCATCGGTGATGGCGAAGGTTTGTCGGAAAATGCGCAGGGCCTCCCCACGGAGATGCGGTTGGGTGTACACGGCCAGTCCCGGATGGGCCGCCTTCCATCGGGCCCGGATCGCCTCGGCCTGATCGGAGTCGTGGAGTTTGACGATCAGGCTCGTGGCCAACTCGTCCCCGAACCACTCGGCGAAGTGTTCGCGTTGGATCACCAGCGAACCCCGCTCATTGCCGTAATCAGAGAAGATCCCCACGAGTGTGATGGGGCGGGGACCGGCGGGCGTGGGCAGGGTGAGGGTGTCGCCGCGGTGCAGGCGAAATCGATGGGAGAAGCTTTCGCTGGCCAGTGCGAGGCCGCGATTTCGGCGCGCATCCCAGATGGCGTCGTCAGCGGGTGCCTCGCGCCAGGCGATCCGGGCCTGGTCTCTCATGAAGGCCGGATGGCCCCCGAAGAGCAGCGTGGATCCCCCGGGCAGTTGCAATTCGAGGGCCTGGACGACGTTCGCGGCCAGCACCTCGGGTTCCGCCACCAACGCCTTCCAGGTCTCCGGCCGGATGCGGTTCTGGGTCGAGGCGCTCTGGGCTCCTTCGCTGGAGACATAGAGGTCGGCCATGAAGGTGCGTTCGATCCAGCCCCGTAGCGTGGTGTCGAAACTCCCGACGAGAATGGCCATGCCCGCGGTCATCGCCACCGCGCACACCAGACCGGCGATGGCGAGCCGATGACGCCCCGTGGGTTGGCGCAGGTGGCTCAATCCCAGACGGGCCGGTGCCGAGAACCCACCCCACGAGGCGCAGCGGCGGATCAGCAGCGGCGGGAGCAGACCGGCCAGAAGCCCGGCCCCGAGCAACCAGCTCAAGGCCGAACCGTAGGCCGCGAGAGAGATGCGGGAGCCTCCGGGCAGTCTCAAGGCCGGCAGGGTCGCCAAGGCGCCACCAAGGACGAGGAGGATCAACGACGCCGGCAGCACCCATCGGGGTGCCGGGGCCCCGGCCTGGGCACGACCGCGACCGATCAACTGGGCCGGGGGCGTGTTGGCGGCCTGCCGTGCGGGCCAACCGCCGGCCAGAAGGCTGGCCACGATGGCCAGTGCAAGGGCCGACGCCGATTCGACCGGGTCGAGCGAGGCCGAACGCACCGCCGTCGCATAGTAGAGGGAGTTCACCGTCTGGCCCACCCCCCGCACGGCCCCCTGGGCTCCCAACCACCCCAGCAGCAGGCCCAGAAGCCCACCGGCGAGCCCGAGCGCCGCGGCCTCCAGAAGCCAGGCCCGACGGATCCGTTCCGGTTCGACCCCCAGTGAGCGCAGGATGGCGATCTCTTCGCGACGGCGCACGACGGCGCCATCCAGGGCCTGGAACACCAACATCAGTCCCACCAGCAGCGCGAGCAGCGACAGGATTGTGAGGTTCAACCGGAAGGCCCGGGTCATGGTGGCGGCGTTGTCGCGGCGATCGGACGAGCTGCTCAGGAGGAACCGACCGTTCATCCAGGCGCCGAGATCCTGGCGGAGGGCTGCGGCCCGCGCCGACCGGTCGGGCCCCTCGGGCAGCACGAACTCGATCCGATCGAGCTGTCCGGTGCGTCCGGTGAGCGCCTGCAACGCGGGCAAGTCGAACAGGAGGAGGTTGTCGGGCGCCTTGGGCTGCGAGGGTGCCTCCGGAATCACTCCGGCGATGGTGAGTTCCACGAGTTGCTCCTGGATCACCAGACGCAGCGTGGGCGATTTGAGGCGTGCCGCGACCGAGGCCGGCACGAACACCCTGCGGGGATCCTCGAGCCGGAGACCGAGTTCGGCGTCGTGGGGCGCCGGGTTCGACACGGCCGGGTTCGACACCGCTGGGGGCGGGCCGCCGGTCCAAGCCCCGGTGGGGGGCAGGGCCTCCGGGTGCCGGGCCCGCGCGAGGTTGGGCAGCGCCACCCAATCGACCCCGAGCAGGGTGTAGGTGGTTCGGCTGCCGATCATGCCTTGCGAGCCATCGCCGGGCTCCACGGCGGTGCTCTCGATGACGGGCACCCAGTGGACGGCGGTGTCGGCAAACCGTTCGCGCAGCTCCAGGAGCAGCGACTCGGGCAGGCTGCCCGCCGGTGCGAGAAGGATTCCGTCGCTCTCGGCCGTGACCACATCGGTGAAGTTCTGGAAGCTGGCGATGGCGGCGCGGTTGGCCAACCTTATGGACAGGTAGACGGCCACCCCGAGGGCCAGGGTCAGCACGAGGAGGGCGGTCGTCCAAGGGGCGCCTCGGGCATGTCGCCAACTCACTCTGGACCAGAGCAGGCGTTGGATCAGCTGGGGGGTCGCCTCGGTCATAGGCGCTCGGTGGAGGCCGACGATTCGGTCTCGATCACGCCGTCCCGGAGACGGATCTCCCGGTGGCAGATGGCCGCGGCCTCGGGGCTGTGGGTCACCAGCACCAGCGCCGTTCCGGTCTCGTCGCTCAGGTGACGCAGCAGTTCGAGGATCCGTTGCCCGTTGCGGGAATCGAGGTTGCCCGTGGGTTCATCGGCCAAGAGCAGTCGGGGTCGGTGGATGAGCGCCCGCGCGATGGCGATGCGCTGCATCTCGCCCCCGGAGAGTTCACCCGGAGGCGCGTCGGCCCGATGAGCCACGCCCACCCGGTCCAGCAGCGCCGCCACGCGGGCACGGCGTTCCGGGGCCGGAATGCCCAGCAATTGAAGAGGCAATTCGACGTTCTCGGCCGCGGTCAGTGTGGGCAGCAGGTGGAAGAACTGGAAGACCGTGCCGAAGTGGCGTCGACGCAGCGCGGCCAATCCATTGCCATCGAGTTCATTGAGGCAGAGGCCATCGAATTCGATGCGGCCGGATTTGGGCCGGTCGACGCCGCCGAGCAAGTTGAGCAAGGTGGTCTTGCCCGAGCCCGACGGGCCGGTCAGCGCCACCCGTTCACCTCCGTGGATCCGAAGGGAAACCCCGGCCAGAACAGCCCGCTCACGATAGGCATGGTGAACGTCGGTCGCTCGGAGCAGCACCGGAGGATTCGCCGATTCGGACATGATGGACGCAAGATGGCTCGGAATCGGCGAACTCCAAACGCCGTGTCGATGGCCCCTCTCCGGGGTGCCCCTTGCGGTGGGTTCGCGGTGGGCGGTGGGCCACGGGTGGATTGGCCCTCAGGCCGGTTTCAGGGTGATGGGTGCGGGCCCGCGCCGATAGGCGTTGAGATCGACCGTGATGAGGCTGTATCCCAGGCCCTTGAGCCGTGTGACCGCCGCTTCGCGCAGTCGGGAATCCTGCCAACGTTCGAACTCGGGGCCTCCGACTTCGATGCGGGCCAGATGTCCCTTGAGGGATCCGCCCAGTTCATGATGACGGACTCGGAGGTCGTGGAATCCCTGATCGCGCAGGAAGGCTTCGGCCGCTTCCACCATCCCGAGTTTTTCGGGGGTCACGGCCTCTCCGGTGGGGATGCGTGAGCTCAGACAGGCCATCTGGGGTTTGTCGGCCGTCGGCAATCCGAGGTGGGCGCTGAGTTCCCGGATCTCGGCCTTGGTGAGACCGAGTTCCTTGAGGGGAGCACGCACTTGGAACTCGCCGGCCGCCTGGGCCCCCGGCCGGTGATCGCCGACATCGCTGGCGTTCTCGCCGTAGGCCAGCACCTGATAGCCCAGTGTGCGGGCCATGGGCTCGAGTTCACGGAAGAGGGCGTGTTTGCAGAAGTAGCACCGGTTCTCCGGGTTCGAGAGGTATCGGGGGTCGTTGAACTCCTGGGTCTGGAGGACACGAACGGGGATTCCGAACCGCTGCGCCACGTCCAGGGCTTCTTGCAGTTCGCGGCGCGGCAGGCTGGGGGAGTCGGCGATGGCGGCCAGAGACCGATCGCCGAGGACGTCGTGGGACACCTTGGCGAGGAAGACCGAATCGACGCCGCCCGAGTAGGCGACGACGCAACTGCCATAACTGGCGAGCAGCTGGCGCAAGGCCTGATACTTGGCCTCGGTGAGCGGTTTCAATTCGAGGACGGAGGGGGGAGGTGTCACACCGTGAAGAGGGAATCCGGGCGGTCGTTCAGGCCCAGGTTGAGGCCGCCTTGCTGGATCTCGACGACCGATCCGTTCTTCCAGAGGCATCGGCGGTAGAGGGTGGCGAATCCGAAGTCGGGTGCGGCACCGCCCTGGCCTCCGACGAGTTCGCTGCCGCGGCGGACGTTGTCTTGCATCCAGGCGGGTAGCAGTAGGTGGAAGGGGTTGCGCTTCACTTCGCCGGCGTGGAAGGAGATTCCGGTGACGAGGTCGGTAAGGTCGTTTTCGCTGATTTCGACCATGAGGTTGGGGCGGACCATCTGGCCCCAGTACTCGGTTTCGATGAGGACGGTCTGGAAGTCGGGGCCGAGGGTGGCCAG
>JAIXXC010000138.1 GCA_027490985.1 Verrucomicrobiales bacterium
TAGGGCACGTCGGCATTGAAGGAACGAATGACGTAATCGCGGTAGGTGTAGGAGAACGGAAACCGGGTGAACCCGATGGCACTCCCACCATGGGTGTCGGCGTAGCGAGCCAGATCCAGCCAATGGCGACCCCATCGCTCACCGTAGCGCGGTGAATTCAGCAGACGGTCCAACACCTTCTCGCGGGCATCGGGTGCCGCATCGGCCAGGAACGCTTGAACCTCGTCCCAAGACGGTGGCAACCCGGTCAGGTCGAACGTGGCCCGTCGAATCCACTCCATCCGACCGGCCGGAGGCGACAGGGAAAGGCCTCGGGACTGGAGCGCAGCAACAATGAACCGATCGATGTCGGTGTGGGTTGCAGCCACCCGCGGTGGCGGCACGGGGTTGGCGACCGGTTGATAGGCCCAGTGGTTGGTGGTGATTCCCGGAGGCAACGCGGCCTCCAGGAGCCCGACGATGCCCAGCGCACTCGCCATCAGGGCGGCCAGGAATCGATGGAAAACAAGCCGGACACCCTGCCGGCGCCATCGCCAACGATCCATGGACGGGTGACTGCTGCAGGGGCTCATCGTTGAAACCGTGTGCGGAAACACCGCACCCATCAAGCCCGACTGCATGGCCTGGGGGTGCCCCCGCACGGCGACCCGCATCGCCGCCCCGCATCCGGGCGCTTCAAGTCGAGAGGAACGGCTGCTTCAGGGTGACCGGCAAGTCCGGTGTGGCACCGGATTGGGTGCAGACGAAGGCTGCAATGTCCGTGGCCCGGCGCTGGATGTCTTGGACAGGCCATCCGCGCAGGATTCCCAGCACGAATGCGGCGGTGAAGGCGTCGCCAGCCCCGACCGCGTCGCGGACCTCGACACGGCGTCCCGGTTCGAAGGTCCAATGGCCTTCCCGAAACACCCGGCTTCCCTGAGCCCCCAAGGTCAGCACCACGGTGTGGAGTCCAAACCGCTTGGCCAGGGCGGCCAAATGCTCCTCGGCCGACCCGGTGAGTCTGAACTGTTCGGCCAACTCGAGAAGTTCGGTCTCGTTCAGCTTGAGGACATTGGCCATCCGCAGGGATTCCTCGATCGCCTCGGCGGTGTAGAACGGGGCCCGAAGATTGATGTCGCAAATGCGGAGCGCGTCGGGAGACACCGCTTCCACGCACCGGCGGACCACCTCGCGCGACGCCGGGCTACGCTGGGCGAGGGTCCCGAAACAGAGGGCGTCGGCCTGCGCGATCCGGGAGAGCTGGCCCGGGTCCACGGTCAGTTCATCCCAGGCGACCGCTTCCTGGATGTTGAACTGCGGCTGGCCTTCGGGCGAGAGCGCCACCGCGACAGTGCCGGTCGGACGGCAGGGATCGAGGGTCATCGCGCTGAGGTCGAGTCCCCGCTCTTCGAGCAGACGGAGAGCTTCTCCTCCGAGGGGATCGCGGCCGACTCGTGAGACCAACATCGCGTCGCCCCCCAGTGCCCGGGCATGACCGGCGAAATTGGCCGGAGCTCCCCCCAACTGGGGACCCTCGGGCAAGAGGTCCCAGAGCACCTCTCCCACGCTGACGATTCGGAATTTCATCATCATTCAGCCTCGATACCGAGGTGCTTCTGGATTTGTTCGAGCGAGGCTCCCTTCGTCTCCGGCACCATCACCTTCACCCACACCAGGTGGAGGACCATCATGCCACAGAAGAAGAGGAACACCGATCCGGGAGCGAAGGCTTCGACCATCCGGGGGAAGAACGTGGTAAGGAGCGCGGCGAAGACCCAGTGCGTGAAGCTGCCGAGGGTTTGTCCGCCGGCGCGCTGGCGGTTGGGGAAGATCTCGGAGATCAGCACCCAGATGACCGCCCCCTGCCCCACCGCATGGGCGGCGATGAAGGCGAAGATGCAGGCCGGCACGATGTCGAAGTGCCGGGTGTAGAAGGCCCACGACGCCAGCCCCAACGAGGCGATGTAGCCGAAGGAACCGATGTAGAGCAGCGTGCGTCGCCCCAGCCGGTCGATCAGCCAGAGCCCGACGAACGTGAACACGAGGTTGGTCACGCCGATTCCCACCGACTGAAGCAACGCCGCCTTCGAGCCCAGTCCCGTCATCTCGAAGATGCGCGGGGCGAAGTAGAGGATCGCGTTGATCCCGGACATCTGGTTGAAAAACGCGACCAGGAAGGCCAGGGCCACGGGCACTCGAAGCCGCCAAGTCCAGAGGCTTCCTGTTGTGGTCTTCCCCGTCGAAGCGCTGGCGATGGCGTCGGCCTCGATTTCCAGTTCGGTCTTCGACGCCCCGGGATTGATCAGGCGTAGGACCTCCAGCCCGCGAACGCGGTCTCCTTTGTGGCCGAGCAACCAGCGCGGGCTCTCGGGAATGCCGAGGCAAAGGAGAGTGTAGGCGACCGACGGAAAGGCCGCGATCCCGAGCATCCAACGCCAGGCGTTCTCCCCGGTCCCCGCTAGGAGCGCATTGGAGAGAAAGGCCATCACGATCCCGAAGACGATGTTGAACTGGAACATCCCGGCCAGCCGTCCGCGATGGGCCGGCGGCGCGATCTCGGAGATGTACAACGGGGCCGCGACGGTGGATATGCCGATGCCGACACCGCCCAGAAAACGCGCGGCGATGAAGGACCAGACCTCGGGCGCCAGACCGCATCCGACGGCCGAGATGATGTAGAGCACCCCGATCCCCAGCAGCGTTGGCCGGCGTCCGAATCGGTCGGTCGGCCAGCCGCCCACCAGAGACCCGAGCACGGTCCCGTACAGGGCCGAGGCCATGGCCACTCCGTGCAATCCGGCACTGAGCCCCCAGAGGGCTTGGATCTTCTGCTCGGCGCCGGAGATGACCACCGTGTCGAATCCGAAGAGGAATCCGGCCAGGGACGAGGTGATGGCCCAGAGCAGGATGCGACCGCGCATCGGTGAGGTGGGCTCTGAGGCCCCGACGACGGCGCTTGGGGTGGGAGTGTGCATAGGTTGAAAGGGGAGCAGGGTCAGCGGACTTCAGTGATCTGGGGCGGCGCGGGGCGAAGGGGCCAAACGGTCAGGCTTCGAACCCGAATGCGTCGAGCGGGGTCCTCCGCGACCAAGCGAAAGTCGACCCCGGTCGTCGCCGGGAAGATCAGTTCCGTCATCGCGGTCTCGCCCCCCTGGGCAAAGGCCTCGATGGAGCCGCGATCGACCAGCAGGCGCAACGAGGCCTTCCCGTTCACGATCCGAACCGGTGCCGTGTGTGCAGTGGTGAAGGCCTTGCTGAAATCCTTACGACCGGACCGGGTCCGGTCCACGCGGAGCAACCCGTCACCGAGGACCAAATCCACCCGGGTCTCTTCCGTCTTCCCGTGACGAACGGCGAGCGAGACCTCGCCCTTCGACGGAAGGCGATCGAGTTCGATCTCCAATTCCGCCAAGCCCGTGGAAAACGATTTCCCGGTGAGCCATGCCCCGGCCTGCTCGAGGGTCACTCCCCGGATTCGAGACGGAGCCCCCCTCAAGGCGGCCAACTCCCGGACCGGCTGTTGGACCAGACGATATCCGGCCGGAGTATCCCGGAGGGACAGTGCGCGGGCCACGGTCATCCCGCTGCGCCAGGGAGAGGTCGGAACGTCATTGGCATAGGTCCAGTTGCTCATCCATCCGAGCCACAGGCGCCGACCATCCCGCTTCGGCACGTCCGACCAGGAGACGGCCGCATAGAAGTCCGGGCCGAAGTCCGCCCACAGGGCGGCCTCCGAGGAATTTCGAGCCGGCGCGTCGGCCAGAAGAAACTGGTCGACGTTGATGTGCCCCCAACCCCCGGTGGCCCGATCGACCACTTCCAGGCGGGCCGGCCTGCCCCGGAATTCCGCCACGTTCCAGGTACGCCAGGACAGGCGCTCGGCATCGGCGCCGGTGGCCGAACGGACCGCCCGACCCTCGACCCGCAACTGGACAAAAGCCCGCTCAGGCTGACGACCGCCGCCGATCAGGAAGCTCAGATGATCGCGATCCACGATGAACTCCGGCGAGGTCAACGTCCCCTGGCCCGCATCGCCGTGATGGAAGGAGTTCACCAGGGCCCGTCCCTGGAACCCATCGACCGCCTGCTGCCCCTCGAGCGCGCCGGTGGCCGGTTGTTCCCCGAAGGCATCACCCGTGGCCGTCCACCCGGCAAACCCCTGCTCGAAATCGCCCAGGATCCGTCCTTCGGGAACCCATGCGGGGCTGGCCTTGGGCGTGGACCGGGTATCCGCCACGAACCGCGTTCCATCGAATTCCCCGACGAAATATTGCGTCCCGGATCCACCGGCTGGAGCTCCGGAGCCGACATTGACCACCAAGACCCACTTGGACCTGTGACCCAGACCCTCGACTTCGAGCGGGAACAGGTCCGGGCACTCCCAGATTCCTGCGGTGGATCCGGCCGGACCAAAATCGCTCAGGTGGGTCCACGACTTCAGGTCGGGCGACGCATAGAACCGAACCTGCCGGTGGAGCGGCCAGGACACGGCCATCACCCATCGGCGGGTTCCCTCATGCCAAAACACCTTCGGATCCCGGAAGTCCGCCTCGCCCAGGTCGAGGACCGGGTTTCCGGAATATTTGGTCCAAGTGCGTCCCCGGTCGTTGCTGTAGGCGATCTGCTGATTCTGCAACGGCTTGCCCGTATGATGACCGGTGTAAATGGCCACCATCGGGGGGCGACCGTCCCGGCCGAAGCCGCTGGTGTTCTTCCAGTCCACCACGGCGCTGCCGGAGAAGATCATCACCCCGTTCTCTTCGGCCAGAGCCAGCGGCAGGTGCTCCCAGTGGGTCAGGTCACGACTCACGGCATGCCCCCAGCTCATGTGCCCCCATTTGTCGCCAAAGGGGTTGTTCTGGTAGAAGAGGTGGTACTCCCCGTCGTACCAGACCATTCCGTTCGGATCGTTCAACCAGGTGGTGGGCGCGGTGAAGTGGAACTGCGGACGCCACGCCTCGTCGAAGGTCGGAGCCGCAGCCCAGACCGTCCCGACGCCACTCCCGACACCCACGGTCAGGGCAACGACGGAGCACAGGCGCCCCAAGCGAGACGAAACGGGGTAAAACCGGGAAGAACGGATAGGCATAAGACAGACGGGATGCCCGGTCTTTGTCCTCTCCATCCCGGCCTCCGACCAGCGACCAGTCGCCAACCTGTTCCAATCTGGTACTGACAGGTGATGCACCTGCTTGTAACAGGAGGCATGTCCCGACCCGAAGGCGAATCCAAGCATCAGCGGATTTCCAGATTGCTCCGCGAGGCCATTCGCTCGGGTTCCCATCCCATCGGCTCCCGTCTCCCCAGCGAAGCGCGGTTGGTGCAGCAGCACAGAGTCTCGCGTCCGACCGTCATGCGGGCCCTCAACGACCTCGAGGCCGAGGGCCTGATCGAACGCCGGATGGGTTCCGGGAGTTTCGTTCGATCCGCGCGGACCTCACCGCCTTCGGGGAGGAGCCTGGGACTTCTCGTCCCGGGTCTCGGGAAGACCGAGATCCTGAAGCGGATCTGCGGTGAACTGGCCTCGGTGGCCCGGTCGCAGGCCTACGAGCTGGATTGGGGTGAACCGGAATCTCCCGAGTCTCGCGAGGAACTGGATCTCGAGGGTGCCCGCCGCTTGTGCCGTCACTTCATCGCCCGGCGGGTCAGCGGCGTTTTTTTCGCCCCCTTCGAACTGATCCCGGACCGCGAGGAGGCCAACCGGATTCTCGCCGAGACCCTGCGACTGGAGGGACTCCCGGTGATCCTGCTGGATCGGGACCTCGGGCAGTTCCCCAAGCGGAGCGACTTCGACCTGGTGGGGATCGACAACATGGCGGCCGGATTTCTCCTGGCTGAACACCTGATCAAGCTCGGGTGCGAGCGTCTGGCCTTCGTCGCCAGACCCAACTCCGCCTCCACCGTGGACGCCCGCATCGCGGGGGCCCGGGCGGCGATCGGAAACCGGGGCCTCGAGGCGGATCCTCGGTGGGTCCACCTGGGCAATCCGACCGATGTCCGGTTTGTTCGCCGACTGATGGCGGGCAAACGGTGGGACGCCCTGCTCTGCGCCAACGACCACACCGCCGCCGAACTGCTCCAA
>JAIXXC010000034.1 GCA_027490985.1 Verrucomicrobiales bacterium
ATCAAGAAGGGGTTGGCCGAATGGGAGAGCGGCTCACGCAGCCACTGGGATGTCCCCTATCTCACGCTCGACCCGGCCGACATCGGTCGCGAATACCGCGAGGTGATCCGGGTCAACAGTCAATCGGGCAAGGGGGGCGTCGCCTACCTGCTGGAGACGGAGTTCGGCATCGAGTTGCCCAAGGACCTGCAGCGGGAATTCGGGCCGATCGCAAACGATCAGGTCGATGCCTTGGGCCGCGAGGTGCGCGGTGAGGAGTTGAAGGCGATGTTCTGGAAGGAATACGTCCAACGTTCTGCGCCGTGGTCGTTGATCCACTTCCATGCCGACGGCGTGGACGGACTCTTCGAGTGTCGGGCTTCGATGCTGCGGTCTGGGCAAGAGGTCTCGGTGCGTGGTCGCGGCAACGGTCCGATCGCGGCCTTCGTCCATGCTCTGGCCGAGGCCGGGGTGCCCCGCTTCGAAGTCACCCAGTTCAAGCAGCACTCACTTTCGGAGGGCGAGGCCGCCAGCGCGATCGCCTACATCCAGATCCGCACCGCCGAGGGCAAGACCCGATGGGGTGCCGGTGTGAACACCAACATCGAGTTGGCTTCGATCCAGGCGGTGATCAGTGCCTTGAACCGGTTGTGATTCTCAAGGCCTGAATCGGACACAGGAGCTGTCGGGCATCAACGCGCTCCGGAGGAATCCGGGCGGGCCTTTCGGAACAACCACACGGCGATGCCGGCGGCCAGAATCCACAAACTCGTCGTCTGGCCCGGAGTGAGGACGCCCGAGGCCGGAGCGCTTTGCACCCCGTAGTCTCCGCGGAAGTATTCGGTGAACGACCGGATCCCGGCGTAGGCCATGAGGTACAGCGCGAAGATCTGTCCCGGGACATGCCCTCCGCGCGATTGCCGGACGATCAGCCCCAGGCACAGCAGCAGGTTGAGCGCGGCCTCGTAGAGTTGGGAGGGGTGGACCGCGGCACCGCCGGTGGCATGGTCGGCCGGGAAATGGATGGCCCAGGGCAGGGTGCAGGCCCGTCCGTAGCAACACCCGTTGAACCAGCAAGCTACGCGCCCGAAGACGTGCCCAAGAGCCACGCCGATGGCGAGGCAGTCGGCCGTGGGCCAGAGGGACATGCCTTTGCGGCGGATCCCGACCACTCCGGCCACGGTGGCCCCGATGAGGCCTCCGTAGAAAACCAGGCCTCCTTTCCAGATGGCCACGACTTCACCGAGCGGTTGGCCGGCGAAATCCCGCTGCCAGTAGCTCACCACATAGAGGATGCGCGCTCCGATGAGGCCGCCCACCAGCAACCACGGGAACACCAGGTCTTGGATGGCCTGCGGATCGAGACCGATGGCTTTTCCGCGACGGGCGGCGATCCAGGAGCCGGCCAGGAAGCCCATCGCGACCCACAACCCAAAGGCATGGAGCCGGAAGCTCCCCAGTTCAAAGAGGATCGGTTTCATCGAGAGAGGTTAGCGCCGGTTCAGCGGCGGGACGGCTGCAAGGGCCAGGCCACCAGTTCACGGCTGTCGCGCGTGTACAGCACCCCATCGGCATAGGCGGGGTGGCTGAAGGTCTTGCCGCAGGCCTGGAACCGGCCGAGCTCGGTGTACCGGGTCGGATCGGCCCCCAGCAGCAGGACTTCGCCGGCGTCGTTCAGGACGAGCAGCCGCGAACCCGAGGCCAGGGTCGAGGCGTATTGGTTGAAGCCCGCTTGTCGCCATCGAAGCTGGCCGGTGGCGGCCTCGACGCAGATGAAGTCCTTGTCGGGTCCGTGCCCGTAGAGGTGGCCTCCGACCAACACCGGCGTGGCCAAATTGATCTTCAGGTCGGCATTCAGCCAGGTCTGCCTCGCCCGGATCTTCGCTCCGTCGACCTCGAGAGCCACCCGTCGCAGGCCCGTGGTGTAGCTGGCGAAGAGGACATGGTCGCCGTCGAGCACCGGAGTCAGGACATTCCGGTTCGCACCGGTCTTGAAAGGCACCCGCCACAGGGCTTCGCCCGAGGTGGCGTCCAATCCCAACAGGCCCTCGCACGTGACAGCGATGGCCTGATGGCGGCCCGCGAGGGTTCCGGTCATCAGCGAGGCGTAGCTGGTGAGGTCGTCCTGGGATTTCCAGAGGAGCCGGCCCGAGTTCTTGTCGAAGGCGGCGATGCCCGCCCCGTTGGTCGAACCGATCTGGATGAAGATCCGCTCGCCCGAGATCATCGCGGAGCCGGAATTGCCCCGCCGGTTGGCGGCTCCGGGTCCGCCCGAGCGGTCTTTGACCCAGAACATGCCGTAATCGCGAAAGTGGAAGCCCCACTGTTTCTTGCCGCTGTCGAGCGACAGGCAGGCGAATTCACCCAGGCAGCTCTGGACGTAGATCCGATCGCCCTCGACCAGCGGTGTGCAGCGCGGACCGGGTTCGAATTCGTCGGTGAACGGCTCGGCGAAGGGTTGTGACCAGAGCTCGCGGCCGGTCTGGACCTCGAGGCAATGAGCCGTTTCGCGACCTGCGGTATCATCGAGATACACCAGCCGCCGGCCGGCCACGACGACACCCGAGTAGCCGTGGCCGATGGATTTGCGCCACAGCGGTTGGGGAGCCTGCTCGAGCCGGTCGGGCAGGGGATCGGGGCTCAGGCCGTCGCGGTGGGTCCCTCGCCAACCGGGCCAGTCGGCGGCCGTGACGGAGACCACGAGGGAGAAACACCCCAGACAGGCAGCCAGAGCGCCGCGGGGGAACCAACGGGACGGAACGGCGGCCTTCATCGGGGAGTTTATCGGGGCGTGGGAGTCACCAGGAGCCTTCGGAGAGGCGGCTGATGATATTGCGGGCGAGATTCTCGGCCAGCAGCGGGGCGGCCTGTCGCTCGGCCGAACCGAGGTCGGCCGTGTTGCGGATGGTGGTGCGCCCGGTGATCAGCTGATCGAGGAGTATCTTGCCGGTGCCCACTTCGATGGCCTTCACGTGGGCCGTGAGGATCACATCGTAATCGCGGGTGGCGATGATGTCCTTGGGTTGGAAGGTCAGCGGGTTGCGTTGGAATGTCTGGAGGGCGGTGGTGATGACGATGTCGCCGTCGTCCTGGGTGGCCAGACGGAAGGTGCCATCGACATGCACCTGGGCGCGCAGAGCGTGGCTCACCGTGTCGGCCAGACGCGGTTCATCGGTGCCGTTGGCCACGTGCCCGACGCGGATGGCCCGGACTCCGGCCGACTGGCCGTTGCTGGGGCCCAGCGAGTATCCGCCGCAGCCGACCAAGAGCCCCCAGGTCACGGCGAGCAGGCAGGCCACGGCCGACCGCCGGGATGGGGTGGGTGCGGGGCTCATTTGGATTTCTTCTGGGTCTTGCCGGCCGGGGCGTTGGTCGCGTTCATCCGTTCGCGTTCCAGCGCGCGGGCGTCGTTCTCAGACCAGCGTCGCACCTGCTTCTGGGCCTTGGGCTTGAGGAACTCGATCCGCTCGCGAGCCTGGGCCGCGAAGGAGGATTTGGGGTCTTTGACCAGCACTTCGTTGTAGTAGACCAGCGCGCCCTGATAGCGCTTGTACTTCTCGTAGAATTCGGCGGTCTTGAGCGCACCCCGAGCCTGTTCGGTCTTGAGCGACGAGACGATCTGGGTGGCCTCTTCGGAGCGCTGGTCGTCGGGATAGAGGGCCTTGAAGTCGTTCAGGAAGTTGATGGCATTGCCCGCCAGCGATTGGTCGTACTCGGCGCGTTTGGCCAAGCGGTTCCAAGCGATGCCCGCGGCATACATGGCATCGGCCCCCACCTTCGGACGGTCGTAGTACTTGTCGGCGGCCCGTTCGTAAGCCCGCACCGCCTGGCGGTAGTCCTTCTGCTTTTCCCGGGCCATACCGATGTTCATCAAGGCCTTGGGCCCGATCTCGCTGTACGGACCGTTCTTGTTGACCTGATCGAAGAGCTTGGCCGTGCGGTCCATCGACGGGAAGAAGGGGATGTAGCCCCAGAGTTTGAACCACTGGCCCCCGAGGTAGCGGTTGGCGATCTCGAACTGCCGCTGCTGGATCTCGGAGTAGTTGTCGAGCTTGGGGTACTTGATCAGCGCCTTCTGGTATTCCTTGAACGCGCGTTCGTCCATCTTGCGGGCTTCGTAGCACCGACCAATCAGGTACTGGGCCCGGCCGGACGAATCGGACAGGGGCCAGGTCTTGGTGGTGTGTTTGGCGGCTTTCAGGGCCAAGCGGTACTGGCCGGCGTCGAAGGCCTCTTGGGCGACGGCGAGCTGGTCTTTGGCCCGTTTGCGCTGCCACGCGGCACCGGCCCCCACGGCCTCGTAGGTCCAGCCTTCACCGGGTCGATAGATCAGGGGAGCGGGGCAATTCATCACCCCGACCCACAGACAGGTCACCACCATCAATGCACGCACGGAGAATCGGCTCACGGCCCCCGAGGCTAGGTAAGCCGGCGCAGGGGTCAACGGCGGAACTCTCTTCGGGCGAGGCTCTTTGGGGCGGGTGCCCCGGCGATCCCGCGGACACCTCAAGGCCCCGGATCGGTCGGCCGGACCGCCCCCGATGCCCCGCGGATCCGGTGGCGGAGCGCCTCACTCACGGCGCAGGTGAAGAGCATTCCGGCCATCAT
>JAIXXC010000149.1 GCA_027490985.1 Verrucomicrobiales bacterium
AGCGCCCTCATGCAGGGCCTGTCCGACGGTTACTTCGTGCTCCCGAGCACCATCACCACCTACCTGGCCACGGTGAAGGCCGGGGGCCGTCCGGCCACCGATCGCGGCGAGTTCAAGCAGGCCGAAGAAGAGGTCCGCGGGTTCATCCGTCGGGTCACGGCGAGCTCCGGTAAACGGACTCCCGACAGCTTCCACAAGCAACTGGGCAAGATCATGTGGGAGTATTGCGGCATGGCGCGCAACGCGGCCGGCCTCCAGAAGGCCATCCAACTCATCGGCGACCTGCGCG
Organism: Verrucomicrobiales bacterium; assembly: GCA_027490985.1. Taxonomy (GTDB): domain Bacteria; phylum Verrucomicrobiota; class Verrucomicrobiia; order Limisphaerales; family UBA9464; genus SXXZ01. Next base: position 290 of record JAIXXC010000149.1, read on the forward strand.
AGGAGTTCCGTACGACGGTGAAAGTGCTCGGTGAACCCGATGGGCTGAACCAGCCGCTCGAGAAGGCCGGTCGCGTGGCCGACTTCATCGAGTTGGGCGAGCTCATGTGCCGCGATGCGCTGATGCGCGAAGAGAGCTGCGGCGGTCACTTCCGCGAGGAGTACCAGTACACCCCCAACGACGCCGAAGTGCAGCAGGGCGTCGTCAATGCGGGCGACGTGAAGCGTCGCGACGACCAGTTCGCCTTCGTGGCGGCCTGGGAATACGCCGGAGCCCCGGACAAGGCCCCGATCCTCAACAAAGAGCCGCTCGTCTACGAAGAAGTGAAGATGAGCACCCGGAGCTACAAATAACCCGCAGCCGCACAACCCCTTCCATACTGCCCATGAAAGTAAGCCTGAAAGTCTGGCGCCAGAAGAACGCGAATGCCGCGGGCGAATTCAAGACCTACACCTCGCCCGAGCTGAATCCGAACATGTCGTTCCTGGAGATGCTCGACGTGGTGAACGAAGAGCTCGCCAACCGGGGCGAAGATCCCATCGCCTTCGACCACGACTGCCGCGAGGGCATTTGCGGCACCTGCTCGCTGGTGATCGATGGCAAGCCCCACGGTCCCCACAAGGGTGTGGCCACCTGCCAGACCTACATGCGCAGTTTCAGCAACGGCGACGAGATCGTGATCGAGCCCTGGCGCGCCAAGGCCTTCCCGATCGTCAAGGATCTGGTCTGCGACCGTAAGGCCTTCGACCGCATCCAGCAGGCCGGCGGCTTCATCAGCGTGCGCACCGGCAGTGCGCCCGACGCCAACAGCATCCCGGTGCCCAAGGAGAACGCCGACCTGGCGATGGACGCCGCCCAGTGCATCGGTTGCGGCGCCTGCGTGGCCGCCTGCAAGAACGCCAGCGCCATGCTCTTCGTGGCCGCCAAGGTGTCGCACCTGGGACTCATGCCCCAGGGACAGCCCGAGCGTTACAAGCGCGTCAAGGCCATGGTCGACCAGATGGACACCGAGGGTTTCGGAGCGTGCACCGTGACGGGCAGTTGCGAGGCCGTTTGCCCCAAGGAGATCTCGCTCGATTTCATCGCCCGCATGAACCGCGACTACGCGGTGTCTCTCATCAAGGGCGACCCGAAGCAGGTCGCCGGCGGCGGCGCGGGCTGATCTTCCCGATCGGTCTTGTAACCTTTTTAAAGGCACGGGACACCGCACCTCGGTGTCCCTTTTTTCTCCGGCGGCTCTGAACTTGCCAAAACCGGAGTCTTGCCGGACAGTCACTCCACCCCAGTCAGAAAACACATGAAGATTTCTCAACAGGTTGCGGCCGATTCGCGCCGCGGAGGGTTTACGCTCATCGAACTCCTCGTCGTCATCGCCATCATCGCCATCCTCGCCGGCATGCTCCTGCCCGCACTCGCCAAGGCCAAATCCAAGGCCCAAGGCATCATGTGCATGAACAACGGCAAGCAGCTCATGCTCGGATGGGCCTTGTACTCGGGCGACAATTCCGACGCCGTCTGCCGCACGGCCGGTCTCGATTCGTTGGTCTCCAACACCAACGCCACTCGCAATTACCCCCTCAACCAGTGGTGCATGGGCACCATGGATGTCGGCAACGTGGCCACCAACAGCGGGTTGATCATGCACTCGCTGCTCTATCCGTTCGTGAACGCCCTCGGGCCCTACAAGTGCCCGGCCGATCGTCACACCTGGCAGGGCGGCACCCGCCGTCCGTTCGGTGGCGGTGGCATCGCCACCGTGCGTTCCATGTCGATGAACGCTTGGATGAACCCCATCAGTGCCTGGGCGGCCGACTCGAGCACCGGTGGCTATCAGGGCAATGGTATCACCAACTTCCGCCGCCAGTCGCAGATCCAGCGCCCCACCGACACTTGGGTGACCATCGATGAGAACCCGACCTCCATCAACGACGGTTGGTTCGTGGTCGATCCGAACTCGGGCAACTGGGTCGACATCCCGGCGACCTACCATAACGGTGCGGGCGGTCTTTCCTTCGCCGACGGCCACTCCGAGGTCAAGCGTTGGCGCGATGGCAACGTGACCAGGAAGGGCGCGGCCATCGGTGCCACGCCGGCCGACCGCGGCATCGATCTGAACTGGATGAAAGAGCGCAGCACCTACGCTCGCTGATCCACGGATTTCGAACGGTCCTCCTCCAAGCCCGCCCACTCGGCGGGCTTTTTCTTTGGGCTCCGACTCGTCAGGGCCAAGGCAGGCTTTGACGCCCGGGGCCGGTGGCGGTGTGATGGGCCGATGGCGCGTCGCCCCGTCTTGGATCGGTTTCTGCACGAGCGGTCTCTCCTGGCCACGGGGCTGTGGCCTCTGGCCGGCGTCGATGAGGCCGGGCGCGGCCCGTTGGCGGGGCCGGTGGTGGCGGCCGCGGTGATCCTCCCGCGCGCATGGATCGAGCAGGGCATCCCCGAAGTCTGGGCCGATCTCAACGACTCCAAGCAATTGACCGAAGCCCAGCGGGAGCGCTTCTTCGAAGGATTGACCGGCGATCAGACCCTCCGGTTCGCCATCGCCGCGGTGGAGCCCGCGGTGATCGACGAGATCAACATCCTGCAAGCCACCCACCGTGCGATGAATCAGGCTTTGGCCGATCTGGGGGCGGATGTGGCGC
>JAIXXC010000286.1 GCA_027490985.1 Verrucomicrobiales bacterium
CCAAGACTCCGCCCGAATCGTCTCCACCCCACCCGCACCGACGACATGCACCTTGCGACGCTCGACTGGATCATCATCGCCATCACCTTCATCGTCTACCTGGCCATCGGACTCTTCGTCGGCAAAACGGCCGGCAAGGATTATGAGAGCTACTTCCTGAGCGGGCGCACCATGCCGTGGTGGTTGTTGGGCACCTCCATGGTGGCCACGACCTTCGCCACCGACACCCCGAATCTGGTGGCCGGCATCGTGCGGCGGAACGGGGTCTTCGGGAATTGGGTCTGGTGGGCCCTGCTGCTGACGGGCACCACCACGGTGTTCCTCTTCGCCAAGCTGTGGCGCCGCAGCGGCATGATGACCGACATCGAATTCTACGAACTGCGCTATTCGGGCCGCCAGGCGGCCTTTCTGCGCGGGTTCCGTGCGGTGTATCTGGGGATCTTCTTCAACATCCTGGTCATGGCCAACGTCTCGCTGGCGGCCATCAAGATCGGAGGGGTGATGTTCGGGCTCGATCCCGTGAAGACCATCGCCGTGGCTTCGGTGGTCACCGTGGCCTACAGCATGATCGGCGGGCTCACCGGCGTGCTGCTCACCGATCTGGTCCAGTTCATCATCGCCATGGTCGGCGCGATCTGGGCGGCCATCCATGTGGTCGGACTTCCTCAGGTCGGCGGTCTTGGCAAGCTTCTGGCCGACCCGCGGGTGCAGGCCAAGATGGACATCGTCCCCAACCTGGCCACCACCCCCCACGACCTGGTCATGGCGGTATTCTTCATCCCGCTGCTGGTCACCTGGTGGAGCAGCTACTACCCGGGTGCCGAACCGGGCGGCGGTGGCTATGTGGCCCAGCGCCTGTTGGCCGCCAAGAACGAGAAGCACGCACTGGGCGCCTGCCTGTTCTTCAATGTCATGCACTACGCCCTGCGGCCGTGGCCCTGGATCCTGGTGGCCCTGGCCTCGCTGGTGGTGTTCCCGGATGTGGCTTCGCTGCAGGCCCGATTCCCCCACCTCGACCCGAAGATCGTGCAGGACGATCTGTCGTATCCCGCCATGCTGACCTTCCTGCCCCAGGGGCTGATGGGCATCATGGTGGCCTCTCTGGCCGCCGCCTACATGAGCACGATGTCCACGCAGGTGAACTACGGCTCTTCGATCGTGGTGAGCGACCTGTACCTGCGGTTCATCAATCCGAAGGCGACCGACTCCCAACAGGTCTGGCTCGGGCGCATCGTCACGGTGGTGCTGATGTTCGCCTCATGCTGGCTGGCGCTCCAGATGCAGGATGCCTTGTCCAACTTCAACCTGATGATGCAGGTGGGTGCGGGAACCGGACTGGTGCTCATCCTGCGGTGGTTCTGGTGGCGCATCAATGCGGCGGCCGAGATCACCGCCATGACTCTCTCGTTCGGCATGGCCTTGTTCTGGCACTTTTCCAAAGTGGGCACCGGTCTGGCCGAGTGGCAGCAGATGCTCATCGGCGTGGCGATCAGCACTGTCGGTTCTCTCGGGGTGGCCTTCGTGACCGGCCCGACCGAGACCGAGAAACTCCGCGAGTTCTATTCCCGCGTGCAACCCGGCGGTGCCGGTTGGAAGCCCGTGTTGGATCGAGCGGGCCACGAGCGTGTGCAACTCCAAGACACCCGGCTGGGCGGCGGTTCCGACCTCGGGATCGGGATCGTGTGTTCGATCCTGGCCTCCATCGGCATCTGGTCGCTGATCTTCGCCGGCGGATGGGCCCTCTACGGTCGATGGACCCACGCCGGGATCGCCCTGGCCGTCACCGGGGTCTGTGCGGCGTTGCTGCCCTCCTGCATCGGGCGGCTGCGGATTCGAGGCTGATTCGCAACTGATTCGCGAACCTCCCCGTCGGCCACGGGGCCCGTGAGCACCGTCTCGGGTCTCCCGGGTATCTGGGGAGATTTGGCTCGACCGATTCGGGGTGATTTCCCGACGGGCGGCCCCGCGGTGTCCCGCAGAATCGGCAGTGCCACGATCTGAGGTTGCCCCGGGGCCGTTCCGGGCAGCATCCTACCGGGGCTGGGCATCCGGGTTGACTGGATGCATGGCAACCCAAACCCATGGCTGGACTCTCCATGTCACCCCTTCCGGGAACCCGTGTCGTCCGACACGCCGGAGACACGCTGACCTTCACCCTCGCTTTTCCGGAGGCGCAGCCCGGCACCGGTTGGCAGGCCCGACTGCGAACCACTCTGGGGCGGGCCGAACGGGTCCGGGAAGAGATCCTGCAATCCCATTTCGAGAAATTGCCCCTGGCGGGCGCCGCGTGGCGCGACCTGCCCCTGCAGGCCAAACCCGATGGGACGTGGAGCATCGATCTGCCCCTGACCGAGGTGGGCTACTTCAAGGCCAAGGCCTACGCCATCGACCCGAAGGGCTTCCAGCACTGGCCCGACGGTGCCGACGTGGGCATCAGCATCCACCCGTCGTGGACCCGCACCGCCAACACGGTCTACTGCGCGTTCCCGCGCATGTTCGGGGAATGGTCCAAGCACCGGATCTCGACCGCCGACGACCATCACACCCCGATCCTGAGGGCGCTGGACCAGGAGGGATTCACGGTGATTCCGCCCAGCGGAACCCTGCGCTCGCTCATCACCGAATTGCCGCACATCGTTGACCGACTCGGGTGCCGCATCCTGCATCTGCTGCCTGTCAGTCCGACGCCCACCACCTTCGCTCGGTTCGGACGATTCGGCTCACCCTACGCCCTGCAGCACCTCACGCAGATCGACCCGGCACTGGTGGAATTCGATCGGCGCACCACGGGCGTGGACCAGTTCCGCGAGCTGGCCATTGCGATCCATTCGCGGGGGGCCCGGTTGATGCTGGATCTGGTCATCAACCACACCGGCTGGGG
>JAIXXC010000156.1 GCA_027490985.1 Verrucomicrobiales bacterium
AGCATGATCTGGAATTCCGGGAGATGGAGACCACGTTCTTCCTCAGCCGGGAGACGGTCATCCCGAAGGCCGGCAACGGCGGCATGAACCTCTGGCAGGAGCGCCTCTTCGCGATCATGATCCGCAACGCGTTGAGCGCCACGGCCTACTTCCGGTTGCCCGCCAACCGGGTGGTGGAATTGGGAATGCAGGTCGAAATCTGACCCACCCCGATCCACGGGCCTCGGCAAAAGCTCTCCGCCCGTCTGGGAAACCTCCTGAGCCACGGCGATCCCCGCCGAAACACCACACCCCGTCGGGGTTCCCCGATCGAGGCCCCCGACGGGGTGCGCAAGCCCATCGCCCCGTCGCGGGGCCCTGCCTCAGAATCGGCTCAACTGCTCCAGTTCCTTGACCCGCGCCAGGATCTTGGCCTTCGTCGTCCGGGTGGTGACATTGAGTCCGAAGCCCTCGCAGCAGAACGAGGCCACCACGCTGCCATGCAGGATGGCGCGGCGGAGATTGGTCTCGATGGATCCGGACTTCTGGGCAGCCAGATACCCGATCAGTCCGCCCACGAAGGAGTCACCCGCACCGGTCGGATCGACCACCTTGCGCAACGGATAGGCCGGCGCGATGAAGAGACCCTTCGGCCCCGACAGGATGGAACCGTGCTCGCCCTTCTTGATGATGACGTACTCGGGCCCCATCCGATGGATCTTGGCCAGGGCGCTGACGACGTTGTCGTCGGAGACCAACTGGCGGGCCTCGCTGTCATTGAGCACCAGGCAGTCGATGCGCTTGAGCAGCTTCAGCACGTCCGGCAGGGCGATGTTCAGCCACAGGTCCATCGTGTCGGCGATGATGAACTTGGCCTTCGAAACCTGATCGAGCACACGGTGCTGGACCGACGGCGAAATGTTGGCCAGAAGGACGTACGGCGTGGACTCGTAGGCGGCCGGAAGGGCCGGTTGCCAGTGCTCGATGACCCCGAGGACCGTCTCCACCGTCCGACGGTTGTTCATGTTGACCTCGTACTCGCCCGACCAATGGAAGGTCTTGCCTTCCTTGACCCGTTCCAACCCCCGGGTGCAGATGCCGTGCTTCTCGTAAAGGCGGAGATACTTGGTCGGGAAATCCCCGCCCACCACGCCCATCAACTGGGTCGGTGCGAAGAAACTGGCGGCCACGGCCGCGTGACTGGCCGATCCACCCAGCAGGCGGGGGTTTTCAGACTTGGGGGTCTTGATGGAATCCAACGCGGTGGTGCCGACGACGAGAACGCTCATGAGTGTGGGATCACCCTAGCGTCAGCCCTTCATTCCGATCAAGGGCATGGCGCAACCAAGATCGGACGCCGGGCGGAGCCCATCGGATCGGGCGCACCGGAGGGTCCGAGGGGACTACCGGATGTAATCCATCAGAGACAGAGACAGAATCTTGCCCCCGGTCTGCAATGCGGCCTGATAGGACACCTGGGTCTCATTGAGCCGGACCAACGCCTTGGCCAGATCGGCATCGGTCTCTCCGGAGATCTGACCCTCCAGCGCCTGAAGTCGATCGTTCACGGTCGCACTGGCGGCCTCCAAGCGCCCCTGCACCACGCCATTGGCGGCGATGTGGCGCAGCAGATTGTCGGAATCGGCCTGCAACGCCACCGCCGTGGTGGTCGTGACCTGCGCACCCTGGCCGGCGAGCAACTGATCCTGCAATTGGATCAGATGCTTGAACAGGTCGGCTCCGGATCGGGGATCCTCGATCAATCCCGCAGGGCCCGTGCCGTTCGGATTCGAACCCACCACGCTGGCGCTGAGTTCCTGACCTTCGGCGATGTCCAGCGAAGGCGTGTCCTGATTGCCGTTGTAGGTCACCGACTGGACGCGCCCATCGGTCCCCAGAGTCAGGGTGTAGGCGGGTTGTCCATTGCGGGTACCGGCCAGCACCGCATCGCCGCGCAGATTGGAATTGGCCGAGGAAACGGCCTGTTGGATCAGCTGGGTCACCTCGGCCGCGTAGGCCTTGAGGTCGTCGGTCGAGCGGATGCTGTTGGCCTTGACGGCCAGTTCGCCGGCTCGCGTCGCGATCTTCGACAGCGAGCGCATGGCCGTGTTGGTGGCGACGGCCGTCTCCTTGAGACGGGTGATGTTGCGACCATACTGCCCGACACGACCGCGTTCCCCCTCCAGATCCAAAGTCCGGCGCACGGCGGCGGGATCGTCTTCGGGCAGTGCGACCCGTTGGCCGGTGGAAATCTGCGCCTGATACCGCGCCTGCCGGGAAGTGATGCTGCCCAGATTGGAGATCAACCGATCCGCATACGATCCTGAGGTGACTCGCATCATGTCATTGGCCTTTCAGTGGGGATGTCAGCGTTTGAGGCTGAGCGTGGTCTCCATCATCTCGTCGATGGTGTTGATGAGCTTCGCGCTGGCCTGATAGCCGCGCTGGAATCGCGTGAGATCGGTCATCTCCTCGTCGATGGAGACTCCACTCACCGAGTCGCGTTGTCCTTTCAGCAGTTCGGCCACCACCTTCTGGTCGGCCAATTGCTGATTCACCGACGAAAGATCCTCGCCGAGTCGCCCGACGATGCGGTTGTACGCGGAGCCCAGGGTCTGTCCCTGGAGTGCGGCGATGGGTTGATTTCCCCACTGCGACACAGCCAGAGCCACCCGATTGTCTCCCCGGGCGGTGGCGCTCCCCGAGACCTGCAGCGCGCCGGGGTCGTCGAGCAGGGCCTGATTCACCCGGATGTCCGACGCATCGGTCCCCAGGAAGAACGTCCGTCCGGTGGATCCGTCGAGAGCGAATCCCGTTGCATGGAGGGCATTGACCCCGTCGATGAGGCTCTTGGCGAGGTCGTTGATCCCGCTCCGGAGGTCGTTCAACCCGCCATCGCGGGCCTCGAGGGTGCCATGCACACTGCCCGAGGTGATCGCCAGGGCGTCGGTGGTGCCCGAAGCACGGACCCTCCGGTCTCCGTTGGCATCCGAGAACGTCTCGAGCGTGGCTTCGCGGACGTCGCCGCTCACCAGCGACGCGCCTGCCACGACGATGCCGACCGAGCCGTCCGAGGCCTCGACGGCATCGAAGCCCACCAGGCCCGACAGGGATTCCAGCTTGGCCTGCCGCTGGTCGCGCAGGTCGTTGGCCGATCCTCCGGAGACGGCTTCGGTGCGCACGATCTGACCATTGAGCCGTGCGATGTCGGACAGCAATGCGTTGGTGGACTTCAGGTCGGTGTCGAGAGACTCGTCGAGCCGCCCGCCCAGCGCCGCCAATCGGGTGTCGAGCGCCGGAAACTGCGCGGCCAGCGCGGCGGCCTTGCGCAGCGTGATCTCGCGTTCGGGAATCGAGGCCGGCTGGGCCGCCAGCGAGGCGAAGGCATTGAAGAACTCGGTCAACCCCGCGGCCAGTTGCTGGCCACCGCCGACCCCATCGGCCGCCGAGGTGCCTCCGGCACCGGTGTTGCCCCGATCGATGCTCTGGCCCAGGAGCGATTGGGTCAGCTTCAAGGCGCGTTGCTGCGCCTCCAGCGAACCGGTCACCGCGCCTTCGGTGACGACCTGCGAATCGAGGATCCGGTCGCGGATCTGTCGGATGGCCACGACCTCCGCACCGGAGCCCACCGGATCGGTCAGACCGTCGCTCGAGGCGGTGGACTGGATGGACACCCGTTGCCGGGCGTAGGCCGTGTTGTTGACATTGGCCAGATTGTGTCCGGCCACCTCGACGCCCTGCCGCTGGGCGGCCAGGGCGCGGGTTCCGAGGCGAAGGGTTCCAATCAGGCCGAGCATACGACAGGCGAGGTGGCGGGTTCAGCCGACCGCTTCATACAGACGGCGAGCGTGGGTGCGCCCTCCCATGAGGGCGCCGTCGCCGGAGTAGGTGCTGCCCCCTTTGGCGGCGAACAAGCCGCCCATGAGGCGCTGCATGAGATCCACCGTGCGCGAGAGCAGCAGGTGGTTCTGCCGGGAGCGGGCCCGGACCCGGGTCAGCAGCTCGTTGTTCTCCTCGACCAGCGCCCGAATGAGAGGACGGTAGTCTTCGGGGAGCAAGGGCAGCAGGTGGTCGAACGACGCATCGGCCGGGGCTCCGACGGAGCGGGCCACGGAGGCCCGGCACAATTCGCGTTCACGACGGGCTTCCTCGACGAGGGCGGCCTGACTTTCGATGGCGGCAGAGCCGTCCAACACGCCTTCGGCGTCACGCCGGAAGACGGTTTCCTGCTGCTGATCCAGACGGGCCAGCAGTTCACCATAGTGCTGCAGTTCCATCCGCAGCGCTTCGATCAGATCCGTTATGGATTGGGATGGATTCACGGGAGAGATGTGGCCACCGGGGAGGCGGCCTCTGGGGTTGAGACGATCGCTTGAGAAGGGTGACGAAGCTGGAGTTCGAGGCTGCGGGCCACCCCGAACGCCCCGGAGTGGCTGATCTGGTCGGCCCAACGCTCGACCATCATGTCCTGGTAGATCCCGCGTGAGGACGCCGCCGGGAGCGCCCCGCCACCCAGCAACGGCTTCTGAGCCTCGTTCAGCAGGTGCCGCACGAAGACCGCCTCGAACTGCTGGGTCATCTCGCGGATCTTGTCCGGGGCCTTACCCACAGGAGGCCTGGAACCGGCGAGTCCGGCCGCGGGCGATGGGGTCTGGATGCTTCCGAGGGCGTTCATGGTTCAGCGGAGGATGAGTTCGGCCTGCAGGGCTCCGGCCTGCTTCATGGATCCGAAGATGGCCATCATGTCGCGGGGCGTGACCCCGATGGCGTTGAGTCCGGCGGCCACCTTCTCGACGGTCGGCAGGTCCGGGATGGACAACAAAGTCCCCTTGCGCTCATTGACGCTGGCATCGGCTCTCGGGGTCACCGCCGTATTGCCCGTCTGGCTGAAGGCGTTGGGCTGCGAGACATCGAAGCTGTTGGCGATGGTGATGGTCAGGTCGCCATGGGAGACCGCGCAGCTCGAGATCTTCACCTTGGAGGTGGCCACGATGGTGCCGGTGCGTTCGTTGATGACGATGCGGGCGGTGGTGTCGGGCGAGACTTCGATGTCCTCCAACCGGGCCACGAAGTCCACGGAGGCCTGTTCGACATCTTCGGGCATCCGCACCTTGACCGAGGTCGGGTCGATCGCCCGGGCCGAACCGGGAAAGCGTTCATTGATCGCCAAGGCCAGGCGCGCCGCCGAGGTGAAATCCGGTTCGCGCAGCAGCAGCTCGATCTCCTGGTTTTCGACAATCCGAGTCGGGATCTCCCGTTCCACGAGTCCGCCCCCGGTGATGGTGGCCACGGTGGGATGGTTCTTCTGGACACTCGACGAGGCGTTGCCGCCGACGAAGCCACCCACGGCCATGGCTCCCTGGGCCACGGCATAGATCTGACCGTCGGCCGCGTAGAGCGGCGTCTGCACCAGCACCCCGCCCTGGAGACTGCGGGCATCACCCATGGCCGAAACGGTGACATCCAGACGTTGACCGTTCTTGGAGAAGGCCTTGATGTCGGCCGTCACCATCACCACGGCGACGTTCTTGGCGATGAGGGTCTGGGCCGGCACCTGCACTCCGAACCGCTGGAGGAGGTTGGCGAAGCTGCGCAGGGTGTAGATGGGGTTCTTGTCACCGTCGCCATTGAGCCCCACGACGATGCCATAACCGACGAGCTGGTTGTCGCGAGCCCCGGCGACCATGACCAGGTCTTTGACGCGGGTACCCAGAGCGAGGGCCGGAGACCCGCCGATCAGGGACCACACCGCCCAGACCGCGGTCAGCCGCGACAGGCCTCTGACGAATGGGAGAATGCCCGAGGAAGACATGGTCAGAAGGGGGTGATCTTGTCGAAGGCGCGCGTGAACCAGCCTCGGCGCTGGCTGTCGGTGACCGAGCCCTTGGAGACGAACTTGATGCTGGCGTCGGCCACGTTGTAGCTGAGCACCGTATTTCCGGGCTGGATGTCTTCCTGCCGGACCACCCCGCGTAGCACGGCCTCCTGTTCCTCGCCGCCCACCAGCGTCATGCGGCGGCCTTCCAGCATCATGTGGCCATTGGGCAACACCTCGGTCACGCGCACGGCGATGCGGGCGGTGATGCGCTCGGAGTTGTTGATGGTGCCACCACCCTCGAAGCTCTTGTCGGACTTCATGTCCATCGACGGATACTTGCCTCCGCGGGTCAAAAATCCGTCCTGGGCCGCGCCGAACAGGAAGCTCGAGATGCTCGCACTGATGCCGGTTTTCTTGGCGGTCTTGGTGTTGTTCTGCTTGGCCGATTCGTTGTTCTCATCGACCACGATGGTGAGGATGTCGCCCACGTGGCGGGCCCGGTTGTCGGCCAGGAGCAGGCGGGCCGAAGACTCGCTCCACAGCGACCCGTTGGCGGCCGACACGGAGACCGCGCCGAAGGCGACGCACAGGATCCACATCCGGACAGTCTGGATCCGGACCAGGGCGGAACGATATCGGGGAAACTCTTTCATCGGGATCGGGGATTCCAGGATTGGGGTCACAGGGGGATGAGCACCGTGTCTTCGCCTTGCACGACTCCGCGCAGCTCGCGTTTGGACTGGGGATTGCGGACCCGGATGCTCTGGCCGGGATACCCGTCTTCCAGGGCCTCCACCTTGGTGGTGATCTCCAGGGTTCCGGCGCGGATGCGGGCGTCGACCCGATGGCCCCGGAACACCACGGTCTTGAGGCGCACACTCCGATCGGTGAGGGGCTGACCCGGAGCGAGGCTCTCGGCCAGCTCGTAGTCGTGCACCGGGGTCGGCAGGGTCTTCAGCAGGGCCCGGGCGGCGAGGATGTCGCGGCGTTCCATCACGGTCTCGACCTCGGCGAGAGGCGATCCGCGACGGAGAGCCGAGGCGGCCACGGGCACGTCGCACCAGTGGCGGACCTGGATCGGCTGGAACCAGGTGCCTGCCGATTCGCCGGCGACCACCGCCTCGACCTTGAGCGACACGAGCGATTGCAATCCGGAGGCGGGCAGATCGTGCAGACGGACCTCCAAGGCCTCGTCGGGGATGGACACCGAACGCCACGGACGCGACAACCGCACCTCGATCTCCCCGCCGCTCCGCGCGAATCGGCGCTGAAGCTCGTGGGTGATCCGCTCACGGACCTCGGTTTCGCCCAAGTCGCGCATCGCCCGGGAAATCCGGGCCGCATCGGCTCCGGTCCAGCGGACACCGGACAGGTCGACACCGGACAGCCTCAGCGTCTCCACCACGGAGGTCCGCGCCAGCAGCGACCAGGCTCCGACGGCCGGAGCGGTGGCCACCCGCACTCGAGGCAGCGCCGGGACGCCCTGGATGAGGTCGGTCGAGAACACCCCTTCGGCGTGCACCATGGCCCCGGCCGCGAAGACCGCAGGGGCCGAATCGGTCGTCCCCGCGCCCGGGGATTGGGCGACGACGGGCACCCAACCCAGGGCGAGCGTGGTCCAGATGACAGCGAGGAATTTCATCAGCGTCGGAGATTGTTGGCCTGGCCCATCATTTCGTCGGCCGCCTGGACGGCCTTGGAGTTCACTTCGTAGGCGCGCTGGGCGACGATCATGCCCACCATTTCCTCGACCACCTTGACGTTGGACAGTTCGAGATAGCCCTGGGCGATGCTGCCGAAGCCGTTCTGGGCGGGATTGCCCTGCTCGGCCTGCCCCGAAGAGGTGGTTTCGCGGTACAGGTTGCGGCCCAGACTCTGGAGACCGGCCGGGTTGATGAAGCGCACCAGATTGACCTGGAAGGTCTGATCCCCCTGCGCTCCGCGGGTGGTGACGGTGCCTCCGGGCGAAATGGAGATGTCGGTGGTCCCGGCCGGCACCGCCTGGAAACCACCCACCAGCGGAAGACCGTCGCTCGTCACCCAATTGCCCGTGTTGCTGAGCTTCAGGGCGCCATCGCGGGTGAAAGCCCGACTGCCATCGGGCATTTGCACTTCGAGGAAACCATCGCCTTGGATGGCCAGGTCGAACTTGTTCCCGGTGTTGGTGAGTTCGCCGGTGGTGAACACCTTGGCCGTGGCCACCAATTGGGAACCATGACCGATCTGGACACCGGTGGGAGCCAGGTTGCCCGCCCCCTGATCGGCTCCGGACGGACGTTCATTCTGATACAGCAGATCCTGGAACTCGGGCCGGGATTTCTTGAACCCGGTCGTGTTGACGTTGGCCAGGTTGTTGGAAATCACATCGAGCTGCGTCTGCTGCGACTGCATGCCGGCGGCTGAGGAGTAAAGGGCTCGAATCATGTCGGGGGGGCTTGAGCGGTGGGGTTCAGAGGGCGATCAGGGGCCGATCAGTGTCAGTTCGGGGCTCCGCCAAGGTCGTTGATCACCCGACCCATGCGATCATCCTGGGTCTGGATGACCTTCTGGTTGGCCTCGTACATCCGCATGGCGTGGATCATGCCCACCATCTCGGCGACCGCGGAGGTGTTGGACCCTTCCAGTCCGCCATTGCGCAGCATCGGGTTGCCGGCGTCGGTCTTTTGCAGGGCGGGATCGGTGGCCTTCCAAATGCCGCCGCCAGCCGCGCTCAATTGGTTGGGAGCGTTGAAACCCACCACCCGAAGTTTGCCGCGGGGCGTGCCGCCCTTGGAAACCGTACCATCGGCCGCGATGGACACTTCGCCCGGGATGGTGTTGTCCAACTGCACCGCACCGCCGTCGGAAAGCACCGGAAAACCTTGGGAAGTGACCAGCTGGCCGGTCGGTCCCACGGCGAACTGGCCGTTGCGGGTGTACCCCAGTTCGCCATTGGGCAACTGGACCTCGAAAAACCCATCCCCCTCGATGGCGACATGGGTGCGGACCCCGGTGGCCTGGAACTCACCCGGGGAGAACGCGGTGGATCCCCGGGCGCTGGGCAACTGGTAGCGCATTCCGCGGTCGATCTGGCTGCCCGCCTCGCCGGGCGGAACGAATCCCGAGGCCAAGCTCGAGAACGACACCTCGGTGCGCTTGAACCCGGGCACCGTCGCGGCGGCCAGGTTCTCGGAAATGGCCTCCTGCCATCGGGCATTGCCCGTCATGGCTGCAGCGGCTTGATACATTCCGACATTCACGCCGGCCACCAAGCAACCCGAGTGCCATGCGGTTTTAAGAGCCTATTTACGGGAGTTCCACACCTCGGAGCCCCGTCCACCGGCTCTTTCTCCCCGAAACCGACCGGCAAGCCGAACCCCCCTCCGGTCAACTTTGCCGCATGCCCGGGTGACCCCACCCGCATTCTGGGCCTGCACGCAACCCGCCCAGTCCGACCGACCCCGTCAGCGGAGCCCGAACTCACCGGCCACCTGGATGAAGGCCTGCAACAAGGCTTCCCACTCCTCGGCCGAAGTCTCCCAACCGGCACTGACCCGGATCATGCGATCACTGGCCTCGGCCGGATACCCCATGCTGACCAGCACCGGAGAGGGCACCTCCTTGCCGGATGAACAGGCACTGCCGGTCGAAACGGCGAAGCCGAGACGGTCCAGTCGCACCACCCACCGGCGGCGGCAATCACTGGCCGGGGGCATGAGCACAGAGACGGTGTTCCAAAGGCGGTCGGACTCGCGTCCGAGCACCTCGACCCCGGGAATGGCCGCTTCCAGTCGCGCGATCCAGGCATCTCTCGATCGACACCGGCTTTCCCAAACATCCACTCCCGACTCCAAGGCCTGCTGGCGCTGAGCCAGGGCCGCCACCATCGCCAGAACGCCGGCGACATTCTCGGTGCCGGCCCGGCGGCCCTCTTCATGAGGCCCCCCCAGGAGCAAGGGCTCGAACGACTCGGGCACTTTCAGAAACCCCACCCCCACCGGTCCACCGAACTTGTGGGCACAGGCCGACACGAAATCGCAGGAGCCCAATCCCGAAGCGGGCCGCTTGCCCACCCACTGGGAAGCATCGCAGGCGAAGGGAACTCCGGCCTCGTGACACACCTCCCGGACCCGCATCCACGGTTGGATCACCCCCGTTTCGTTGTTGGCCGCCATGAGCACCACCGCCCCGACCCCTCCGCGTCGCAGGCGTTCCGCCACCGCCTCGGCGCACACGACACCCCGGGACGAGACCGGCACCGGTTCACACCGCTCGGCCAGCCATCGAACCGCAGGAACCCGGACCGACGGGTGCTCCAGGCCCGAAACCAGCACCGCCCCTCGAGTGTGTCGGGCCCAATGAGCCACCCAGGCGTTGTTGGCCTCGGTGGCCCCCGAAGTCCACACCACGGCATGGGCCGGGCATCCCAGCCACGTCGCCACACGCTCCCGCGCCTCGGTCAGGGCCCGGTCGGCCCGCGCCCCCCACCGGTGCGGACTGGACGGATTGGCCGCAAATCGCTCCGC
>JAIXXC010000141.1 GCA_027490985.1 Verrucomicrobiales bacterium
CCCACGGCCCTGACAAGCCCTCGGGTTCTGTGTAACCTGAAAGGGTCGAAACCCCATGGAATGGTGTATGAGCACCGGATCCCCATCAGCGCCCGCGTCAGGACAGCCCTCGCGACCCTGTCCGCGATGCCTGTCCCCCATTCCCGACCGGGCCCCGGGTGGTTTGTGCCCGCGCTGTCTCTTGGACGGGGCGAATGCGCCGACGGATTCGGTTCTTGGACCCCAGGTATGGAAGACGCCGACCCTGGCGGAGATCGCCGCGGCTTTCCCCGAGCTGGAAGTGCTCGGGCACCTGGGCACGGGCGGCATGGGTTGTGTGTACCGGGTGCGGGAACGGGATTCGGGCAGGATCTCGGCGCTCAAGGTGTTGCCCCGGGAATTGGCCGCCGATCCGGCCTTTGTGGAACGCTTCGAGCGCGAAGCCCGCACGCTCTCGCGGTTGCGGCATCCCCACATCGTGGGCGTGCATGGGTTCGGGCAGGCCGGCGGGTTCTGCTTCCTGCTGATGGAGTTCGTGGACGGAGCCAACCTTCGCCAGGCGCTGCGATCCGGGCGCTTCACGCCGCAACAGGCGCTGGCCCTCATCCCGCCGATTTGCGAGGCGTTGCAAGCCGCGCACGCGCAGGGGGTGCTGCATCGGGACATCAAGCCGGAGAACCTGCTGCTCGATGCCGAGGGCCGCGTGAAGATTGCCGACTTCGGCATCGCGAAACTGCTCGAGGGCCCGGGAGCCTCGCCGGCCGAGGCGTACACGCTCACCCGCACCGGGGCCCGGGTCGGGACGCCGCATTACATGGCTCCGGAACAAGTGGAGACGCCCGAACAGGTGGACCATCGGGCCGACATCTACTCGCTGGGGGTGGTCTTCTACGAGCTGCTCACCGGAGAGCTGCCTCTCGGGCGATTTCCCGCTCCCTCGATCAAGGCCGGTCTCGACGCTCGCGTGGACGACATCGTCTTCCGGGCACTGGCCAAGGAACGGGAACTCCGCCAGCAAACCGCCGATCAGGTGAAGGCGGAAGTCGAGGGCTTGGGGAAGATCGAAACGCTGCAGAAGGTCCAACGAGGGGCGGGAGGCGTGATCCGGAGCCGCTTCGGCGTAAGGACGAGATTCCGGGTGGCCGGTGCGGTCGCGGTCGCGCTCCTCGCGGCTTGGGCTCTACTGACCGTCACCGTCCGTTTCCTTCAACAAAACAAGTCTCAGGTCGACCGGATCGCCGGTGTGAATCGGCTCAAGGAAATCGGGTTGGCGCACAAAACCTTTGAGGTTGAGGGACTGATCTCAAATATCAATACCCTCACCGGCCAACCCGTCGTGATCTTTGGAACGGACCTCACGGACACATCCCCCAACCCGATTCTCGCCGTGGCGCTCGGGGGACCGGACCTTAAAAACCCAACGGTCCTATTTGGGGACGGGTCGGTCCTGCACATGTCCGAAGAGCAATTCCGACAAAGCCTGAGCCGGGCCAGCCCGTCGTACCGAGCCAACTGGGAACACTTCCAGCAGCTAGGACTCTTCGGACGGAAAGACCAGATGACAGACCCCCGAACCGGCAAACCCTACCTGTTCTTCCTGGCAACCAGCGGGACGAACTCGTCACCCGACGAGATGCTCGCCGTGTCGCCCCTGGATCCGGACACGCAGGTCCGATCGGCCCTCCTGGGGGACGGGTCGGTCCAGCCAATGTCCGAAGAGCGATTCCGCGAACTCCTGTTCAACAGGGTTAGTACTAAACTCAGGTGATGACTTCCCGTAGCTGTTCGAGACTCGATTCCGAAACCGCCTGAGCCGAACCAGCCCTCGGATGTAGTTCGCCTGGGAATGGTCGCAGCGGTGACCATTCGGACCAACGCCCCACCTGAGCACGCCCCCATGAACACCCCCCGATCAGCGATCGCCGGCTTCGCCCCCACGCGCTGGTCGCTCGTGGCGCGGGCGCGGGGCACAACGCCGGAGGCCAGGGCGGCCTTGTCGGAATTGTGCGAGGCCTATTGGCGACCGGTGTTCGAGACGTTGCGGCGGTGGCATGGCACCGAGGACGAGGCACGCGAATCGGCCCAGGCGTTCTTCGCGCACGTGCTGGCCGGCGGCCGCCTTGCGGGAGCCGATCCGGCCCGCGGGCGATTCCGCTCCTACTTGCTGGGCGCACTCCGGCATTTCGAGTCGGACGTGCGCGAGCGGTCCCACCGACTCAAGCGCGGCGGCGGCGTTCCAACCGCGTCGTTTTCCGAAGACGGAATCGCCGAGCCGGCCACCCCGGGCCTCGACCCGAGACGCTTCGACCGCGAATGGGCCCTCACCGTCCTCGAACGGGCTCTGGCGACGGTCGAGAACGATTTGCGATCGGCGGGAAAGTCGGCCCACTTCGAACGCCTCAAGCCCGCGCTGGTGGGCGACGATCTTCCCTCGCCCGCAGACCTCGCCCGGGAACTCGGGCTCACCGAAGGTGCCCTGAAGGTGGCCATCCACCGGTTGCGGCGGCGATTCCGGGAAGCCGTACTGGCCGAGATATCCCAGACTCTGGCGGACGGCGACGACGTGCAGGAGGAACTGCGCTACCTGATCGCCGTGTTGGCCATCCCCTGATCGGATCGCCCCAGGTCACCTCCCGTTGCTGTGCCGGCCCGCAGTGCACGCCCCCCCCGAATTGCCCCAGCGCCTGCGGGTTGCGCTCCCGGGTCCCCGGTCCAAACTCGCGGCATGGCATCCAGCGCGTCGACCCCGGGAGGAGATCCTTCGACCCGAGGCTCCCGGCCTTCGGACGTCTTGGTCGTGGGGGCCGGACTCGCCGGCCTCGTGGCTGCGGGCGAGTTGCAGCGGGCGGGACTCACCGTGCGGGTGATCGACAAGGGCCGTGGCGTAGGAGGGCGCTTGGCCACCCGACGAATCGGTGAGGCGATCTTCGATCATGGGACCCCCTGCCTCGACCTTGAGGGCGGTCGATTGCCGGACTCCTGGTGGCAGGAACGACTCGGTCCGGCCCGGGCCGCATGGGGACCGGCCACGGATGACCCCGGTGCTATGGCGCCGTGCCGATGGCGAGGCGCGCCCGCGATGTCCGGCGTGGCCAAGCATCTGGCCCTGGGCCTGGATGTGCTGCCGGAGACGACGCTCACCTCTCTGCGCGCGGAGGGATCCCGCTGGATCGCCTCGACGCTCGGGGGCACCGAGTTCGAGGCCCGAGCCGTGGTGCTCACCCCGCCGGCCCCGCAATCGCTCGCGCTGATCGACGCCGGCGGGGTGGATCTGTCGCCAGACCTGCGAGCCCGCCTCGGCGCCATCGAGTACGATCGATGCCTCACCGTCATGGCCGTCCTCGACCGGCCGTCGCGCATGCCACCGCCCGGCGGCCTCATTCCGGAATCGGGCCCGCTGGCGTGGCTCTTCGACAACCAGGCCAAGGGCATCTCACCGGTGCCGGCAGCGACCCTGCAGGCCACGGCCGGGTTCAGCCTCGAGCACTGGGATCGCGACCGCACGGAGAGCGGACGTCTGCTCATCGAGGCCGCCTCGGCATGGATCGGCGCCTCTGTCCGGGAATTCCAGGTGCATGGCTGGCGGTACAGTCGACCCCGGATTCTCGACCCGGCCCCGTGCATGCTGGCAAGCCGGCGACCGACCTTGGTGCTCGCGGGCGACGCCTTCGGACCCGGCGGCATCGAGGGAGCCGCCCTGTCGGGCTTGGCCGCAGCCCGGGAAATCCTTGAGCGCACCCCGGACGAATCGGTTGGTCGATAAAGGGGGCGGTGGCGGAACCGAAGCGTCGCCATTCCAGCGCCATTCCAGCACTCAACCACCGGTGAGACGGCTGTGCGCTCGATCCCGCCGACCACGCCGCTGGACTCAGGCCGACGGCGGGAAGACCCACAGCGCCGGTCGCCCGACGTTGCAGTGGACCGAGCGGCCGAGCAGCGTGAGCCCCGCCATCGAATAGTAGAGTTGGGATCGCGCGAGATCACCCCAGAGCGTTCCGCCCACGGATGATCGGAGCGACTCCAACCGGCGGGCCACCGAAGGGATCGGGTAGAAGACCTTCTCGACCAGTTCCCGATCACTGCCGTCTTCGCCGGTGAGAGCCGGGAAGGCGCGGATCCAACCCGAGGGATCGAGACCCGCCGCCGCGGCCGCCCGATCGGCGGCGAAGACCGTGGCCCGGCCCAGGCTCGGCAAGACCAGAAGACCCAGGAAACTCCAGAGGGTCATCCAGCAGGCCTGACCCATCAGGGCGGCGCCGATGGGCAGCGCAGGGAGGTGGAGAGTGATCGAGCCGATCTGGCAACCGGCCAGATTCCAGAGCATCAAGACGAGGAGGGTGCGCAAGGGCAACCGCTGCTCCACCCGCCAGCGCCGGCGCGCCACCTCCACCCGCAGATCCATCGGGGGCAGGCGGTGGCACCAGGCCTCGGGAACGAGGATTCCGGCGCGGGATCCGAATCCGACGAGGCCGCCAGTGAAGGCGGGATCATCGACCCGGGTGACGAGAAGGCTCTCACCGCCTTCGACGGACAGCGTCCGATCGGCGGCCCCGCTGATGGCGGCGTGGAGAAAGCGGCGTCCCAGCGCAAGCGCCACCATCGAGGCGGCCAATCCGGTGCAGAAACCGCCAGTCCAACGCAGGCTCGCCGCCGCCACGGCTCCGATTCCGGCCAAGACCAAGGCATGAACCCCGACGCCGCGACCCCACCTCTTGAGGAAGCCGCCCACGGTGGGCCGCACACCGGGTACGAGCAGCCCGCCGCCGATCCCGTCGAAGACCGCCTGAATGGCCACCGCGATACCCCCCATGGCCACGGCCCTGAATCCATCGAAGGCCCCACGGCCCGCGACAACCCATGCCAGACCGCCGATCGACGCCATCACCCAGAATCCCACATTGGCGATGCCCAGGAACAGACGTCGCCGGGCCAGTGCCACTTGCTCCGGTGTCATCGGTTTTCCTCCCTCGGTTCGGATCCGGAAACCCCGGCATGCCTGGCGGCGCACGACTCCATCCGCGAAGTCATGGTGCCGGTCATTTCAGTGAATTCCCACGAGCCTGCCATCATGTCAGCATTCCTCAGACGCCTCGAAACGCAACCCACCCACTGTGGCGCGACCTCCTGCCCCGGCGCATCCCGGGAAAACCCACGGGCCACGGCTGGCGGCGAAGACACTCCCGGTGCACGGTGCACCAGCGGGGTGAACCGTTGTAATCCCGATCGACCGTCCGGATCCCCATGCGAATGAAGAAGGCGAATCTCCCCTCCAAGGTGTGCGTGGCCTGCGCCCGCCCGTTTGTCTGGCGCAAGAAGTGGGAACGCGACTGGGACCGGGTGCTGTATTGCTCGGACGCCTGCCGACGCGGCGTGCACCCGTTGGCCCGTCGCGCCGCCAGCGGCCCGCGGTGACCCTCGGCCGACCGATGCACAGCGGCGCGATTCGGTGGGATCGGTCGGGCTGAACTGCGGGCCTGTCGGGCTCGACATCAGGGCCCCTCCGCCACCGGCCGGGGTCGGTGGCACCGCACGGAAGATTCAAGTCGGCGGGAGATCAGTCGATGGGACCGTTGTATGCGTTCCAGTCCCATCGTGCGGTCGTGTCTCCTGATGGTCGTCCTCCTGGGGGTGTTCCCGGTCGTGTCGATCGAGGCCCAGACGCGCAATCGATCGTTGGTGGCGTGGGGCGAAAATCTCCTGGGATTGAACCGCGCCCCGGATCTTCCGCCCGGGGTGAGGGCCGACGACGTCGATGCGGTCGCCGCCGCCGAATGGGTGCAGGCCGTCGCGCTGCGACCCGGGATCCTCGTGGGCGGGACCAACTATGTCGGCACCCGTCTCGTGCTGCGAGGCCCGGCCCTGCTGACCGGCGGGGGCACCGGCACCATCACCTACGGGCCGGGCGGTGCCGATCACACCGACCAGACCTCGTGGAACACGGCCCTGCAGGATGCGGCCGGGCGCATGAACCTGAACCGGGTGGACTTCGGCCATTTGTTCGGAGCCGTGCTGCGCAAACCGACGAATGCCCCCTCCCCCATCGCCTCGGGGCGATTCAAGGACCAGTTTCCCGGAGACCTCGCCTTCTTCGGCGACCGCGGGTCGGCAGGACTGCCGGCGACCGACGCCGATCCCGCGGGCGGATTCGTATCCGTCTCGGTCAGCTCGACCCACGCGCTGGCCTTGCGCGCCGACGGATCGGTCGCGGCCTTCGGGGGCGACAATCTCTTCGGGGAACGCCGGGTGCCGTCGGGCGTCGTCGGCGCGATCGAGGTGGCCGCCGGCGATTTCTTCAGCGCCGCTCTCCTGGCCAACGGCCAGGTCGTCGTGTGGGGATCCGATGCCGCGGGCGTGGTGTCCGTGCCGTCGTTGGTGACCAATGGGGTGTCTCTGAGGGCGGGTGCGTCGCATCTGGTGTTGCTGCGTGGCGACGGAACCGTGGTGGCCTGGGGGAACCCGGCCGAGGGACGTACGGCCGTGCCCGCCGGGCTCAACCGGGTGGTCAAGATCGCGGTGGGCCGGGCCCATG
This sequence comes from Verrucomicrobiales bacterium, assembly GCA_027490985.1. Classification (GTDB taxonomy): domain Bacteria; phylum Verrucomicrobiota; class Verrucomicrobiia; order Limisphaerales; family UBA9464; genus SXXZ01. The sequence goes on from JAIXXC010000141.1 coordinate 6,509, forward strand.
CGCTGGCCCTCCGGGACGACGGCACGGTGGTGGCCTGGGGCTACAACGGGTCGGGACAAACCCAGATACCCTCGGGCCTGATCAACGTCGTGGACATCGCGGCCGGCGGTGACCACAACCTCGCCCTGGTCTCACGTGAAGCGCCCGTCCTCGAGGCCATCGCGGTGCGCGAAACCTCCGGCTCGGGCGCGCGCGACTTCGACCCGGCCGTCGATTTCACCGACCGGGGACGCACCCTGACCCTCCGGGCCGCCCTCCAGAACGGGGCGCCGCCCGTCCAATACCGCTGGCGACGCAACGGCTCGCTGGTCGCGGGGGCCACCAACGCCCAGCTCACGGTCACGGTGCCTCTTTCCGAGGTCGGATCGTTCCGGGTGGATGTCGAGGTGGCCAACACCTTCGGGAGCGACCTCCGGTCGGCGACGATCCGCATCGCCGATTCACCGGCCGAGGTGTCGGTGGAACCGGCCTCCTGGCTCTCCGGAAATCCGCCCATCGCGACCCCGTTGGGGCAAAGCGGCCCGGGAGCCCACCTCGCGGTCGCCAATGCGGGACTCCAACTGGCCTTCACGGTCCGGGCCAAGGGGGATCCGATGCCCAAGGTGACCGTGTTCGACGCCCGCACGGGAGACGCGGTGACCCCGCTGGACATCCCCGTGACCAATGCCACGGCGAGCGTGGTGGGCCAGGCGGTCGTCGCCAGCACGCGGACGCTGACGGTCGCCCAATCGGGCACCTACCAGGTCGTCGTGGGCAACGCCCTGGGGAAGACGGTCACCAATCTGGTCACGGTCGGAATCTTTCCGGAGTTGGCTTCCCCGGCGGTCTCGTCGGCGATCGCACCCAATGCCGCGGTGCCGACGTTGCTGGGACCGGTCTCGGCCGGATCCACCAACGTGGTGTTCTCGGTGATCTCCAGCCACGGCCCCGCGGTGGTCTACCAATGGTTCAAGGACGGATCGGAGATTCCCCGAGCGACCAATGCCCTGTTGGCGCTCACGAATTTCAGCTTCGGCCAGATCGGCTCCTACTCGGTCCGGATTTCCAATCCGCTGAGCGGTTCCAGCCGGGCGTCGGATCGGACCCGTGGGACCAGTCTGTCGGGGGGATTCACCCCGGTGCTTCCGATCGGCGTGTCGCTGTCGCGCACGAACATCACCGGGGTCGCCGGCACGGCCGGATCGCTGGAGATCCAGTTGAACGGGGCCCTGTTCGGAAAGGTCCAGCTGCAGCGCTGGAACGACACCCTCGGTTGGCAGGATGCCAGCACGTCGTTCCCGGTGGTCGTGCCCGCGTTGCCCGCGGCGTGGTCGGCGGGCGGCACCTTCGAGCTGGATGTCTCGGGTGGCGGGGGCCGGGCCTCGTTCTCGGTGGGCACGGCGAACCTGCTCCCTTCGATGACCGGCAACTACCGGGTGCGTGCCGTGCAGCTCGAGTCGTCCGGAGGAGTGGAACTGGCGGGAACCGAACAGGTGGCCCCGTTCCAGGTGGCCGTGACATCGGCGGCCGCGCTGTCGGTCCCCGCCACACCGCCCGCCCCGGTGGAAGGCGGCGGAACCTGGGTGTCGGGAGCCTCGCCGGGAGTCGACATGACGGTGGCCGCCAACGCCTACACCACGGTCGACCTTTCGGCCTACGTCGCGGCCACCGGATTCCCGGCCCCGACCTATCGCTGGGAGCGGCAGGTGGAAGCCGCTTCGGGATCGACTCCCGCCCGTTTCCAGTCGTTCTCATCACCCACCAACTCCCCCCGCTTGCTGATCGCGGCGCTGTCGACCAACGCGGGGATCTATCGATTGGTGGCCACCAATGCCGTGGGCGGCACCCTCGGCGTCTCCCGGACCATCGCCCTGCGCGTCGACCGGGTGTTGCGCTTGCCGACCGAGACGCTGGCCGCCCCGGGGGGAGCGGCGGAGGTCCCGCTTTGGCTGGTTGGTTTCGGCGATGAATCGGCGGTGTCGTTCACCCTCGTCTGCACGACTCCGTACCTCTTGGCCGATGAATCGAACGTGTCCCTGACCCTCGATCCCTCGCTCAACACGACCGCCACGATCAGCACCCGCAGACTGGGATCGGTGTCGGCGCCACCGGCCAATGGCGGGGTCGGCGGCAACCAGCTGCGGTTGCAGGTCCTGATTTCCAAGAAGGATCCGACGCAGGGATTCGCCCGCGGCACCAACCGGATCGCCCGGCTGGACCTGGTCGCGCAAACCGCCGCGTCCATCGAGATCATCCGCACTCCGGGAACTTCCGGCGTGGCGACGCCTCCTCCGCTGAGGCTGCCGATCCGCATCCTCGGCGACTCGCAGCTCGAGTCGACCCATCGCGATCTCGCCTTCCGGGTGGGCTACACCAACGCCACCCAGGCCCCGATGGTCGCCGAAGGCGGCGGAATCGCCATCCTGGCCGACTCGGTGGAGGGCGATGTGAATGGCACGGGCTCGGTGGATGTCCTCGACATCACGGCGATCGCCACGGTGCTGGCCAACAAGGATGCGATTGCCGACCCGGTGGCCCGGCGTCGGATGGATTGTGCTCCGAAGTCCGAATCGGGCGACTGGGCGATCAACCTGGCCGACCTGGTTCAGGTGGCCCGCTATGTGGCACGGCTCGATCCGCTGCAGCCGGCGGCCGACCCGGCGACGGGCGGACCGGGATACAGCCTGAATCGCGGTTCCAAGCCCGTTCAGGCCAAGGGCCTCGTCCGGGGGGCCCCGGTGGAGATCACCCGGTCGCTGACCTTCGGCTGGAGCGATCCCGTCTCCGGTGAGGAGACCTGGGTGCCGGTGCTCCTCGAAGGGGTGGGCGACGAGAACGCCTTCTCGTTCAACCTCGAGTTCGATCCGCAGGCTCTGGAGTTCATCGGCCTCAAGGCGCCCGGAGAGACCTCGTTCATGGAGAACCGCACCGGGGCGGCACAAGGCCGCGTCGGGGCCGTGCTGTGGAAACCGTCGGGGCGCTCGGCACCGGTGGGAGTCTCGGTGCTGGTCGAGGCGGGTTTCCGGGTCCGGGCCAAGAGCGGCACCACCGAACTGCGGTTCGGGACCGTACCCCTCGATTCGATCATCGCCACGGTCGATGCCCGACCGGTCCAGAAGGTGCGGTACACCCCGGGGATCTTGAGCATCGGCCAACGCAGAAAGGTGTTCGGCGGACGTCTGGTCGGCCAATCGGTGTCGGGTTCGGAATGGCGCCTGGAACTCCAGGCGATCGATTCGGCCGGTCGGGTGGTTTCCGCCCAAGACCGCCGGCTCCGGGTGCGCACCTCCGACCAACTCGGCCTGCCCCATGCCCAGTGGCAGGACACGGGCCTGCAGCCGGAGGTGACCCCCTCCGGCAACGTCCGCATCCCACTGTCGCTCGACCCGGCCCGCGCCTCCGGCTTCTTCCACCTGGTCGAGGAGTGAGTCGGCCCGAACGGTCCGAGGGAATCGGACGTGCAGGCTGAAGCGGCCGTGCCGGTCGCCTCGCTCAACCGAAGAGCTCGGGCTGATAGGGACCCGACGGGAGAGGGCCGGGTTCCAAAGGACTTGTCGGATCGGCGTCGGGATTCAGCAGCCCGGCACGGTAGCGGGCCTCGGCGTCGGAACCCCGGAAGGAACCCGGCTTCCGGCTGCCGTGACGCAGGTAGACCCGTCGGGAGGCTTCGCGGGCCACCGTGCTCGAACGGATCCGGGCGATCCGGGCCTTGGCCTCCTGAACCGCGAGCCGCGCCTCGACACGCGGAGCCGGATAATCGACGCCGATCACGCAGCGGCTGGCCTCCTGCTGCGATCGCATCAGGCGCCAGGGCTCCGCGAGGTAGGCGTCGGGCACGGCGGCCAATTCGGGAACCCAACGCCGGATGAAGACCCCCTGGGGATCCTGCTCCATCGCCTGAAGGGTGGGGTTGTAGATGCGGACGGTGTTGATGCCCGTGGTGCCGCTCTGCATCTGGGCCTGGCTGAAGTGGATGCCGGGCTCGAAGTCGAGGAAGCACCGGGCCAGATGGATCGCGGTCGGACGCCAGTGCAGCCAGAGGTGATAGGAAGCCACGCTCATCACCATCGCCCGCATCCGGAAGTTCAACCAACCCGTGGCCCGCACCGATCGCATGCAGGCATCGACCAAGGGGAATCCGGTTCGCCCCTGACGCCAGGCCTCCAGCCGCAGCTGCCCTTCGTCGGATTCGGTGAAGGCCTCGCGCAGACCGTCGTAGGCGCGGTTGAAGTTCTCGAACTCGATGCGCGGTTCGTCCTCGAGCTTCTGCATGAAATGGCAATGCCATCGCAGCCGCGCCTGGAAACTCGACAACGCGCCCGACCACCGCCGGTCCAGGGGTTCACCGGCGCTGCGCCGCCACCGCAACGCCTCCTGCCGCTGGAGGGCCGCCTGATGGACGGTGCGCATGGAAACGCAACCCCAGGCCAGGTACGGACTGATCCGCGAGCAGGCGGTCGCGGCGGTGAGCGGGCTCGACATCTCGGTGCGATAGCCCACCCCGCGATCCTCGAAGAAACTCCCCAAGACCTCCCGGGCCACGGTCTCCCCGCCCACCTGCAATCCGGACGGGATCACCGGTCCCTGGCCGAGCACCTCCGGCCCCAGGACGCCGTCCGACACAAGTCCGGTCGGACGTCCCGGCCCGAGGACCTGAGGCGGCGGTTCGATCCGTCCCGACATCCGGCTCGCCCAGCGTTCGGCCCATCCGTCGCGACGGGCGAGCCGGCGCACCACGCCGTCCTGACGCCGCTCTTCCCAGACGATCCCCCGATCGCGGCACCACCGGGCCACCCGCAGGTCGCGATCGAAGGTCACGCGCTGGCCGGTCTCCTCATGCGACCACAACCGCACGAAGCCCGTCTCGCGGTGCAGGCGTTCCAATTGCTCGACGGCCTCGCCCCGCCGGAGGAGCAGGCACCCGCCTCGACGGGTCCACTCGGTCTCCAACTCCCGGAGAGCTTCGGCGATGAAGCGCGAGTGCGACGCATCCCACTCCGGCGACTGCAGCAGCTCCGGCTCATAGAGATAGAGGCCCAGCACCGGGCCGTGCCGCAGCGCTTCCATCAGGGGCGCATGGTCGGCAATCCGCAGGTCGCGCTTGAACCACACGACCTGCCAGTCGGAGCGGGCTCCGGGCCGCGGACGCTTCAAGGAAGGGGTCGGAAGGGTCGGGTTCATCCGAACGACAGCTCCGATTGCCGCGGATCACGGGCTCCGGCCGAGAGGCGCCGTCGGGCCTTTTCCCAGAATCCGAAGAACCCCGCCGACGCCTGGGGCCAGGTCTGCTCGTCCCAACGGCGGCGGCACCAGAGCACCCGCCGACCGTCGCGGGCCAGAGCGGCCTCGATCGCCGGGATCGCCTCGCCCAGCGGACCGACGGACGGTCGCATGGCCACCCAACCGTCGAGCCGTCGCTCGCGGGCCACCCGGGCCAAGGCCTCGGCCAGCGTCTCGCCGGTCTCGCACGCTTCGGCGGGGCAGGTGAAGTGCCGGCCCGCACGAGCCAGTCCATCGGCCAGCGCAGTCTTCAGATAAGCCACGCGGGGCGCCGCCATCCCGAAGGCCGCGACGCGACGCGCATCGAAAACGCTCAAGACGACTTCGGGATGGAACCCCGCCAGCGCGGACCGCTCCACGCTCAGGTCTTCGCCATGCAGCCAAAGGCCCCAGCGGCCCGAACGCCCACCACCGCCGCCAACGCCACCAAGGCCCCCGAGGCCGGGCTCGAGCCTCGACGCATCGGGGTGTTCCGGCAGCGATTCCCACGGGCCCCGGAGAGCCGGTCCGTCGTCGGGCACCGGAACCGCCGCCACCACCGAGTCGTCCAGCCGTTCAAGCCCGGTCGGATCGGCCAGCCATTCCGGGGCGCAATGCTTCTCCAGGTTGGAGCGCCGCGGCAGATACGCCTTGCCCCGCGTCTGCAGCCCGGCGACCCAGCGCCATCCGAGGGTGTTGCTCGCGGGATCGGCGTCGAGCAGATGTCGGTAGAAGAAGTCGGCCCCCAGCGCCCAGGGCAGACGTTCGACGTGGATCCAATACCCGGCCCACCACATCCGGGCGTGGTTGTGGAGGTAGCCCGTCTCGATCAGTTCCCGGGCGAAGCGATCCATCACCGCAATCCCACCGCGACCGGCCATGACCGCCTCGGCCCTCTCGAGCACGGCCGGATCGGCCCTTTGGCGCAGGTGGTCCACCTCGGCACGGTAGGCGGTCCAGACTTCCGGCCGCAGCTCGAGCCAGCCCTTCCAGTAATCGCGCCACACCAGTTCTTGCGCGAGTTTCTCCACGGCCTCGAAGCGGTGGGTTTCGAGCAGCGAGCCCACCAGTTCTTCGGTGGTCACCAAGCGCGCCCGCACGGCCGCCGACAACCGCGTCACGTCGGGGTGGCCCGAGACCACCCGATTGCGCAGCGCGCCGTACCGCGAGGCCCGGGGCAGGAATGCGCGCCAACGGGCCAGGGCCGCGTCGCGGGTCGCCGGATACAGGGCCTCGGGGCTGTTCATCGAAGGCCAAGGTGGCCCTGAACGCGAATTTCGAAAGCGGCCCCCGACCAGTGAGTTTTGAAGGGGGTTCGATTGCGGTGCGCAGCCGCAGAAGCCGAGCTGTGCCGGGAACACCGGATGCCTGAGAATCGGCAACCGCGAGGGAGGGCTTTGTCCTAAGCCTTACTCTTCGCCGCCGGAGTCGCCGCCGTCGTCGTCGGGGAAGGCATGGCGAGCTGAGGGCTTGGGCCGCGAGGATCGGACACGACGCTCCTGCTCGACCCGGCCCCGTTCCACCTCGGCCAACTCGGCCTGAAGCTTGCGGAAGCTCTCATAGCGGCCGGAGGCGAGGCCACCCGAGTCGAGCGCGGCCCTCACGGCACAACCGGGCTCCGCGCCATGGGTGCAGTCGCGAAACCGACAGCCGACGGCCAGTTCGGTGATGTCGGGAAAGGCCGTGTCGAGACCGAGGTCGGCCGACCACAGGTGAAACTCGCGCATGCCCGGCGTGTCGATGACCAGGCCGCCCTGCGGCACCGGGATGATCTCACGCCAGGTGGTCGCATGCCGTCCCTTGGAGTCGCTGTCACGCACCTCCAAGGTGGGCTGCAGCGTGCCGCCCACCAGCCGGTTGATGAGGCTCGACTTGCCCACGCCAGAGGTGCCGATGAAGACCGCCGTCAATCCGGGCCC
>JAIXXC010000128.1 GCA_027490985.1 Verrucomicrobiales bacterium
AACCGGGTCTCCGGAAGCGAGGATCCTGGCGCTGGGCCGACACATCGCTCACCACGATTCCGATCGCCGGGCGGAACCCTTCGAAGGCCACCCCCTCGGCCAAATCCAAGGCATCGGCTCCCTGAGCGGATCCATCGTCGCTCGCATCCCGACGCCCATCGCCCAACCCGGCCAGCGAAGACACCCCCGGCAAGCCGGGCACCTCCAGGAACAGGTACGCGTCCGAACCGGGAGAGAGGGCCAGACCGTCGAGTCCGAGGTGCAGGTTCGTGCTGTCCATCATCACCCGCAATTGGCCCAGATTGCTGAAACGCCCGGTCAGTGACGGAATACCCGGGGCTCGGGTCATGCCGTGGGCCTCCCAGGGAGGGGTCTGCAGCGCCGAAGCCATCTCATCGGGAGTCCCCGGAGTCCCGACCGGAACCAAGGCCGAGGCCGGCCGGCGCCGGATCACCGACTGGTCCTCCACCTGCCCCTGCGTGTTGATGCATTGGACCCTCAGCGTATCGCCCTCGAATCGCAGCCGGGTGAAGTGGTAGACCACCCGAAAGGCCGCCTGCAGCGACGACACCTCTCGGAGTCCGTACGGAGCGGCCCCGCCTCCACCGGTCACGATCGAAGTCATCCCTTCGAACGGGATCAACCGCTCATAGTTGTGATCGTGTCCCGAGAGATACAGCTGAACCCCATGACGCCGGGCGATCGGCAGCAGCACCTCGGCGAATTCCGCCCCATCCGGGCGCCCATTGTAGTTGGAGTCGTCGATCCGATGGGCCGACGAGGTCTCCCAGGGAATGTGGGCCATGACCACCTTCCAGGGCTTCTGAGAGGCGGCCAGATCGGCATCGAGCCACCGCGCCTGAGGACTGTTGGTCCGCATCTGGTATTGGCCCAGGAAGGGTTGGAACAGCACCGCGAAATGCACATCGCCGGCATCGAACGAATAATAGGCCTGAGGGACGGTCATCTCGGCCACATGCTCCCAACCCGGGGTGTCGTTGGTGGGCGATCCGAAGATTTCCACCAGCGGGTCGAACCCGGCGTAGAGATCGTGGTTTCCCCAGGTGAAGGCCGAAGGCCGGGCTCGCATCCACGGCCTGAGGACACTCAAGAGACGCAGGTCGGCCAGGGACGGCGAGAACCCCGGGTAGACCGTGTCGCCCGCGTGCAGCACCAGGTCGGCCTCCGATCGCATCATGGCCGCCACCACCGCGTGCGGTGAGGCGTCGCCCCATCCGGAATCGCCGACCACCTGAACCGTCAGCGGCCCCGCCATGGGCAGGGTCTGGAAGCTCAGTGGCGCCGTGGAGCCCCCCTCGCCCTCCTTCCCGAGGATCACCCGGTAGCGATACCGCGTTCCTGGCCGCAACCCCTCCAACCGGACGACATGCCGCAGGGCCTCGGGCCCCAATTCGACAGCCTCGTTCAATGACGCCACCCCGTATTCCACCCGAACCGAGCGCGGCCACGGCGTCAGGAATCGGATCTCGGCCCGATTTGAAGACACATTCTGCAGGTAGGGCGCCCTTGAAAAATTGGCCAACAACTCACCGGTGAACACCGGCCATCGGGAATACACGCCGTCCGCATGCAACTGGAGGGTCAGCCAATTGGTGCCGGGGCGGATCCAACCCGCGGCCGGTCCGAGCGGAATCAACTCCGGGCTGCCGAAGCTCCGAGGGGCCGGAACGGCCGAAAGCGGGACAGGCGTCTCAGGCGGACTTGAAAAACCCCGGCGCAGACATTCCCGCCCATTGAGGCTCATCACCCAACCGCCCGAGTAATCGACCCTCAACGATAGCCAGCGTACATCGGTTCCTTCGGGAATCACAAAGGCCCGCCGCAAAAGCACCCGTTCCCACCCGTTGGTGTTCGGAAACCGGGTGGATTCACCGTAATAGCTCGTACCGAACCCACCGGAACCGTCCCACCAACCGGAATCGTCGAAGCCCTCCGACAACCACCCTTCAGGCACCGTCTGCATCGATCCCACCTCCCGGTATCGCCATCGATCAGAGAGACCCACCAGCGCCACATCGTCGCCGGCCTGCCCCTGCCAGGCCCTGAGCCAGAACATCCAGAGGCTCCAAAGAATCCAGAACCCGGAACCGTGAGCCCCCTTCACCATGACCGGCACCTTGACGGATTCCCGACGCCCCGTGAACCGCAAATCACCCCGGGGAATGTGTACCACGCCCAAGGCCCGGTCCCACCGCACGGACCGTCGCCCAGACCGGGCTCTCACCGACCGACCGACTCGGCCAAGGACTCGGCTGGATAGGTCCAGATCTCGGCCAGCGTCGGATGGTAGTGGGGCACCGCCGCCCACTGGGCCACCGTCATCCGGGCGGCCATCGCCACGGCCGGTTCATGGATCAATTCACCGGCCTGTGGACCGACGCAGGCCGCACCCAACACCTCTCCCGACACCGGATCGGCCAGCACCTTCACGAACCCTTCCTTCGCCCCGAGAATCATTGATTTGCCGTGGTCGTTGAAGGGGTATTGGTCGGTGCGAAAGGCGATCCCCCGGCTCAGGGCCTCGCGTTCCGACAGGCCCACCTGAGCCACCTGAGGCGAGGTGAAGACCACCGAAAGCAGCAGCCGGTCATCCATGCTCCGCAGGCGCCCGGGGTTGAGAATGTTGTGGGCGGCGATCTCACCCTGCTGCACGGCGAGGTGGACGACCTCGTGAGGCCCGCAGCAATCACCCGCCGCGAAGACGTCGGACCGGGACGTCCGTTGATGCGGATCGGTGACGATGCGCCCGCGCTCCAGAGT
>JAIXXC010000193.1 GCA_027490985.1 Verrucomicrobiales bacterium
CCAACCGCTGGCGACGCTGCTCCTCACCCACGCCGGGCCCCACCAGCGGCGCCAGCCAGTGATCGTTCTGGGGCCAATTCACCAGGCAGACCGACGGGTGGGATTTCGGATCCCGGAATCGCGACGCATCGCGGATGCGCCGATAGGTCCAGAGATTGGGAAAGCCCCCCTCGCCCACCGGATCGAAGGGGAGGCTGCGGGATTGCAGCGTGACCGGATGGGCGTGTTCCCAGGCCAGCAATCGCCCCGGCCACGGCGGGGTCATGGCGGGCACATAATCGCGCCACCGGGCGTAGTCTTCCGGCCGACCCACGACGTGGTTCTCTCCAGCGTGATGCTCGAGGGCGAAACACCAGGTCACGGCTTGCTGGTCGAGAGGATCGGCCTTCTCCGGCGCGGAGGGCTCCCCGGTTTCGGACCGGGCTTCGGCTCCGGTCACGTGCTCCACTCCGGCCAAGGGCAGCACGTCCCCCAATTCGGTGGCTTCAAGAACCCAGCGCGCGGACACCGTCCGACGACGCCCCCCGGTCACGGGCTCGAATTGAACCGACTCCAACCGGTCGCCCTGCACCGAGGCGGCGACGGGCCGATGCCCCAGCAGGATCGTCAGGCGCCCGGCGGCGACCTGGGGTGCGAGCATCGACTCGATCACCGACCGCGCCAACCCGGGTTCATGACAGAGGCGAGAAACCCATCCGCCCCCGGGATTGAGCCTCGCCACGGCCGCCGTGGCCGCCGTCACCGGGAACTCCTGGATGAAACGGCTCCGCACCGTGTCGCGGAACTCGCGGTAACTGCGCGTGCAGCCCGACTCCTCGATCCACGGATGCTCGTCCGGCGGAACCGCTTGCGAGGTCAACTGCCCCCCCAGCCACAAGGTTTCTTCGGTGAGCACCACCCGATGGCCGGCCCGGCAGGCCGCTAGCGCCGCAGCCACACCCCCGACGCCCCCCCCGACGATCAGGATGGTCGTGGAAAGGGTGTGAGTCCGGCGATCGGCAGCGCGCATCGGCAGCCCGGAAAAGGCCCACCCCACCGACCCCAACCCCGCCAAGAACGATCGCCGATCCATGCAGCGGAAGCTGCCATGGGCAGCCCGTTCCCGCGAGCTCCAACCCTGCCTGGGCGAATCGCTTCCATGGCCCGGTCAAACAGCCCGAGGGTGTTACAAAGTAAATTTCACCCCGATCACTTTTTTTACACCCGGTTTCGAACCCTGCCGATGTACCAAAACAACTGAACCTCCGTCGCTTATGCTCGAAGCTCCCACCACCAATGCCCAATGGCTCACAGCCGCGAAGGATCTCACGGACAACAAGACGTGGGAGCAACTCTTGTCGGTCTACCGCGCCCCCATCCTGAACCACTGCAGCAAGAGCGGTCTGACCCCTCAGGAATCGGAGGAAATCGTGCAAGAGGCGCTGTCGCAACTGGCCATCCAGATCGGCAAAGACGGAGCCCGATGGGAGCGCACCTCGCTCCGGGCCTGGCTCACCGATGTGGTGAACCGGTACATCATCGATGCGGTCAAGAACTCCCCCCAGGCGCAGCTCCCGCCCAAGGTGTTGGCCCTGGTGCAGCAATGGATGGAGCCGACCGACGGCAGCCAACCCTCGAGCGAAGAACGCATCGAGGCCGAATCGCATCTCTGGACCCTTTCCTTGAATCGGGCCCGGAGTCAGGTCGCGCCCCAGCATTGGCAGATCTTCGACGCCTATGCGATCCAGGGGCTCAGTTCGAAAGAGGTGGCCAAGCTCTTCAACACCAGCCACTTCAACGTGCGACTGATCGCACACCGCATCAAAAAAGTGGTCCGACAGGCCTACAATCAGCTACTCAGTGAGGAGGTCCATCTGCCCTCACCATGACACGGGAAGTCCCGCCGCTGCCCCCCGATCACGAACTGATCCAAACGATCTCCCAGCGTCACACCTCCTGGGTGATGCAGGTCCGCGATCCCGGGTATCGCCCGTGTTGCCTCAAGCTGACCTATTCGAACGACCCTGCGCACCTGCAGGATCAGATCACCCTGCGCAATGACCTGATGCGGGTGTCCCAGGCCACTCCCGGCCTGCTGCCGATGCTCGACTGGGGTGTGAACACCGATACCGGGATCCTGTGGGAACGGTACCCATTGGCCGACGACACCCACGGCACTCCGCCCGAGGATCCGTTGCGATACCAACCGGCCACCCTCGCGGATCGCTGTCGGTCCGCGGATCGCACCCCCACCCTGACGGTGATCGATTGGGGCATCCGATTGGCGTCTGCCGTGGAAGCGCTGCATCGGGAGGGGTTGATGCACCTCGACATCAAGCCGTCGAACATCCTCTTCATCGACGGGCTTCCGGTGCTCGGCGACTACGGCTCGGTGAGCCGGTCGGTGCAACCGCATCGGCATCTCGGATCCGACGGATACTACCCTCCCGACAAGCATGGTTCCTTCGGACTCGATGTCTTCGCGCTGGGGCGCACGCTCTACGAACTCTGGAGCGGCCTGGAGCGCTATCAGTTCCCAAAACTGCCGGTGCATGTCTTGAGCGAGCCCCACTGGCAGCGGCACGGGTGGCTGCTCAACGAAGCCCTGATCCGGGCGACCGACGTGCGCGTCAGCCATCGGTTCCCGGATGCCACCGGCTTCGGCGCGACCCTGTTGCAGACGCGGGAAGGTCGGACCCGACTGTCCCGACGCAAGGCGTTGGCCGCCGCCCTGACGGTGGGATCCGGCGTGGCCGGGGTGTTCATCATGCGCAACCTCCCGTCGCACCGCGCGGTGTGGCGACATCGGTCGAAGAAGCGCTTCGGCTACGAACTGTGGCAATCCACCAGCCTCACCTGCGACTGGCGGACGCGGATGCTCTACAGCGTCTCGGCCGATTCCCGCGGCACGTTTTTCCAGCGCTTCCAACTGGACCAGCATCAGTGGAAATACGACGCCTTCCCCAAGGGCCCGACCCGCATCCCGTTCTGCACCTTCTGTCCCTGGTCCGAGGACCTGGTCTTCTGCGAGTCGGTGACCGGGCAGGTGTTCCGCATGCCGCTCGACGGATCCCAGCCGGAACCCCTTCCCACGAAGGCGCTGAATCGGCTGGATTTCACGGGCTCGGGCTATGTGAACCCGATTTCCCGCCGGATCGGGATGTTCGCCGGCTACGGAAACTTCCGGGCCCACAATCGCCGGTACGAATACAGTCCGGAGGCGGGGCTTTGGGAGCAGATCACCGAGACCTCTCCCCAACTGCCCTGGCCGCGTGGCAGCTCTCAACTGTTCCCGGGAAAAGACCGGAAAACCTGGTACAGCTGGGGTGGCGCGGGCAATCGAGACGGTCAGGAGGGCTTGAAGGAACCGGGGTTGAAGCAATTCGGCGGCCTGTTCTATCCCTTGTCCGATTTCTGGAAACTCGATCTGCATCACCAACGGTGGAGTCCACTTCTCGGAGTGCAGGAATGGATGCCTATGGGCCCGCGGCGTGCCATCCACCATCCCCTGTTGGAAAGTGTGCTCTTCCTGACCGGCAGTGAACCGGGCCACCAGACCGAAGGACGGTTCCACCTGTGGACCGAGGGTGGAGAGCGGCTGCCACGCGCGCTGCCCAATCGCGGAGACACTCCGCCACCGCTCTTCCGCTGCTGGAATCTGTTGTGCGAACCCGATTCCGGAGACCTGTGGGTGTTGGCCGACGAGGGGATCTTCACCGTCTCGATCCAGGCGGCCTGAACC
>JAIXXC010000073.1 GCA_027490985.1 Verrucomicrobiales bacterium
GACGAACCGGTCACCTTCAACGAGTGGCTGCACGTCCAACTCTTCCACGGCAACACCAAGGTGGGCAGCGCCGGGGGCACGTTCTTCGGATCGTCCCAGAATCCCCGCATCGTCAGGGTCTCCAGCACGCCGGTCGAGATCCCCACCTCGGGCACCATGCTGCTGCTCAACAATCAGGACCGCCCCGGCATGGTGGGCAAGCTCGGCAGCATCCTCGCCGATCACAACGTCAACATCGCCAGCATGAGCCTCGGCCGCGAAACCGAGGGCGGTCTGGCGCTCACGGTCCTGGTGCTCGACAGTCGCCCGCCCAAGGCCTGCCTCGATCAATTGGCGGCCGACCATTCGATCTCGAACGTCCGCGTGGTGACGCTCTGATCGGGCGCAGCCGACTCGGGGCTGCCGCCCTTCCCCCGAGGATGCGCTCCGGACCCCCTTTCCGGTCCGGAGCGCTGTCACCGGGCGCGACTGATCGGGTATTTCAGCCCACGAATCCCGGGCGGTAGGTCGTCTTCACATACTGATTGGCCACGGGGAGATTGCGCACGTTGAGCGCCTTGGAGTCCCACTCCAGGCGTTGGCCGGTGCGGATCGCCAGATTGCCCAGCAGCAGCGTCTCGGTGACCGGGCCCGCCACGTCGAAAGCCGAACGGGCCCGAGGCCCGCCTTTGCAGGCCCGGATCCACTCCTGATAGTGGGCCCCCTCGGAATCGGGGTATTTCTCGAAGCACTCCGCGATCGACTTGAGGTCGACGGCGGTCCGCCCCGAACGGAGTTTGCCACCCCCGGGAAGGCTTTCGTAGCTGGTGAGCAGGGTATCCTCGGTGCCCACCATCAAGACACCGTTGCCGTCATAGCGCTGTCCCGGAAAGAGGTGGGAGGGAGGCAGAGCCCCGCCATCATACCAGTGGAACCGCAGCGCCGCCTGACCGCGCCGGGCCGGGATGTCCCAGATCACATGGGAGCGCACCGGGCCCGTCTCCTCGTTGGCCCCCTCGGCCGTGGCTTCCACCGCACTCGGCCCCGAGAGGTCCATCGCCAGCGTGGGCACATTGAGGAGATGGCACCCCATGTCACCCACGGCCCCCGTGCCGAAATCCCACCACCCGCGCCACTTGAAGTGACCCCAGGCCGGATGATAGGGCCGTTGCGGGGCCGTCCCGAGCCACAGGTCCCACGACAGGTCTTGGGGAACGGCCGGGCGATCGGTGGGGCGCTGCACGCCCTGCGGCCACCAGGGGCCCGGACGATCGGTCCAGCAGTGGATCTCCCGCACCGAGCCCAGCACGCCGCCCTTCACCCACTCGGCGTCCCGCCGGACCGCCGCCCGCGACATCCCCTGATTGCCCATCTGGGTGGCCACACCGGCAGCCCGCGCGGCCCGGGTCAACTCGCGGGCCTCCCAGATCGTGTGGGTCAGCGGCTTCTGGCAATACACATGCCAGCCTTGCCGCACGGCCCGCATCGACGGCGGAAAATGGGTGTGATCGGGCGTGGAGACGGTCACCGCGTCGATCTGGTTGCCCAATTGATCGAACATCGCACGCCAATCGGCGAAACGACGGGCCGAGGTGAAAGTCTTGCCCGCCTGGGCCAGACGCCCCGCATCCACATCGCACAACCCCACCACCTCTTCGGTGGCGCCGGCCTGGGTGACATCGGTCCATCCCTTCCCGCCGACACCGACGGCGGCGATGCGGAGTTTCGCATTGGCTCCGAGCACACGGCGACGGCTCACATAGGGCGCCTGGCATCCGGCCAGATAGGCGCCTCCGGCGAGAACGAGGGAATCCCTGAGGAATTGACGACGGGACGGGGAATTCATGGGCCAACGGTGTTCCCGCGAGCGCGCCATCGGCAAGTCGGATTCATCGGGGGCTTGGCACGATCGGGGTTCCCCGCCGGTTTCCGGCCCGGTTTCCGGGTTTCCGGGGTTGGCGGCCCGGGCCGAAACGGGCAGGCTATGGCCCGTTTTCCAAGTCATCCGATGGCCACTCCTGTCGCACCCCGCCCCGCATCCTGGCGCCGCCACCTGCAGACCGCAGGGCCGCTGCTCGGCCTGATCTTCGTCCTCGGGTTGCTGGCGCTGAGCGAGGAGGCCCGCCCCACCCTCTTCACCGGTCGCAATGCGGCCATCATCCTCACCCAGACCGTGATCGTGGCCCTCGGAGCCGTCGGCATGACCATGATCATCGTCAGCGGCGGCATCGATCTGAGTGTCGGGGCCGCGGTGGCCTTCAGTTCGGTGGTCGGGGCCAAACTGCTCACGGCCGGGCACAACTCCTGGGTGGCGGCGGCCGCGGTGGTGGGGACCGGAGCGCTCATCGGCGCGGCCAACGGCGGGTTGATCGCCGGACTCCGCCTCTCCCCGTTCATCATCACCCTGGGCATGATGGGCGTCGTGCGCGGAGGGGCCAAATGGATCAGCGGCAAGCAGGCGGTCTACAACCCCGACGGCAGCGGCCTCAATGCCCTGATGGAACGCACCAACCCCCAGGGATTCCTACCGCTGCCCCCCGGCGTCTGGATCACCCTGGGCCTGGCCGTGGTCGCCAGCTTCATCATGCGGCGCAGCGTGTTCGGACGTCATGTGTATGCCATCGGCTCGAGCGAACCGGCCGCGCGGTTGTGCGGCGTCCGGGTTCAACGGACCAAGCTCTGGCTGTACACGCTGGCCGGAGCGTTCTTCGGCCTGGCGGGATTGATGCAGCAATCACGCCTCACCCAGGGCGACCCCACCGTGGCCGTGGGCTTGGAATTGGACATCATCGCGGCCGTCGTCATCGGTGGAGCCAGCCTCAATGGCGGCATCGGCGGCATCGGCGGATCCCTCATGGGCGCCCTGCTCATGGCGGTTTTGCGCAACGGCACCAATCAACTCGGATGGGATTCCTACATCCAGGAGATCATCATCGGCGCGGTCATCGTCATGGCCGTGGGCCTCGACAAGTGGCGCCAGGGCCGCACGCACTGAGCCTCTGACCGATCCGGTTGGATCGTTCCGGCCCGACCCAGCCCGGCGAGTCGACGGGCCTTGTCCAGACACGGGCCCTTACACCGGACTTGTCGGATCACCCGACTCCGGAGGAAGCTCAGGGATTCACCCCGTGAGGATTCCCCTTTCCATCCTGGCGTCGCGCCGTGCCTTCACGCTCATCGAGTTGCTGGTGGTGATCGCCATCATCGCGATCCTCGCCGGGATGCTCCTTCCGGCCCTGGCGGGCGCCAAGCGGAAGGCCCAGACCGCCCAATGCCTGGGCCAACACAAGCAGACCAGCCTGGCCCTGCTTCTCTACGCCGAGGACAACCAGGACCGCGTGCCCCCGAACAACTCGACGGCCGATTACAATCCGGCCAAGGCTTGGACCTTGGGAACCCTGCGGTGGGACCGGGATGTCCCCGACAACACCAACCAAGTCTACCTGATGCAGGGGCATCTCGGGCGCTATCTCCAGACCGCAGCACTGTGGCGTTGCCCGGCAGACCCGTCGCGTTCCACCCACAACCGGCGATCGATCCCGCGGGTCCGGAGCGTTTCGCTCAACGCCTGGGTCAACGGAACGGCTCCCGAATCGCTCTGGGCGATGACCGGTTTCCGTCCGGCCCGTCGGATCTCCGACATGACCGCGCCCGCTCCGTCCATGACCTTCCTGTTCATCGACGAGCGTCCCGACAGCCTCAACAACTCGATGTTCCTGACGCATCCCGGCGAAGGCCCCACCGACACCGCCCTCTCCAACTGGCCCTCGAATCTCCACTCCGGAGCCTCCGTGCTGGATTACGCCGACGGACGGGCCGAAGGCCACCGCTGGACCGATCGTCGCACCACGCCCCCGATGGTCGCCAAACAGGCGCTCCCCTCGGATCTGGGGCAGAACTCCCCCGGCAACGCCGACGTGCTGTGGCTGCGGGAGCGGACGGCATGGCGCCAGTAAACACTTCGGTTTTCGGCGCTTCTCGGCTTGAATGGCGCCGACATGGACAAGCGGTTCTACATCACCACGGCGATCGATTATGTGAACGGCGCCCCCCACTTGGGACACGCCTATGAGAAGGTCGTCGCCGATGTCATCGCCCGGGCCCGACGGAGTCTGGGCCAATCGGTGTTCTTCCTGACCGGTCTCGACGAGCACGGCCAGAAGGTCCAGCAGGCGGCCCAGGAACTGGGGCAATCACCCCAGGCCTATTGTGATGGGCTCGCCGTCCAGTGGGGTTCCTTCGTCCAGGCGCTCGGCCTGAGCCACGACGACTTCGTGCGCACCACCGATGCCCGTCACCAGCGGATCGTCACCGCGCTGCTCAATCGCCTCCATGCCACGGGGCACTTCTACAAGTCGGCCTATCGGGGATTCTACTCGGTCAAGGAAGAGACCTTCCTCACCGAGAAAGACCGCAATCCCGATGGTTCCTGGGATCCCCAATGGGGCGTCGTCCAGGAGCTCGTCGAAGAGAACTGGTACTTCAAGCTGGGCGAGCATCAGGCCTGGTTGGTGGACCATATCGAGAAGCACCCCGAGTTCGTCCAACCGGCCAATCGGCGCAACGAGGTGCTGGGTTTCCTGCGCTCCCAGAAGCTCGAGGACCTGTGCATTTCACGTCCCTCCTCGCGACTCTCGTGGGGCATCCCCCTGCCCTTCGACCCGGGCTATGTGACCTACGTCTGGTTCGATGCGCTGGTGAATTACTTTTCCATCCCGGCCGCGCTGGGCGATCCGGCAGCCCTCGCCCCGCTCGGCTCCTCCGCACCGACCGAACCCAGCGGCTCGGGCCTGTCGGCGTGGCCGGCCGACATCCATCTCATCGGCAAAGACATCCTCAAGTTCCACGCCGTGTACTGGCCGATCATGCTCCACGCGCTCGGAGCCCCGTTGCCCAAGACCATCCTGACCCACGGGTGGTGGCAGAAAGACGGGGCGAAGCTGAGCAAGAGCACGGGCAACGTGGTCGATCCGCTGGCCATCATCGCCGAATGGGGGCTCGACGCCTTCCGGTATTACGTGGTGCGCGAACTGGGCATCGGCCCCGACGGCAACTGGACCGACGAGGGCTTCCGCGTCCGCTACAACTCCGAGTTGGCCAACGGTCTGGGCAACCTGCTCAACCGGGCCGTCAACATGCTCAACAAATACCGCGCCGGCGTGGTTCCGGCCCCCTCCGACACTCTGGCGGCCGAAGCCGCGGCGGCCGTCGAGAAGACCCGCGCCTGCTACCTGGCCAACGACCCTCAGGGCGCGCTGATCTCAGCCTGGGAACTGGTCAACCGGGCCAATTTGTTCGTCGAAGAGACCAAGCCCTTCCACTTGGCCAAAGACCCCGCGCAAGCCGACCGACTGGATTCGGTGCTCTACAACCTCATCGAATCCTGCCGGATCTTGGCGGTGCTGGTCCAACCGGTGATGCCCGCCACCGCCGACAAGATCTTCGCCCAACTCAAGGTGTGTGGAGAGGCTTCCGATTGGAAGCAATCCGCCTGGGGCGGTCTGGCCCAAGGGCATCAGGTGGGGGCGCCGATCCCGCTCTTCCCCCGCAAGGACCTGCCGGCGAAGTGACCGGCACCGGTCAGGGCACTTTGACCTTCGAGAGCAGGGTGCGCACGATGCTCTCGGCGGTCACTTCTTCGGCCTCGGCCTCGTAGGTCAGCAGAATGCGGTGACGCAGCACATCGGGAGCGATGCGCTTGACGTCATCGGGGGTCACGTGGTTGCGGCCCTCGATCAGGGCGCAGGCGCGCGCCGCGAGGGTGAGATTGATGGTCGCCCGGGGGCTGGCTCCGATCCGGACCAGCCGCTTGAGTTCCGGTGCCACGCCCGTGCCCGCGGCCGCCTCGCGGGTGGCCACCACCAGACGCACGATGTAATCGCGCACCAGCGCGTCCACGTGGATGGTGTTCACCAGCGCCTGATAGGCCGAGATCTCCTCGGGTTTGACCACCGAGTCGATCGTCAACTGCGGACGGGTGCTGGCCATGCGGTCGAGGATGATCAACTCCTCCTCGGCCGAGGGATAGCCCACCACCACCTTCAACATGAAGCGGTCCATCTGGGCCTCGGGCAGCGGATAGGTTCCCTCTTGCTCGATCGGGTTCTGGGTGGCCAGGACGAGGAAGGGCTCGGGCAACGGCCAGGTCTTGTCGCCGATCGTCACCTGCCGCTCCTGCATGGCCTCCAGCAGCGCCGACTGCACCTTGCTCGGGGCGCGGTTGATTTCATCGGCCAGCACCAGATTGGCGAAAATGGGGCCCTGCCGGGTCGAGTAGGTGCCCTGCAGCGGGTCGTAGATCAACGTCCCGGTGATGTCGCCCGGCAACAGGTCGGGGGTGAACTGGATGCGCGAGAACTGGCAGTCGGTGGCCCGGGCCAGAGCGCTCACGCTCGCCGTCTTGGCCAGACCCGGCAAACCCTCCAACAAGATGTGCCCACGGGCCACCAGACCCACGAGGAGCCGATGCACCAACTCCTGCTGCCCCACGATCACCCGGGCCATCTCGGAACGCACGCGGCCCAGATGGTCACTGGCGGCCCGGTACGGTGCGAGGGATGAAGAATCGGGGGTGGCACTCATGGGAGATTCGATGGCGCTGCAGACAATCAATGAACCGGCCCTGAAGTCCAGCCTGTCACCCAACTTTCAGCCGAAGCATCGCCCGCTCCGGCTCAGTCGCTTCGAGAATGCTCTGGCCCTGAACGCCGGGGCCGGTTCCTATCTGTCCCCAAGCATGCAGTTCACCCGCTGGCTCATCCCGTTGACTCTGGCCGCCTCGGTCGCGGTCGGCGCCGAAACCCCGTCCATCGAAGGGGCCATGGCTTTGATGCGCAAGGGCGACCCGACCAATGCCATCGCCACCCTCGGAAGCCTGCTCAAAGACAAGCCCGACGAGGTGCGCGCCTGGCACCTTCGGGCCCAGATGCGCGGGTTGATCGGCGATGCCGACGGAGCCATCGCCGACTTCGGCGAAGCCATCCGGCGCGAGCCCAAATCGCCCTACCTGGTGCAAGAACGGGGCATGCTTCATTTCCGACGCAATGACATCGACAAGGCCCTGATCGACTTCGACCGGGCCAACGAGCTGGAACCCCGGATGCGCCCGCAGAACTGGCAGCGGGGCATCGCCCTCTACTATGCCGGTCGCTTTGCCGACGGGCGCCGTCAGTTCGAATCGCACCAGACGGTGAACACCGACGATGTCGAAAACGCCGCCTGGCATTTCCTGTGCACGGCCCGCGAGAAGAACCTCGAGACCGCCCGTGCCCGGCTCATCCCGATCGAGGGCGACACGCGGGTGCCGATGCGCGAAGTCCACCGCCTCTTCGCCGGGACGGCCACGCCCGCCGATGTCATGAAGGCCGCGCAGGAGACCCCGGCCGAACCCCGTGGCCGACAGAAGCACCTGTTCTATGCCCGCTTGTATCTGGGCCTGTATTTCGAGGCGACCGGTGACAAGACCCGGGCCGCCGAACACATCCGCGCCGCCGCCGACATGGCGCCTCGCGACGACTACATGGGCGATGTCGCCCGTGTCCATGCACGCCGTTTGAAAGAATGAACCCTCCCCAGTCCGATTCGCCCGACTTCAACCCAGGTCCTCGTCGGGGGGCCGACCGACCGCCACGAGGCCCCCGGTTCCCCCAGCAGCGGGGTCCGTTCCGGCCGCGTCAGGATCGCCCCCAGGGAGGCCCCCGCCCCACCGGACGCTTCGATGGCCGCCCCGACGGACGCCCTGGCAGTCATCCCGACACTCGCTCCGAACAGCGAAGGCCCCAACAGCAAGGAGCCCCACAGCGGGGACCGGGCGGCCGACCGGAGTCCCGGCGCCCACTGCCCCGTCCCGAAGAAGCCGCCGACGAGCCCGGAGGCATCCCTCCGTCGCAGATGACTCCCCTGCAATTGGCGGCGCGCATCGTCAGCCGATCGTCGGTGGAGACGCCCGCCGACATGGTGCTGCGACAAACCCTCTTCCGCCGTCGCGGGCTTTCCCCCTCCGATGCCACGTGGGTGAGTCGGGCCGTTTTCAGCTATTTCCGATGGGAGCGGTGGCTCGCCAGTGATCGCCCGCTCGAGTCGCGCATCGAAGACGGACTCCGGCTCGCGGCCCGGTTCGCGGCCGAACCCAAGGCCTTCTCCGACGACGAATTGGTCCGGAACTCCGTGCCCGACTGGGCGACCGCGCACCTTCCGACCACGGCCGCTCTGGCGCGTGCCCTCCAACAGGAACCGACGCTCTGGATCCGGAGCCGGCCCGAGTTCACCGAAGAAGTGTCCCAACGGCTTCGCGATCTGCACCCGGGCCCGTTCGCGGATTCCTTCCGTTATGCCGGCCGCGAAGACCTGTTCCTCGATCGGGGGTTCCAAGCGGGCCAGTTCGAGATCCAGGACATCGCCTCCCAGGCCGTGGGCCGCATCTGCGCCCCGCGGGCCGGCGAGGTCTGGTGGGATGCCTGTGCCGGCGAAGGTGGCAAGACTCTCCACCTTTCGGCATTGATGGGAGGCAAGAGCCTCATCTGGGCCAGCGACCGGGCCGCCTGGCGACTGGATCGCCTGCGTCAGCGGGCCGGCCGCGCCAAGTGCTTCAACTACCGCGCCGTGCACTGGGATGGTTCCGAACACCCTCCCACCAAGACCCGCTTCGACGGCATCCTGCTCGATGCGCCCTGCTCCGGTCTGGGTACCTGGGGGCGCAATCCCCATTCCCGGTGGACCACCACCGTCCAAGACGTGGAGGAACTGGCCGCGATCCAAAGGCAACTCATCATGAACGTGGCCGACTCGCTCAAACCGGGCGGCCGCCTCATCTACGCGGTCTGCACGCTCAGCCATGCCGAGACCACCGGGGTCGCCGACTGGTTCACCCAGGAGCGCAGCGACTTCGACACGCTGGCGGTGGTCAACCCCTTCCAGCCCGACGAGCCTCCGGTCACCCAACTGCACCTCTGGCCCCAAGACACGGCCGGCAACGGCATGTTCGTCGCCGCCTGGAAGAAGCTCTGAGGTCCTGCGACCCCGTTCAGGACAAGGCTCGACAGGGACCACACTCCTCGCCTACACCGAAGGCACGGCTGTCGCGGAAAACCAGCCGGAGGGAATCTTGATCACGGCCCGAGGGTCGTTGTTGA
>JAIXXC010000111.1 GCA_027490985.1 Verrucomicrobiales bacterium
CGGTCCGAGAGCCGCAGGCGGAGGCTCGGCGGCACATCCCCCTCGAGCACGATCTCCTGACCCTGGACACGGGCCACCAGCTTGGCGCGCTCACCGATGGGCACCTCGGCCGGCACCTGCAGCCAATAGAAGCGGCGATGCACCACGTCGTCCTGCTGCCAGACGATCTTGTCGGGCCAGGCATTGCGGACGAAGCCGGCCATCCAGGGAACCCCCTCGGCGTCCTTGCGGTTCATCCAGTGGCCCAGACCTTCGTAGATCTTCACTTGGTGGACGTAGCCACCGGCATCCTCGCGGGCGAGGCGGTCCAGTTCGGCACCGCGTTCGGCGGCGATCCGGTTGCGGTTGTAGGCCGCGTCGTTGCCTCCCATGAAGATGGCGAAGGGCAGGTTCCGCAGTCCCAGGAGCGACGCCTCGTTGGGATGGCCGGCCATCATCGAGGCGGCCGCGAACCGATCGGCCATGCGCGGCGCCAACTGCCAGACCCCGTCGCCCCCGGCGGAGTAGCCCATCAGGTACACCCGGTCCGGACTCACCCCCCGCACGGCGACATAGTCGTCGATGAGACGCTGGAACATCGGATCGATGTGGCCTTCGTGCCACAGGTTCCAGGCGTCGGTGGGTGCCCGAGGCGCGACGTAGAATCCCTCGGCAGGCTCATAGAGGCGGATCTGGTTCTGCCACTGCTGGTCGTTCACCTGCTTCGGGGCCCCGCCGCCCCCGTGCATGGAGATCCACAGGCTGCGCTGCCCGGCCGGCGCCTTGCCGAATTCCTTCTCGAGCCAGCGGAGGGTCTTCCCCTCGAACGCCAGTTCCTTCTTCTCGATCTCGGGCGTCCGCTCGGCCACCAGTTCGGCCATGCGATCGGCGGCGACCATGGGCAGCACCCGCTCGGATTCGGCCTTCGAAAGGGCTCGGGAAAGCAGATCGCTGTCGGCCGGGCGACGGTTGGCCGGCAGATCGAGCCACTCGCGCAGGGCATCCACCGTGGCCGACGCCGGGGTCAACTCGGCCCAGCGGGCATCGACCGTGGAGTCGCCCTTCGCGAGCGGACCGAAGGGCATTTCGCGCACTTCGGTACCCACCGTGAAGCGAAGCCACCCCTGGGCTCCCGGGGCCAGGCTGAAGCGGGGCATGTCGTTCAGGTCGGCCGTGCCGGCCTTGGTGTCGGCCAGCGCACACGATCTCCGGACGCCGTCGAGCACGCAGACCTTGGCCGAGAGGCGAGTGCCGCCCGAGCGATCCCAAAGACGCACGCCCAGCGCGGCGATCTCGACCGGAGCGGCGTCGGTCTTGGCGTAGCGGGCGGTCACGTTGACGGCGGCCACGTCGGTGCTGTTGCGGGCCCAGACCATCGGGAACGACAAGCCGTCGCGCTTCCACGAGGTGGCATAAATCGCATGGCGCGGTTCATTGGCCCGGGCCTTCGAGGCGTCGCCCACAAACCAACCCCGGTCCAACCCGGCCGCGTCGTACTCGTCGGCTCCGGCGAAATGCCAGTCGCCATCCCAAATTTCCACCCAGGTGTGGTTGCCCCGCTCGTTGGTCCACATCGGGGTACCCACGGCCCGCGCCGGGATGCCTACCGAGCGACAGGCCTCGACCAGGATGATCGACAGCCCGGTGCAGGTGGCTTTGCCCAGGGCCTTGGACTCCTTGAGGCTTTGATTGGGCCGCTTGCGTCCGGTGTTGTAGTGGACGTTCACCAGCTTGAAGAGCTGGCGGTTCAACGCCTGCGCCGCCTCGCTGGCGGTACGGGCGTCCTTCACCAAGTCGCGCGACATCGCCATCAGTTCGGCCCGCCACGGATCCCGGGGCTCGTCGAACACCGCATACGGCAGCACGTCGTTCAGGAACACCGCTTCGGGCACCTGCGCGGCCCAGGGGAACTCCTTCCGCGCCCGGAAGGCCAGGTCGAGGTTCTCGCGGAGAAACTCGTCGCCGAGCTCCCTCCGATCGGCTTCGGTCATGTGTTCGGCCAAGAACCGGGCCGCTGTTTCGCCGGCGGCCCCGTGGAGGTCCCGGGCGGATCGAATGAACTCGGGGATCGACGCCGCCAGGGCGGACCACCCCAGCGCGAAGAACAGCGACAGGACACGAATCGAAGGCATCGGGTCACCTTGCACCAACTCGGTGGCCCGGGTCAAAGGGCCTCCGCGGATCCGGCGTCGCGACCTGTCACCCGGAATCGACGACAGGATCGGAGGCGGTTTGGACCCGAGAGCGCTGAACTTTCTGCTGGTCTGACTTTTGCGACGGGTTTCATCGTCGGAAAAGCCGTGGAACATCGTCGATCGCCCCAACGAGCCCCCCGTACAGGGTGGATCACCCGGACCGCTCTGACCTGGGTCGGGGCTCTGACCGTGCTGACCGCACCGTTGTTGGCGGGCCCACAGAAAACCGGCCCCGACTTCAACACCGAGGTCCGACCCATCCTCTCGCAGCACTGCTTCAAGTGCCACGGCCCCGACGAACCGACGCGCAAGGGGGGACTCCGGCTCGATGTCCGCGACGCGGCGATCAAGGCCGCGAAATCGGGAGCGGTGGCCCTGGTGCCGGGCAAACCCGCCGCGAGCGAACTGGTGACCCGGATCCATTCGAAGGATCCCGACGAAGTGATGCCCCCACCGAGCACACGGCACACGCTCACCGCAGCGGAAAAGAAGACTCTGGAGGACTGGATCAGCGCCGGAGCCGACTATGTGCCCCATTGGGCGTTCCAACCGCCGACCGCGGTGTCCCCTCCCGA
>JAIXXC010000015.1 GCA_027490985.1 Verrucomicrobiales bacterium
AGGGTGTCGCGCGTGGGCTTCTCGTCGGGCTTCACCTTGATGCGGATCTTCTCGTCGCGCCGGAACACATCGAGCACCACCTCGGTGCCCGCCTTCTTGCGCGAGATGAGGCTGCGCAACTGCTGGGTGGTCGACACGGTCTTGCCGTCGACCGAGGTGATCACGTCGGCCGGCTTGAGATCCGAGCCGTAGGCCGGGCCAGTGGGCTCGATGGAGCGCACCACAACGCCATCCTTGGCCTTGGTGTCGATGTCACGGAAGCGGCGGTACTCGCGCAGGTCGGCGATGCCGATGCCCAACCACGACCGCACGAAACGCCCCTCCTCGATGAGCCGGTCGCCGATCTCACGGGCGAGGTTCGAAGGAATGGCGAAGCCGATGCCCACCCCCACGCCCATCGAGGTGCGGATCATGGAGTTCACCCCCATGACCTCGCCGTTGATGTTGACCAGCGGACCGCCGGAGTTGCCCACGTTGATGTTGGCGTCGGTCTGGATGAAATCCTGATCGGACAAGGTTCGCATGTCTTCGACCTGACGCCCTTTGGCGCTCACGTGACCGAAGGTGACGCTGTACTCGAGATCGAAGGGAGCCCCGATGGCGATGGCGAATTCGCCCACCTTGACCTTGTCGGAG
Organism: Verrucomicrobiales bacterium; assembly: GCA_027490985.1. GTDB lineage: Bacteria > Verrucomicrobiota > Verrucomicrobiia > Limisphaerales > UBA9464 > SXXZ01. The sequence goes on from JAIXXC010000015.1 coordinate 637, forward strand.
TCGGCGAATTTGACCGGAACGAGCCCGGAGACCTTCTCGGACAACTGGACCACCGCCAGATCGGATTCGGGATCACGACCGCGGACCTCGGCCTTCACCTCGCGGCCGTCTTTGAAGACCACCAGAATGGCCTCGGCGTCTTCGACGACATGGTTGTTGGTGAGGATGTAGCCGTCTTCACGCATGACCATGCCGGACCCTCGGCCGTTGTAGAACGGATTGCCCTCGGCATCGGTCGGATCGGGCTGCGAGCGCTGGCGCCGGGGTTGTTGACCGCGGAACCGTTCGAAGAACCGCTCGAATTGCTGGCGTTGCTCTTCGGGCAACTGCTCGAGGAAGGGGTTTCCACCCAGTTCGCCGCCCTCGCGGTCTTCCTTGGTCTTGACCTTGATGACGACCACCGATTGGGAGGCCGAGTCGGCCACCTCGACGAACGCCTGATTGAGTTGCCGGGCCAAATCCAGCGCGGGACTGGCCGTCACGGCCGAGGAATCCTTGCCCAGCACCGTCACCGACAGCAGCGCCGCCAAGAGCGCGCCCCGATACCCTGTCATTGAAGAATAAGAACGCATCATGTCCTGAGGATAACGCCTACTTCGCGGTGCGCCAGTGTGTCTGTGGGAGTGCGAGTTCGGGGCCTTGCTCAGCAGGGATCGAGCCGATAGCGTGGTCACCCATGCTCCCGATCATCGAGAAACTGCTGGTGCTCCAGGACCGCGACCGTCGACTCCTCCGCGTCCGGGCCGAGGTCGCCGCTGTTCCCGGTCAACGGCAACTGATCCAGAACAAGGCCGCCGCCGGTGCCGCGGAGCACGACGCGATCAAGAAGCAGGTCCAACAGATCGAAAGCGACCGCAAGAAGCTCGAACTCGATGCCGACGCCCTCAAAGACCGCATCGGCAAGGTGCGGGCCCAGCAGAACGAGACCCGGAGCAACGACCAGTACAAGGCCTACGAGCATCAGATCGAGACGAGCCAGCGGGAGATCTCACGACTCGAAGACCAGCAGTTGGAGTTGATGGAGCGCAGCGAGACGGCCACCCGGCAGTTGGCTGTCGCGACCGCGGCCTACGCGGCCCTCAAGGCTGAAACCGACCGGCAGTTGGCCGACCTGGCCGCCCGCGAAAAGAATCTGGCCACCGAACTGGCCACCGCCACCGAGGCGCGCGCGACGGCCGCCGCGGGCATCGATGATCCGTCGGTGATCAGTCGCTACGACCGACTGCTCAAGACCAAGGGCGACACTCTCATCGTCGGTGTCGCCGGCGGCGTCTGCGGGGGCTGTCACATGAAGCTGCCCACCCAGTCCATCGTTTCGGCCAAGGGCCAAGCGGAACTCGTGGCCTGCCCCAGCTGCAGCCGGATCCTGTATTTCACGGCCGACATGGGCTGATCAGTTCCCGGCCTTCAGACCGCTCAGATAGCTCAACAGGTCGGCCGCCTCCTGAGGGGTCAACGCGTCGAGCAACCCTTCGGGCATGGCCGAGACGGGGGAGACGGTGTCGCTCGCGAGACGGTCGAGAGGCACCGTGACCAATCCTGAGCCTTCGGTCTGCAGGCGTAGGGCCTGTGCGTCTCGGGAGACGACGAATCCGCTGTACTGGAGGCCCTCGTGTGTCTCGATCTGATGGAGGGCATACTCGGGAGCCACCTGCCGGGATGGCCAGCGGATCTGATCCAACAGGGCCGTTCCCACATACCGGGAGCCGATGCCATCGAGCCCGGGCCCGAACCGACGCCCCCGCCCCTGCACTTCATGGCAACGGCCGCATTGGGGTCCCGTGTCGGCATGGAAGATCGCCCGACCGCGTTGAGCGTCACCGATCACGCCTTGCAGGGCCGCCGCCTCCCAACCCTCACCCAACACCCGTCGCCGTTGGGAGGCGGGCACGAAGCGTTGGAACAGGTCCCGGGTCGGCCCGTTCGTGGAGCGGAGGGCCCGCTGGACCACAGCGGGATCCGGGCGAGGCATGCGCCCGAGATGGGCCAAGGCGCCGGAGGTCTCGTCGAGCGGCAGCGCCTCGGTCGATGTCGAAGCCAGGCGGGACCGGGCCGCACGGACGGCCACCCCGGAATTCGTCGGCGGCGACAGGCTGTCGATCCACCGGCGCACGAGGGCCACGCCGGCCTCGTCGACGCGCCGCGAACCCTGGATGGGCATCCGACCGGCCCCCTCGGTGCTGATGCGGTGGAGGAGCACCGAGCGCCACGAATCCCCCGGAGCGACGAGTCGGGGTTCGAGCAGGCCGAAACCTCCCCGCGCCGGAGGCACATCCATCAAGCGGCTGTCGGCCAACGGGCGATCGTGATTGAGGAACAGGGACACCGCACCACCGGCTCCCCACCGGTGACAATGGGCGCAGTTGGCGCTCAACCAGGACCGCGCACGGGACTCCAGATCGGCGCTCTCATCCGACGGCGAGCGCATTCGGGCCACCGACCTGAGGTCGTCGTGGATCTCCAGCACACCGAGCGAAGCCAGGCGGCCCGCCTCACCCAGATCGGCCTTGCCCAGCAGTTGCTCGAAATTGAAGGCCAGCGGCGGACCGGCCCAGGGGTTGTGGCATCGCAGGCATTCGGCCCGCGAGGCGAACCGCCAGGTCTCGGTGCGGACGCCGCCGGGCTCGTGGGCGTCGCGCAGGGTCCACTCGGCCACGGCACCGGCGGCCGGAACCAGATCGGCGTCGGTGCCGGCCTCGTTCCAGCGGTAGCTGTAGGCCTGCCACCCGTCGCCGTTCTGATGCAACAGCTGGGTCTCCATCGGACGGGCCGATTCCGGACGCCCCACCTCGCGTTCGAGGCTCAGGGTCTTCACCAAGACCGACTGGTTCGGAAACTCCCAGCGCCGCTCGTGCGACTCGCGCCCCACCCGGGTCTTCACCACGCCCTGCCCCGGGATGGCCACCCACTGCCGGGCCCGGGCATGGTCGGCCCACTGGGGCGCGGTGATGGCGTATTCGACCACGCCGGCCGCCGGGACCTGTCGGGCCACGTCGGCGAAAATCCCCGTCTCCGACAATCGACGCGGAAACGCCCCGCCCGAGCCTGTCCCCTTGCGGGCGGTCAAGCGATGGATCCCGGCGTCGGGTCGGTAATCCAATAGCAGCAACCCGCCCGCCGGATCCCGGGCGAAGGCGATGATCTTGAGGGATGTGTCGCACAACTCCTCGTTCCAGACGATCCGATCCCCTTCCCACCGGAGCCCACGCACCTTGCCCGTCTCCCAATCGCCGAACACATAGGCTCCCTTGAGCTCGGGCAATCCGTCGGAGCCGTCATGGAAAAAGCCCCCGGTGATGCTGGCGAACTCGCTGTGCGGCAAGGCCAGCACCGGTTCCTGGATGGGCGTGGGAGGGTGTTGGCTCGCATTCACCAACTGGGGCCCTTCCATGCGGCTCCATCCGCCGTTGTAGCCGCCGCTCTTAATGCGATGGACGGTCTCCCAGAGTTCCCAGCCCACATCGCCCAGCCACAGGGCCCCGTCCGGCCCGAACGACATGCGCCACGGATTGCGGAAGCCGTAGGCCCAGATCTCGGGCAGCGCCCCGGGTCGACCGACAAAGGGGTTGCCGAGTGGGATGGAGAACGCATTCGTCCCCGAGGGCCGATCGACATCGATGCGCAGGATGCAGCTCAGGCGGTCGTCGAGGTTCTGGCCGGTCAACAGCACATCCGGAGGTTCTGGCGCGGCCGCGTCGCCGGTGGACACATACAGCAATCCGTCGGGCCCGAACTGGAGGGAGCTGCCATTGTGCCCACCCCCCATCCACGTGAGGACGATCTGCTCGCTGGCCGGATCCACCCGGGGCGGGTCGGTCGGTTCCACCCGGAAGCGGCTCAAGCGGGTCCCGGCCGGATCCCGGTCGCGAACCACATACACCCAGTACACGAACCGGTTGGTGGCGAATCCCGGGTGGAAGGCGAACCCCAACGCCTGGGCGAAGGGTTGGCGCACCTGGGACAGATCGAGCGCAAGATCCGCCGCTCCGACGTCGGCCCGGGGAGCGAACGACACCAGACGGCCGCCCACTTCCAAGACCCAGAGCCGGGTGCCCGAGGGATCGAAGACCAATTCGACCGGATCCTTGAACTGGAGCTTCGGAAACACACGGTCGACCTGGGCGCGGGGCGGCGGTTCGGGAGAACCCTGGACGCGCCCCGAATGCCACGGAGCTCGAACCTCGGCCCTGGCCCCAAGCCCCACGCACAGCATCAGCAGACACGCAGCCCAAACCCTCCGGGAGATCATGGCCGGAGGCTACGGCACCGCCCTTCCGAGTTCAATTGCCCCCGAACCTCCTGTCCCGAAACTCCCGGCGTGGCCGGATTCCGAGGCGCAATGACGGTCGGAATGGGGCGGCCTCGACCCCCACCCGGCCGGTCGCACTCGGGCCCTCCACTCCGGCCCTTGCATCGCCCGGGATTCCGTGGACGGTTGCCGCCTCACGATGCCTCTGATCCGCATCCTCGTGGATGGCTACAGCCTCCTGCACGCCTGGCCCGAATTGGCTCCGAAGTCGGCGCGCCATTCGGCCGTGGCTCGCGACGCGCTCATCGCCTGCCTCGAAGAATACCAGGCGGCCCTGGGCACCCCCATCACCGTGTTCTTCGATGGCCAGAGCGGAGGCCTGCATGGCCGGACCCGATCTCCCGATCCGAGGGCGGTCGAAGTGCTGTATTCGAAGGCGGGGCAGACCGCCGACGACCTCATTGAACGGGCCGCCTATCGATTCAAGGCGTATGGCGAGGTGCTCGTGATCACCGATGACCACGCCGAACGGGACACCGTGCAGGGGTTCGGAGCCCTGGCCTCGAGTTGCGCCACCTTCATTGCCCAGATCGGGGGCGAACTGAACCAGGTGCACCTCGACCTCAAGGCCCACAACCGCCGGGAACGCGACCGATTCCAGCGCGATCGCTCCCGATGACAACACCGGCCACGACGTCCGAAGACGCCGTGGATGGCCGGGGTTTCCCGACGAGACCGACGGGACCGACGGCACGGTCAACCTCGCAGCGGAGGTGGCCGATGGCTCAATAGCCGTCGGCCCTCACTCCTCGCCCATCACTCGTCGCCGGCCGCCAGCTTGGCGATCACGTTGATGTCTTCGAGCGTCGTGGTGTCGCCCTTGATCTCCATACCGCTGGCGATCTGCTTGAGCAGACGGCGCATGATCTTGCCCGAGCGGGTCTTGGGCAGCGCCTCGGCAAAACGCACCTCGTCGGGCTTGGCCACCGGGCCGATCTCCTTGCCGATGTGGTTGCGCAGCTCGTTCTTGAGTTCGGGCGAAGGCTTCTGGCCCGTCTTGAGGGTCACGAAACAGACCAGGGCCTGCCCCTTCAAGTCATCGGGGCGCCCCACCACCGCGGCCTCGGCCACCGACGGATGGCTGACCAGAGCACTCTCGACCTCGGCGGTTCCGATACGGTGACCGGCCACGTTGAGCACGTCGTCGATGCGACCCACGATCCAGAAGTAGCCATCCTTGTCCTGCCGGCAGCCGTCGCCGGTGAAGTAGCTGCCCGGAACCTCGGTCCAGTAGGTGTCCTTGTAGCGCTGGGTGTCGCCCCAGATGCCGCGGAGCATGGAGGGCCACGGCTTGCGGACGACCAGCTTGCCGCCCGAGTTCTTGGGCACGGGCTTGCCCGCGTCATCGACGACTTCGGGCAGGATGCCGAAGAACGGCAGGGTCGCGGTGCCCGGCTTGAGCGGCGTCGCGCCCGGCATGGGCGTGATCATGATGCTGCCGGTCTCCGTCTGCCACCAGGTGTCCACGATGGGGCAACGACCGCCTCCGACCACCTTGTGGTACCAGGTCCAGGCCTCGGGGTTGATGGGCTCACCGACGCTGCCCAAGAGACGCAGCGACGACAGGTCGTGCTTCTTCACCCACTCGTCGCCCCATTTCATGAAGGCCCGGATGGCGGTCGGCGCGGTGTAGAGGATCGACACGCTGTACTTCTGGATGATGCGCCAGAAGCGGTCGGGCTCCGGCCAGTTGGGGGCGCCCTCGTACATCAGCGCCGTCGCCCCGTTGGCGAGCGGACCGTAGACGATGTAGCTGTGGCCGGTGACCCATCCGACGTCGGCCGTGCACCAGTACACATCCTCGGGCTTGAGGTCGAAGACGTACTTGGAGGTCAGCTTGGTGCCCAGCAGATAGCCCGCCGTGGTGTGCAGGATGCCCTTGGGTTTGCCGGTCGAACCGCTGGTGTAGAGGATGAAGAGCGGGGCCTCGGAATCCATCTTCGCGGCCGGGCATTCATCGGACACGTACTGCAACTCGCGGTGCCACCACACATCACGCTCCTCGGTCATCTGTACCTCGTTGCCGCAGCGGCGCACGACCACGACCTTCTCGATGGTCGACGTAAGGGATTGGCCCGAGGCGTCGCGGATCAGGAGGGCGTCGTCGACGTTCTTCTTGAGCGGCACCACCGCACCGCGGCGATAACCACCGTCGGCCGTGACGACCAGCTTGGCCCCGCAGTCCTGAATGCGGTCGGCCACCGACTGCGCGCTGAAGCCGCCGAAGACGACGCTGTGCACCGCGCCGATGCGGGCGCAGGCCAGCATGGCGATGGCGGCCTCCGGGATCATGGGCAGATAGAGGATCACCCGGTCTCCCTTGCCCACCCCGTTGCGCTTGAGCACGTTGGCAAAGCGGCAGACCTCGCGGTGCAACTGGCGGTAGGTCAGCACGCGTTCCTCGCCCGGGGCCCCATCGGTGGCCGGCTCGCCCTCCCAGATGAGCGCGGCTTTGTTGGCCGTGGCGGTACCGAGCCACTGGTCGAGGCAGTTGGAGGCGACATTGAGTTGCCCGCCCACGAACCACTTCGCGAAGGGCACCTTCCACTGCAGCACCTTCTTGAACGGCTTCATCCACACCAACTCGGTCTCGGCCTGCTTCTTCCAGAAGCGTTCCGGATTCTTCACCGACTCGGTCCACAGCTTCTTGTACTGGGCCATGGATCGGATGTGAGCCTTGGCGGCAAACTCCTTCGACGGCTTGAAGACGCGGGATTCCTTGAGATGGGACTCGATATTCGACGATGACGCGGTGCTCATGGATGGACGGTGAACGGTTCGGAAGTGTGTTGTTCGAAGCGGTATCGCGTCAATCATGGGAGAGCCTTGAACACGGGTCAGTGACAGCACCGCGATGGGGCGACGCGAAAATCCCCGGGGCCGTTGCCGGCACCGGGGATGGAGAGAAGCGTTTTCTACGCGACAGCCAGAATCAGTACTCGCGCTTCTTGTTCAGGCCGGGGGTCGGCACCGGGTAGTGACCGGAGGCGTCGGCGAGAACCGGGGCCGGGGAATCCATGCGGAAGTTCTCGATGCCCGGAGCGAACTCGTGGTCGCTGTTGAGGATCTGATCGTAGGTGATGATCTGGCCGGTGTGGGCGGCCATACGACCCATCGAGGAGACGAGGCTGGCGCGCACGCCGCGATCGACCTCGTTGTAGGGCTTGTCGTTGCGGATCGCGTCGGTGAGGTCTTCCCACTCCATCTGGTAGGGGTCGGGCTCCTGACGGGGACCGCGCCAGACGATGTTCTCGGGCTTCATTTCCTGGCCCTTGTAGATGCGGGCCTTGGACGGCGCGTGGCCGTTCTCGGAGATGACCGCCAAGCCCTTGCTGCCGTGGGCGTAACTGGCGAACTGGTCGTGGCAGCCCGGAACGATGCGGCCGTAGTGCATCAACTTGGAACCATCGGGGAAGGTGTATTCCACCGAGTAGTTATCGAAGTTCTGGTCGACGTTGTCGCCGCGGTAGTGGCGGCCGCCGGAGGCCTGGGCCATCACCGGCCAGTCGTTCTTGATCCAGCAGCTCTCGTCGATGTTGTGGATGTAGTAATCGTTGAAGGCGCCGCCCGAGGCCCACAGGAAGCTGTGGAAACGCTCGATCTGCCAGAGGAGCTCGCTGCGACCCTCGGGCTTCTTGACCGAGAACCCAGAGGCCACCGGGCCGTGCATGCGGTAGCAGCGCATGGCGATGATGTCGCCGGCTTCACCGTTGCGGACGCGGTCGAAGAGTTCGCCCCGCACGCGGCAATGGCGGCACATCAAACCGACACCGACCTTGATGCCCTTCTCGAGCGCCTTCTTGTTCAGGTCGAACATGCGGCGGGAGGTGGGACCGTCGACGGTCACGGGCTTCTCCATGAACACGTTGATGCCCTTTTCGATGGCGTACTTGTAGTGCACCCAGCGGAAGGCCGGCGGGGTGGCGAAGATGGCGATGTCCTTGCCCGGGGTGAGCAGGTCGATGGCCTTCTTGTAGCCCTCGAAATCGATGAAGCGGCGCTCCTCGGGCACATCGACGCGATCCTTGAACTCGCCCTTCAGGCCCTCGTAGCTCGACTTGAGACGGTTCTCGAACACATCGGCCATGCCGATGAGCTTGATCGGGCCGGTCTTGACGCGCAGCGCGTTGGCGGC
>JAIXXC010000165.1 GCA_027490985.1 Verrucomicrobiales bacterium
CGCACGCACGTCACCGAGGCCTTGAAGCCGGGATGGTGCATGATCTTGCGACCCTCGTTCTCGAGCTTCATTTCCTCCTTGGTGTAACCCGAGGCCAGGAACGAATCGACCTGGGGCAGGACGTTGAAGGCGATCTGGTGGGGGTAGACTTCGCGGGTGACCGCTTCGCCCCGCACGATCTGGCCGACCTGCTTCTCCAACTCTTCGATGGCCTTGGCCCCGGTGCCGGAAACGGCCTGGTAGCTGGAGGCGAAAATGCGCTTCACGCCGAAGGCCTTGTGCAGGGGGTAGAGGGCCATCAGGGTGATGGCGGTGGTGCAGTTCGGGTTGGCGATGATACCCTTGTGGGAGGCCACATCGGCCGCGTTGATCTCGGGCACCACCAACGGGACGTTCGGGTCCTGGCGGAAGTAGCTCGAATTGTCGACCACCACGCAACCGGCCTTGACCGCCGACGGAGCGAAGTCGCGGGAAATGGAACCGCCGGCACTGAAGAGAGCGATGTCGATCCCGGCGAAGGCGTCATGGGTGAGCTCTTGGACGGTGATCTCGGTGCCCCGGAAGGTGAGTTTCTTGCCGACCGAACGGGCCGAAGCGAGCAGGGTGAGCTTGCCGACGGGGAAATTACGGCGCTCCAGAGTCCGGATCATCTCGATGCCGACGGCGCCGGTTGCACCGACCACGGCCACATGGGGGCTGCTCTTCATAACGTAGGGCGCGGAGTGTGGTGCCGTCTGCAAGCCTGTCCAGAGTGAAAAGGGGGCGGTTCACCTCCACGGATCAAGGGTTGTTAGGCGACGGGGCCGGCAGGCCCGGAGCCGGGGTCATCGCGAGGGTTCACGGGTGGGTAGACGGTCCTCAACGAGGAACCGCCGTGCGGGCGGTGAGCCGAAGGAAAGTGGGGATTCCGGGGGCGGCCGAGGTTCGGCCCCACGATTCGCGGGCTCGGCCCTCGCCGAGGGCCTGCTGGCTCCAGCGGGTGGCGGGAACCCAGGTGTGCAGGTCGGAGGAGACCTCGACGGTCAAGACCGCGTCGTCGGCACGGAGATCGCGCTCGAGTTGCAGGACGATGCGCCCCGATGCGTCGATCCCGGGCAACCCTCCGTCCGGTGAGGCCGGGTCGTTCGGGTTGGAACCCAGGGCGTATTCGACCAGATCCGGGAAGCCGTCGCCATCCGGGTCCGCCGCCGCGACGCCGTTGAACGGCCGGGCATCGGTGCTGCCCGGAGTTCCTTCAGGCAGTGAGCTGACCCTCCAGGCCAAGGGGTCCGAGGTCGGTCGGGTGGGATCGGCGCGGACGAGGGTCCAACCGGGACCCATCGCCTGGGGCCAACCCTCCGCCCGATCATAGGTCGCCGTGCAGAGGGCCGCGCCGCGCGCATCCGACAGCACGAGGGTTTCGCCCCCGTTGTTCAGGCTCCCGCGGTAGACGCCGGTCACCGGGACATCGATCCCGAACCGCTGGCGGAACCCGAAGACATCGCGCACCAAGACCCGGCGATCGCCAGGGGCCATCAGCCAATCTCGGTCCGGGGCGAAGGCGAATTCGATGCCGTCGGTGAATCGGCAGCCCCGGAGGTTCACGGTCCGTGCCGACACATTCAGCAGTTCCACATACTCGGTGTCGCCGGGCCCCGAGGGTTGGATGTTGAGTTGACTGAAAACGATCTCTCCCGCCGACACGGGGTCGGGACCGACTTGAAAGAACGCCTCGTTGAGCGCCGACCAGGTCGATCCGGATCGGGCCCGGAGGCGGACCCAGGTGCTGCGATCCAAGACGGGCAGGGTGCCTCCGACGGCGCCCCCGGCGACCGTAGCGGTCAGCTCGAGGTCGAAGCTGGCATCGCTCGAGGTCACGGCCGATTGATGGAGTTCCACCGCCAGCACGTGGTTCCCGGCGGCGAGGCTGCCGATGTCCAGCGGGATCTCCACGAATCCCTGACCGTCATCGGACGGGTTGGTGGCCAGGGTGGCGGCGAGGACGGTTCCCGTGGGCATGGAACTCCGGGCGATCTCCCGACCATCGAGATAGACGACCGCGCCGTCGTCGCGCTTGAGGCGCAACTGCAACCCGGTGACGGCCGGGCCGGCGGGCACTGCGAAGCGTTTGCGGAAGTAGGCACTGACCCATTTCTGCGAGGCGTTCGGACCGAACGGCAGGACCGTGGCTTCGTCGCCTTCACCGTAGCCCAGTTGCGCCGGGCCTTCGGACCATCCGGAGTCGGTGAAGTCGGGGTGCTTCCAGTTGTTCACCGACCAGGCGCCTGTTCCTGCCACGGCAGCACTGGAGCCGAGACCGGCTTCGTCGGTGTGCCAGCGCCAGAGGCTTCCGGCGGGGACCAGCGGCACGGTGGTTTGCCCCGTCCCGTAGGTCTGGGCCTTGGGTGACTCCGCTCCGCCGGGGAGACGGGGGTCGGAACCGTCGGTGGTGTAGAGCACCGTGCCCGTGGTGGGTCCGGCGAGGGCGAGGGCGAATCCGTTGGAGACAACTCCGCCATTGACCGTGAGCCTGGGGGCAGTGACGGAGGGGTAGAAGCCGGCCGAGCGCCACTGGCTGGTCACCTCGCTGGTGCGGCGCGTCAGCCAGTTGGTCCGGGCGTAGTCGCGACGCTGGGCCCAGACCGCGGGCGTCAGATAGTTCCACCGGGCCGATTCGGTGAGGAAGGGCCGAGCGAGTTCATCGGCCCGGGCCTGGAGGCGGGCGATCATGCGTTCCGGGGTGAGGGATCCCCCGTTGAACAGGGCCCGGTGGATGTGGTCGCCCAGGAGCGTACGGAATTCCGGATCGCCCTCGGCGAAGAGTTTGGAAAGCAGCCCGCCCGGACCGTCTCCGGGACCCCGGGCGGCGCTGTTGCGCTGGGTGCGATCATCGGCCGCGCAATACCAGGGGCCGCAGAACCATCCGTCGGCATCGTTGAGCAGGAACTTCATGCCGCCGCCGGGGACCGTGGGGCCCACGGCGCGGTATTCGTCTTCGCTGCCGCCGAACATCCACATGAGCATGTAATCGACGTACTGGGGCACATCGAGCCAGGGCCGGACCTCCCGATAGGAGCCCCGCAGGCTCTTGATGCGTTTCCAGGTGCTGCCGTCGCCGTCGTAGGGGGTGCCGGGGTCGGCCCATCCCCCCACGTTCCAATTGCCGTTGATCGATTCGTAGTCGTCCCGGGTGCCGCCGAGATAGCGGCGGTGCATCGAGGCCCCCCAGCGTTCCCTCAGATGATAGACGCCCCAATACTGGCCGTTGAGGTACAGGTGGACGAAGCGGCCGTGCGGGTTGAGATGGCCCATTTCCAAGAGCGTGTCGTCGGTGACCGGATTCGACAGATAGAACCCCCGCATGGCCATGTCGTGGGAGCCGCTCCGGAGTTCCAATTGATCGAACTCGTCGGTCGGAGCCCACCCCCGATCGAACCCTTCAAAGAGGGGGTGTTTCAGTTTCGCCGCTCCGTACTGGGCCCGGAAATACAGTCGGAAGCTCTTCTTGGCGAAATCGGTGAAGGCCCCCCCGAAGCGTTGGATCCCGCAGTCTTCGTGGATGCCCGGCTTGCCGTCGGGCCGGATCCACTCGAAGGCGGTCCGTACTTCGGTGGTGTCGTTGATGGTTTCACGCGTGGAGAGACTGATGCTGGGGAGATCGGTCAAGGCGGCCCGGAGCTGCGGTGCAAAGACGGGGTCTTTGGTGATGCTCGTCCGCATCAGCGGGCTGGCCAGGATGTCGGTGGCAAAGAGGTGGGTGTGGGTGTCCACATCGGTCGGAGACCAGCCCTCCCGGAAAGCCGCCGCCCTGAGGGTCGTGGTGTTGCTGAGGGTGATCGGGCCCTTGTAGGTGAGGCCATTGGTGAGGCTGGGAGTGCTGCGATCCAGCGTGTATCGGATGAGCGTCCCGGGAGTCTTCGTGGTGATGGCGATCGAAACGGGCGCTTCGTGGAAGCCGCGATCCACGCTGAACGTCGTGTCGGCCACGATGCCGGCGAAGCTGGTCCCATTGGTTTCGCCCGGTGTCGGCGTACGGAAGTAGCCCCACAGGCCGTTGGTGCCCAGACCGTAGCTGATGTCCGGCCGTTGGGGCGGATAGGTCGGGGTGGTGGTGGGGTCGGAGGGGATCTGCTGGATCACGGTCTTTCCGTCCGGTGCGATGAGCGACAGGGTGTCGCCGCCGGCGCTCAACTTGAAATTGGCATGCAGCGGCGCGGCCGGGTCGCGGTGGTCCTTGCCCGAAGCGAACACCAGACAGCGTCCCCAGGCGGGGATCCGGACGGCGGGCAAGCGCCAGCGCGTGGGTTGGGCCGGGTCGTCGGTCAGGTGATACCCCTCGAGATTCAGTCGGTAGGGATTTGGATTGCGCAGCTCGATCCAATCCGACGCATCGCCGTCGTCGTCGGTAAGGCCCTTGCGATTGTCGGCCAGGAACTCGGTGATCTCGGGCGCTTTCAGGGTCACCCCCACGCCGAGGGTCCATTCGGCCGTAGTGGTTCCGGAGGCCGATGAAGCGCGAAGGGTGTAGCGGGTCGTGGTGGTGGGTTGCACCGTCCAGGTGCCGTTGGTGCCCACATCGCCGGGGCTCGGCTCAAGAGTCACCCGGGTCGCCCCGTCGGTCCTCCATCTCAAGCGGGTGGATTGCCCGGCTTGCAGCACATCCTCGTCGCCTTCGAACTGCAGGATCCGGGGGCCGGGCGCGCCATACACTTCGATCTCCGCCAGTTGCGGGGCGTACGGGGCTCCTGATTGGTTGAGAATCCGAACGAACCGACCGCTGAAGGTGCCGTTGGCATCGGAGGTCGCCCGGATCGTGTCGCTGCCCCCGCTGGGCGGAAATGAGCCGTCCATCCGGAAGTTGGCGGCCCAATTGAGGGTGCCGGTTTCACCGCCCCGATCGGCGTAGACCTCCACCCGATACCCGGTCAGGCGCTCCGGGCAGCACCCATCGGCCCGGCTGAACAGGTCGATGTGGTCCAGCGAGAACGACTGCCCGAGATCGACTTGGAAATAATACCCTTGGACCGCCGTGTCGGCCTGCGGATGGGTGAAGGTGGAGCGGTCGCCATCGGTGAGGTTGGACGGAGGGTACCCCGGCCATGTCGGTCCTGTGCCGTTGATGGGCTGGAGCAGCGCAAGGTTGGTTCCAGTCTGGGCCAGGACCGACGCCAGCGATGCCCACAGGCAGACGAGCCAGAGACAACGGAGGGACATGATGCAGGAAACCTAGCAAGTCCCGTTCCTGCGGTCGCCCTCGGAAATTCGGGCTCAGTCGTTCCCGCGTCCGGAACCATCGCGGCCAGGCTTCGGAGGACCCTTGGACACCGAGGGCTTTTTCGGGTTCCCGCCCGGAGGCGTTTTGGTGGGTTTGGCCGGGGAGGATTTCTTGCCCGCCGCCTTCGGCGTGGCCGGGGTTCCCTGGGGCTTCTTGGGAGGCGCCGGAGCCGGTTCGGTGGTCAGGCGTACCGAGATCTCCGAAGAGGCCGCGCGTCGCCCATCGGTGGCCACCGCCTCCACCCGGAATCCGTAGTCGCCCGGGGGAAATGGAGCCATGGTGAATTGGAATACGCCATTGGTGCCCGAGCGCGTCTCGGCCAGAAGCGTTTCCGGATTGGGGATCTGCCTCAAAAAGAGGAACACCCGCGTCTGCGGATGGCTGGTACCCTGGATGGCGCTGAACTGACGGACCAGGACGGTGGAACCGGCTTGTGGTTGCAGGATGGTCGAGGGCGTCAACGGGGGCAGCACCGCGGCGACGGTTCGACGGGGAGCCGCGGGCTTGGGAGCCATGGCCCAAGCCGCCAGCACCACCACCAAGGCCAGCGGGATGAGCAGATGCCAGGCATCGTAGGAGCCGAGCCAATAACGGGGTTTGCCTTGGGCGTTGAGCATGGCCGTTCAGGTGGGATCGACGCGGTGGCCTGCGGATTTCAGCGCCGCCACTTCGGCGGCCAGCAGGTTTCGCTCGCGGGTGAGCGCGTCGAGGTCCTGGAGCAGGGTGTCAAGGTCACCGGAGGACTGGGATCCGCTGGGTGAGGGCTCGAGCTTCAAGGCGGCCAGTTCGGCCTCCACGGTGCCCAGTTGTTCCGACAAATCCTCAGCTCGCGAGGCCATGGCCTTGGTTTCGGCCAGTTGGGATTCCAGGCGGGCGTGCGACTCGGAGACGGTGGCCAGTTCCGACTCGAGATCGGCGATCCGCTGGGAGGCTCCCGGGTCGTTCACAGGGGGCGCCGAGTTGGTGCGTAACCCCTCCAATTCGGCGCCACAGGCCTCGAGTTGAGCCCGCATCGTCTCCAGCGCCTGGGCATCTTGAGTGGATTTGCGGGCGGCGGTGTCGGCCCGGTTCTTGGCGGTGCGGCACTCGCGCTCCCAGGCGTTGGCCTGGGCCTCCTTGAGCATGAGCGCGGTCTCGAAATCCATCCGTTGGGTCTGGATCGACTCGAGCTGTTGTCGGGCCGCAACGGCCTCGGACTGACGGGCCGCACAGCGCGCTTCCGCCTCGGCCAGGGCGGTCTGGAGTTCGGCCATCCGGGCCCGTTCCTCATCCTGGCGTGCGAGCAAGCGGGAGACCGACTGGCATTCCGATTCGGCACTGGCCAGTTGGGTGCGGACGCCTTCCAAGGTCGTGTCGCGGAGTTGCACCGCTCCCTGCAGTGCGGCATTCACCGTCAGTTGGGCGGCCAGTTCGCGGCGGGCCTGTTCGAGCAGGGGGCGCAGGGCCTCGTTCTCGGCGGCGGTGACCGATTGGGTTTGTCGTACCGCTTCGAGGGCGGACCCCTGATCCAGAGCCAGAGCCTCGGCCTCAGCCAGACGGAGGTGCAGGTCGAGGGCCTCCGATTCAGCCGCATGGCGCTGGAGCCGTTCTCCGGAAACATGCCCGAGGAGGGCTTGGATCTCCCCGCGCAGCGTCTCGGCCGTGAGCTGGTCGCCGGTGCGGGCCTGCTTCAAGGCGCTCAATTCCACGGCCGACTGCTCCGCGGCGGCGAGTTTCGCGGCCAGGTGCTGGGCCGAAGCGGCCTCGGCCGCCGCTTTGGCCTTGATGGTGGCCTCCAATTCCGTGGTGCGGTTCTTGAGCGTCTCGACCGAGCGGTTGAGTTCATGCCGCAGATCGGTGATTTGCCGCTCGCGGGTGAGCAGGGCCTCCTGCGTCTCGAAGATCGAGCGTCGCAGGAAGAACAGATCCAGCAGCCACTTGACGAGCAGGCCGCTCAGGAACGCGGCGACCGGAGGCAGCCAAGAGGAGTCAACGAGGGCGAACATAGGACCAAACGGGGCGATTGGTTGCCGAGGCTAACGGGGGCGAGCACTCAGGGGAATCCCGAATCCCGGCGAAAACGGGCCGTGTCGGGCGCTCTGGGGGGGTGATGACAAAATCCTCCCGTAGCCTGGGCCGAAGCCGATCAGTCGAGGGACCGGCCACGGAGTCCGTGACGCGACGGTCCGTCGGGCGTCGAGTGTTGGCGACTCGGTCCGGAGCGGCTCAGGGCGCGGTGGCCGGCCCGTGATCGAGGGTGCCGACTCCCCGCTGTCGGAGCATGGCCTCCATGACCTGATCCATCGCATGTTCGGCCAGCGGGCGGCTCACCTCGTCGAGGCGGGCGTTGGCTGCCTTGAGTTGTGACGGGTCGCCGGTCTTGGTCTTGGGGTTCTCGAGCGCCAGGACCGCCTCGACCTCCTCCAGAGCCTGATGGAGTTGCTTGCGGTAGTCGTCGTCGAGGTCCTTGTCGTACTCCGCCATGGTCTTGCGGGTGGCGCTCAAGGTTTCGCCCGCCCGCAACTTGGCTTCGATCCATTGACGGGCGCGCAGGTCGTCGAAGGCGTTCTCCACGGCCTCTTCCACCATCTTCTGCACGTCGGCGTCGTCGACATCGACCGCCGAGCGCATCGGGACGATCTTCTGGTGGCCGGTTTTCACGTCGCGGGCCAGCACATGGAGGATGCCGTTGGCATCGATCTCGAACTGCACTCCGACCCGGGGCACTCCCTTCGGCGCGGGTTCGAATTCGAGATCGAACTCCCCGAGGCTCCAATTGTCACGTGCGCGCTCGCGCTCGCCCTGCAGCACATGGATCTTCATGCTGCGCTGGTTGTCGACGGCGGTGGTGAAGAGTTCGCCCGCTTTGACCGGAATGGTGGTGTTGCGGTGGATGATCACGTTCATCAATCCCCCGAAGGTCTCGATGCCGAGGGAGAGCGGTGTGACATCGAGCAGAAGCAGGTGACCGAGGCCACCCCGCAGGATCTCGGCCTGGATGGCCGCCCCGAGGGCCACCGCCTCATCCGGATTCTGCGAGGTGTTGAGCTGGGGCCCGCGGGCCTTGTGGTAGTCGTCGCCCAAACGCAGGTCGCCGCGGGTCTCTTCGAACTCCGAGCATCCGAACCACTGCGACACAAGCTGGCGCACCAGCGGCATGCGGGTTTGTCCGCCGACCAGGATGATCTGATCCAGGTCTTTGGCCTCGAGTTGGGCATCGGACAGGGCCTTGAGGCAGTGGGAGCGCGTCTTCTCGATGATATCGCGTGTCAACGACTCCAACTCGGCCCGCGTGATGCGCCGCAGGAAGCTGAAGTCCGGGGTGAGGAAGGGCAGTTGCACCTCGGTCTCGGTGTCCGTGCTGAGGCGGATCTTGGCCGCTTCGGCCGCCTCCCGGATGCGGGAGACCCACGGTTGCTGGGCCGGCGTGGCCCGCAGGAGATCGGGGCCTCCGGCCTTCAGGATCTCGGCCATGAGGAACTCCGTGAGAGCGCGGTCGAGATCGTCGCCTCCCAAGCGGGTGTTGCCGTGGGTGGCCAGCACCTGGAAGACGCCGCCATTGAGCTCGAGAATCGACAGATCGAAGGTGCCGCCGCCCAGGTCGTACACCGCGATCTTGGACCGCTCCTTGAGCTTGTTGAGCCCATAGGCCAGCGCCGCCGCCGTGGGTTCATTGATGATGCGTTCGACCTGGAATCCGGCCAACTCGCCGGCCCGCAAGGTGGCGTTGCGCTGGGCGTCGTTGAAATAGGCCGGCACGGTGATCACCGCCCGGGTCACGGGTTGCCCCAGGGCCGACTCGGCATCGTGCTTGAGCTTCTTGAGCACCTCGGCCGCGACCTCTTCAGGGCTCCAGACGCGCCCCCCGATCTCGAACCCGGCCGGCCCATTCTCGGTGCGCTGCACCGGGTAGGTGACCCGGAGGTCTTCGGGAGTCAGCATGGATCCCCGCCGGCCCATGAACCGTTTGGTCGAATACAGGGTGCGTTCGGGGTGCAACACCCGCACCCGATTGGCGGCTTGGCCCACCAGAGGGGTTCCCGTACCGGCCGGAATATGGACCACCGACGGGGTCAGACGGTGACCCTCGGCATCGGCGATGACGTAGGGGATGCCGCTTTCCACGATGGCGACCAGCGAGTTGGTGGTTCCGAGGTCGATGCCGACGATGTTGCTCATTGAACGGGAGTGATTATGTCCGATTTGCCGGAAAAGCCAAGTCGGGGGCGGTCTCGCGA
>JAIXXC010000239.1 GCA_027490985.1 Verrucomicrobiales bacterium
TCAAGGCTCCGATTCTGGAAGGGTTTCCGTATGGCCATGTGCCGCGGAAGGTGACCTTGCCTTGGGGAATCCCGGTGCGCGTCGACGGCCAACGCCAGACGGTGACGCTGCTCGAATCGCCGGTGGTTTGACCCGTAGCGGGCTCGGGTCCGCCAGAATGCGGCTCGTCGGACCGGGGGCTGCGAAGCCGGGGAACATGCCAGGGAATGCATGAAAAAAGCGCGACCCTCTTGCGAAGGCCGCGCTTTGGAAGTTTCCCCAGGGAAACGGATGGGACTTAGTAGTCCATGCCGCCGCCGCCGTGGTGAGGATCAGCCGCCGGCTTTTCCTTCTTCTCCGGGATCTCGGTGATCACGGCCTCGGTCGTGAGCAGCAGGCCCGCGATGGAGGAAGCGTTCTGCAGGGCGGAACGGGTGACCTTCTTCGGATCGACGACGCCGGCCTTGACCAGGTCTTCGTACTCGCCAGTGGCCACGTTGTAGCCTTCGTTGCCCTTGCGGCGCTTGACCTCTTGGACGATCAGGCCGCCCTCGACGCCGGCGTTGCGGGCCAGCTCGCGGAGCGGGGCCTCGATGGCGCGACGGACGATGTCGACACCGATCTGCTCGTCGGTGATGCCGAGCTTGAGGGCCTCGATGGCCGGGAGGGTGCGGATGAGGGCCACGCCGCCGCCGGCGACGATGCCTTCTTCGACGGCCGCGCGGGTCGCATGGAGAGCGTCCTCGACGCGGGCCTTCTTCTCCTTCATCTCGGTCTCGGTCGCGGCACCGACGTGGATGACGGCCACGCCGCCAGCCAGCTTGGCGAGGCGCTCCTGGAGCTTCTCGCGGTCGTAGTCGCTGGTGGTCTCTTCGATCTGGCGGCGGATCTGGTTGACCCGGCCCTGGATCTCGGAGTTCTTGCCATGACCCTCGATGATGGTGGTGTTTTCCTTCTCGACCACCACGCTCTTGGCGCGACCCAGGTCGGCGAGCTCGAGGCTGTCGAGCTTGATGCCGAGGTCTTCGGTGATGAGGCGGCCACCGGTGAGGATGGCGATGTCTTCGAGCATGGCCTTGCGGCGGTCACCGAAGCCCGGAGCCTTGACGGCGCAGACGTTGATGGTGCCACGGAGCTTGTTCACCACGAGGGTGGCGAGGGCTTCGCCTTCGACCTCTTCGGAGATGATCAGCAGCGGCTTGCCGGTCTTGGCGACCTTCTCGAGGATCGGGAGCAGGTCCTTGAGGGAGCTGATCTTCTTCTCGTAGAGGAGGATGTAGGCGTCGTCCTGCTTGACTTCGAGGGTCTCGGCGTTGGTGACGAAGTAGGGGGAGAGGTAGCCCTTGTCGAACTGCATGCCTTCGACGACGTCGAGGGTGGTCTCGATGGACTTGGCCTCTTCGACGGTGATGGTGCCGTCCTTGCCGACCTTGTCCATGGCCTCGGCGATGATGTCGCCGATCGCGGTGTCCCAGTTGGCGGAGACGGTGGCGACCTGCTTGATCTCTTCCTTGTCCTTGACCTTCTTGGCGATCTTGGCCAGCTGCTCGGCAGCGGCTTCGACGGCCTTCTGGATGCCGCGCTGCAGCGACACCGGGTTGGCGCCGGCGGTCACGTGCTTCAGACCTTCGCGGTAGATGGCCTCGGCGAGCACCGTGGCCGTGGTGGTGCCGTCACCAGCGATGTCGCTGGTCTTGCTGGCGACCTCGCGGACCAGCTGGGCACCGATGTTCTGGTAGGGGTTCGAGAGCTCGATCTCCTTGGCGACGGTGACGCCGTCCTTGGTGATCGTCGGGGAACCGAACTTTTTGTCGATGACCACGTTGCGGCCCTTGGGACCGAGGGTCGCCTTGACCGCCTTGGCCAGGATCTCGACGCCCTTCAGGATTTCCTGACGGGCTGCTTCGTCGAACAGAAGTTGTTTAGCTGCCATGTTCTGAGGTGTGTTTTAACTGTTGTGGTTGAGAGTGGGGATGAGCCGATGGGAGATCAGCCAATGGGCGATTAGCCAACGACCGCGATCAGGTCGTCGGAGCTGAAGATCTTGTATTCCTTGCCGTCGATCTTGACGTCGGTGCCGCCGTACTTGGAGACCAGCACGCGGTCGCCGATCTTGACCTCGAAGGCCTGCTTCTTGCCGTCGTCACCGGTCTTGCCGGTTCCGAGAGCCTTCACGACGCCCTCGGAGGGCTTCTCCTTGGCGGAGTCGGGGATGATGATGCCTCCCTTTTTGACTTCCTTCTCCTCGCCGATTTCCACGAGGACGCGATCGCCCAGGGGTTTAACGTTCAGTGCCATATGATGGTTACTAGTGTTTTGTTGTGTGTTTGCGGATGAAGCCCGCCGCTTGCGCAGCCGGGCAAAAGGGTCTGTGTATGAAATCAGGCCTTCTTCTTCTCGTCGACCACCTCGGCGTCGATGATGGGACCTTGATCGCCGGCCTTGGACTGACCGGATTTGGACTGGCCTGAATTGGCCTCGCCGCCGCCGGAGGCATCGCCCGAGGCCTGCTCGGCGCCAGCGGCACCGGGCTCCTTCTGGTACATGCCGGCGCTGGCGGCCTGCAATGATTCATTGAGCTTGTCGAGGGCCGAACGGATGGCCGCGGAATCGGTGCCTTTGAGGCTGTCTTTGACGGCAGCCACCGAAGACTCGATGCCCGACTTGGAAGCCCCGAGCTTGTCGCCATTGTCTTTGACGAACTTCTCCGAGCGGTACACGGCGTTGTCGGCCTCGTTGCGCAGCTCCACCTCTTCGCGGCGAGTCTTGTCTTCTTCGGCGTGGGATTCGGCGTCGCGGCGCATCTTCTCGACCTCATCCTTGGAGAGGCCGCTGGAGGCGGTGATGACGATGTTCTGACTCTTGCCCGTACCGAGGTCTTTGGCGCTGACATTCAGGATGCCGTTGGCATCGATGTCGAAGGTGACCTCGATCTGGGGCACGCCCCGGGCCGCCGGAGGGATGTCGGCCAACTGGAACTTGCCGAGCGACTTGTTGTCGCGGGAGAACTGACGCTCGCCCTGCAGCACGTGGATCTCCACGCCCGGCTGGTTGTCGCTGGCTGTCGAGAAGATCTCGGACTTGCGGCTCGGGATGGTGGTGTTGCGGTCGATGAGCTTGGTGAACACGCCGCCCAGGGTCTCGATGCCGAGAGAGAGCGGGGTGACGTCGAGCAACAGGACGCCCTTGACCTCGCCCTTGAGCACGCCGCCCTGGATGCCTGCGCCGATGGCGACGACCTCGTCGGGGTTGACGCCCTGATGGGGCGGCTTGCTGACCAGGCCACGGGCCGTCTCGACCACGCGAGGCATGCGGGTCATGCCGCCGACGAGCACCAGCTCATCGATCTTGTCGGCCGAGATGCCGGCATCGCGCAAACACGCCTTCGTCGGGGTGATGGTGCGCTCGAACAGAGAATCGCAGAGCTGCTCCATCTTCGCCCGGGAGAGCTTGAGGGCGATGTGCTTCGGACCCGAGGCGTCGGCCGTGATGAAGGGCAGGTTGATCTCGTACTGCTGCGACGAGGAAAGGGCGATCTTGGCCTTCTCGGCCTCTTCCTTGATGCGCTGCAGCGCGTCGGCCTGCTTGCGGAGGTCGAGACCCTGGTCTTTCTGGAACTCGGCAAGGATCCAATCGATGATGGCGTTGTCCCAGTCGTCGCCACCCAGGTGGGTGTCGCCGTTGGTGGCCTTCACTTCGAAGACGCCGTCACCGATCTCTAGCACCGAAATATCGAAGGTGCCGCCGCCGAGGTCGTACACGGCGATCTTCTCGTCCTTCTTCTTGTCGAGACCGTAGGCCAGCGAGGCCGCGGTGGGCTCGTTGATGATGCGCAGCACCTCGAGACCGGCGATCTTGCCGGCGTCTTTGGTGGCCTGGCGCTGGGTGTCGTTGAAGTAGGCCGGAACGGTGATGACCGCCTGCGTGATCGTTTCGCCCAGGCGGACTTCGGCATCGGCCTTGAGCTTGGCCAGGATCATGGCGCTGATTTCGGGCGGGCTGAACGCCTTGGGCTTGCCCTCGACATCGACCTCGATGTGGGCGTCGCCGTTGGAAGCGCGGACCACCTTGTAGGGCACCCGCTTCAGCTCCTCCTGGACTTCGTCGAACTTGCGACCGATGAAGCGCTTGACCGAGTAGATGGTGTTGCGCGGGTTGGTGACCGCCTGACGCTTGGCGGCCTCACCGACGAGGCGTTCGCCGTTCTTGGCGAAGGCGACCACCGAGGGCGTCGTGCGTTTGCCTTCGGAGTTTTCCAACACCAAGGGCTCACCACCTTCCATCACGGCCATACAGGAGTTGGTCGTGCCCAGATCGATTCCAAGAACTTTTGCCATAGTCGGTTTCCGTTTTGCTGCCGCTGTTTTGAACACCCCTCTGCAAGGTCGATGCCGAAGTCGATTCCGGGGTCGAAAAACGAAAAACGCCCCAAAAAGGCCGTAAATCGGCGGCGGATGTTCGGTTTCGGGCTCGGTTGAGCCCCAACTGAGTCAGTTGGGGCGAGGGAAAGGTGTGCCACTGTGTCACGGTGACACAGTGGGTTTGACTCAGATGGCGCACCTGGCCCGATCCGGGGCCGGGCCCGCGTTCGGGTGGGGGTGAGAAGCCTGCCGGTGCGTGCGAAAGGTTCCGCAAGACCGACCCGGGGTGGGCGGGCGGTTTCGATCAGCGGGAGGCCGGGAGGGCGCGCAGGATTTCCCGGAGCACCCATGAGGCATGACGCGAAACCGGTCGTTCGGTGCGGTCGGCGTCGTTGATGCCTTCTTGGCCACCGGCCAGGTCGCTCAGGCTGCGGACGATCAGGAATGGAGTGCGGTTGGCCCAACACACCTGGGCGATGGCCGTGGATTCCATGTCGAGGCAGTCGGCCTTCCAGACCCGGAACGCCCA
>JAIXXC010000183.1 GCA_027490985.1 Verrucomicrobiales bacterium
GGTCGCCGGTTCAATCCCGGCAGCTGGCTCCACTCTTCTTCCGCTGATTTCCGTAGCGGCGGAGTTTTTCCTGCGATCGGTTTCCTCGTGATTCGGGGAGGGGAACGCAGCCTTCTCCTTCCGCAGCCATCCGTCCGAGCAAGACCCACCGAGTCCGGGGTGCCGCAATCAGGGGCCCGCCCGATGTGGTTGCTTCAGATAGGCTTTGGCGAATTCCTCACCGAGGAGAAGGGTGCCATGGGTGGCGAATTGCGTCCGCGCGTGGGGCAGGTGTGATGTGGGGACCATGACGACGCCGGCTTCGGTCTGGGCCATGGCTTGGAGTGATCCGTTGATCTCGGCCATGGGCCCCCAGATCGCGGCCGGATGCTGTTGCGAGATGAACCACGGGAGGGTTGGGGCCTTCAAATCCAGGCGGACTTGAGTGATCCATCGACGCATCCACGCCGCGTAGTTCAGTCGGTAGGGCGCGAAATAGGTGTCGTTTTCGCCGGGGTGCCAGAAGATTCCCTCCAGGGTGCATGCGTGACCTTTCCCGGTGAGATCATCCATGGCTGCACGGATGAATGCCGTGAATGCGGGGTAGAGATTGCGGTGTTTTTCGGGCGAACCGTCCGGAGACCAATCCGGGCCTTGGGCCCCACTATGCGTGAATTTGATGATGGCGAGGGTGTCCTCCGAGGGGAGGATTCTTCGGAGATGGGCGCCAAAACTGAGTTCCGGACCGAAGTTGCCGAGATCATCCACCGGACCCAAAGGTTCCCACTGACTTGAGGTCTGGACACCCCCACCCAGGGAATACCGGAACAGGATCTGCCGCTGGGGCTTGGCGAGTTCCCTGAATCCGGAGATCTGCGGGATTTGGGCGACGAAGGCGTCTTCCCCCTCCATGGTGCGCTGGCCCGCCAGCACGAATAGTCGAACGCGGCCACCCTTTTTCGGCGCTGGTGTGACGGGTTCCGGGTGGGGCGGACGTCTGCGGGTGGCGACCGATTTTCCGGCGGCCCTCAAATAGGCGTCGGCAAAGGCTTCACCCAGTTGCAGTTGGCCCTGAGTGCCGAAATGGTAGTGGGGCTGCCCACTGTCCATGACGTCAAAGGCAAGGTGGGAGGTCGGCACCCAATGCATCCGGGGGAGCCCCTTCAGCACCACCTCCTGCTGTTCCCGCAACACGGCCAGATTGCGGCGGTTGTCCATGCCCCAAATGCCCTTTTCACTGACCTCGCCGATGAACCAGTTCAGTTCAGGCGCTTGGAGGTCCTGACGCAGCCGTTGAACGAGTTCGGTGAGCCCCTGCGCGTAACGACGGTTCAACTTCGGTTCGAGCATGTCGTTTTCACCCTGATGCCACAAAACGCCCTCCAAGCGGTACGGCAGCCCCCGCCGATCGAGTGCCTGCAGGGCTTCTCGGATCAGTTTCAGTGTTCTGGGGTAGAGCCGCTGCCCGTCGGAGGGCGCCGCGGGGTTCCAATCGAAGGCCATTGTGGTGCCTCCCACGGCCGATTTGATCAGGGCGATCGGGGCGATCCCGGATCGCGTGAGCTTCCGGGCGAAGGTGATCTCGGGACCGAACGAGTCGCCGGGTGCCAGGGGGCTCCAGACCGTGGAGGCATTCGTGTCGCTCAGGGAGAGCGCGGTGAACAGGACCTCGGGTTGGGGAGCACCCGCTCCTTGGAACTCCGGAAACTCGTCAATGCGGCGGGCCCGGGAATCGGCCCCCTCCATGTTCGACTGCCCAGCCAGGAGAAACACCCGGATGGCCCGGGGTTGATCGGCGGCGACGAGGAGTCCGCCGGTCATCCAAGCGCATGCGACGCACAGCCGGAGGAATCGCAAAAAATGCGGCGACATCGATCCAGCGTTGGTGGGGCAACGCCGAAAGCAATCGGATTCGAGGGCGCCGTCTCCGCCTTGAGCCAGGAATTGAGGTGGCACTTGGGAGGCGGCCTGCTTGGGGGGCTTGGGTCTTGGCCCTTCGTCAATGACCGGTCTGCTGCTTCAGTTCCGCGTCCAGCCAGCGGGTCCGAGCCTCAACCCATTCCTTCATCTGTTTCACGTCATCCGAGAACACCAGCGCCCCCGCATCGGCCTCGCGGATCGGCTTCCATCGCGTTTCGTTGCGTGGGGCCGCGGTGGCCAGAGCCCGGGCATTGTCGTCGATCAGCCGATGGACGGCCTCGACCGAGAATTGGTGGCGTCGGAGCGATCGCCATCGTTCCGAATATCGCCGCCGGAACGACTCGTGGCTCAGGAGACGGTCGAACAAGGCGTTGGAAAGCCAGCGTGTGGGTTCTACGGGCGAGCCCTCCCAGTTCCTGCCGAACGTCGCGTCGTAATCCCAGGGCACGAAGAAGAACCGGGGAAGCGGGTGGGCGTCGGTGACGGCGTCCCGCGCGAGGATGAAGTTCTTGTCGATCCCGTCCATGTTGCTGGTGAAGAGCACCAGGAGGTGGAAATCAATGGCGTTGTCGGTATCCAACCGGGAACCGATGCCGCTCTTCGCATCGGTGAACTCCACATCACCCGCCGTGGCCACGAACCGGTTCAGCTCATCGAGGGGCGCCCAGTATTCCTGCTCTTCCGGACTCGGCTCGCGCTGTTCGTAACCGGAGTGTCCCGGTTGGCTGAAATTGGCCTCGTGATCGATGGCCTTGTAGAGCAGGGCGGGGATCCGAGAAGGATTCCCCCGAGGCAGGAACCCCAGCAGCGAGCCTTCGACCCGTTCCATCAGCAGATAGGTGCCGTGATACTCGCCGTTGAGTCGGAGTTCCACGAAACGGCTCGAAGAGGCGTGTCGTGGGGCTGAATCGGACGACAACGACCTGAAGAGGTCGTAAGACAGCTTGTGCCGCATCAGCGAAGGGTCGACATACGCCGCGTTGAGAACCCAGTGGCGTCCTGCATTCAGGCCGAACCAGCGGATCGGGCTGTCCAGACTCAGCGCGAATGACTTTTTTTCGTACGCTTGGGATGACGCACCATGGATTCGAACTTTTCCCGGCAAACGGGGGTGATCGACCGGATGGGGGCCATCGGTTGGGGAGGGAATCCACCGCACCGAGCAGGCGA
>JAIXXC010000270.1 GCA_027490985.1 Verrucomicrobiales bacterium
GCCAGAGCCCAGGCGGCCGCGCAGGCCAGCAGGGTTCCGGTCAGGGCCCCCATCACCCCCAAGGCCGCATATTCCGCGAGCAAGGCCTGCTGCAACTGACGCCGACTGGCGCCCAGGGTGCGCAGCAACACCATCTCGCGCACCCGCTGCCAGCGGCCCGTGAGGATCGCTCCGGCCATCACCACCAGACCGGTCACCACCGTGAACAGGGCCATGAAGCGGATGCCATGCCCCGCCTGGGTGACCACCCGGTCGAGGGTGTCCAGAACAAGCGTCAGGTCGATGGCCGAGACATTGGGAAATCGGGCCACCAGAGACCGCTGGAGACGGGCCGAGGCGGCCGCATCCGAAACCCGCGTCGCCAGCACCGTCATGGCCGGGGCCGATTCCAGAACCCCTTCGGGAAAGACGACGAAGAAATTGGGCCGCACCTGTTTCCAGTCCACCTCGCGAAGGCCGACCACTCGGGTTTCCATGGGCACTCCCTGGATGTCGAAAGTCACCGCATCGCCGACGCCCAGGCCGAGATCCCGGGCGATGCCCGACTCCACCGTGATGGGCACCGGCCCCTCGGCTTCGGTCGCCCGGGCGACGAAACGGCCGGCGATCAGGCGCTCCGAGTCCACCAGGTTGCCGCGGAAGGAGGACCGGTACTCCCGCCGCAAGGTCCATCCCGGAATCGGATTGTTGGTCTCTGCGAGCAGGCTTTCGGCGGTGCGCCCCTTCAAGGAAGCGATGCGCATGGTGACGATGGGCGCCATGTCCAACACCGGAAACCCCTCGGACTTGACCGTCGCCACCACGGCCTCGCGTTGATCGGCCTGGATGTCGAAGAGAATGGCGTTGGGTTGCTGGAGACGGTCGGCCGGAAACAACTGGGTCAGCAACACATCGCGGGTGAGTTGCAAGGTCACCAGGAGGAAGGTGCCCAAGCCCACCGAAGTCAGCACCAGCACCGTGCGATTGCCCGGACGATGGAGACTGGCCAACCCCTGGCGGACCGCGAAGGGCCAGGAGGTGGGCGTCCATTTCCGGACCATCCAAATCAGCAGGCGGGCGACTCCGGCCAAGGCCGCGAAGGCCGCCACCAGCCCGGCCACCGTGGCCAATCCCTCCCAGGGCCTGCGGGCCTGGATCATCGCCCACACGCTCAGGCCGAGCCCGATGCACCCGGCGATCCGCAACCGCCAACGACGGTCGGAGACATCGCCTCGGGAATAGTCGGCGCGGATCACACTCAAGGGCGACACCGATCGGAGGACACCCAGCGGCAGCAAGGTGAATGCAAGGCTCACCAGGAAACCCACCCCGGCGGCCATGAGGGCCGGCCCCACCTGGAAGCGCGCCTCGAAGGTCACCGGCAACCAACCGTGGAGAAGACCCGGAATCCAGGGCTGCACCCCGGCGCCGAGAGCCAGTCCGACGGTCGTTCCCACGGCGGTGATGGCCAGTCCCTGGGCCAGGTAGATGGCGGAACTGGCTTTGATCCCCGCCCCCAGGCAACGGAGGATGGCCGCATGGGGCAGTTTGGAACCGACGTGCACCTGAAGCGCACTGGCGATGCCGATGGATCCCAGGATCAACGCCACCGCCGCGACCAGATTCAGGAATCGATTCAGGTTCTCCAGCGTCCGACCGAGGTCCTGCTTGCGCTTGTCCACCGTGTCGAAGTCCAACCGCAAGTCGGGCAATTCCGAGCGATGGGCGGCCATCCACCGCTCCACCGCCACCTCATCGGGCAACTGGAACATCATCCGGTAGCGGGCCAGGCTGGCCACGCCGAGCAACCCCGTTTCAGGCAGTCGGGAGGCCGCCAGATAGGCCCGGGGAGCCAGCGCCGAGAACGCCACCGTGTCTCCGGGCACTCGCAGGAGCGATCCGAGGATGCGGGTCTTCCAGCGCCCGATGTGCACCGGATCGCCCGCCTTCAAGCCGAACTGGTGCAGCACGCTGGAATCGAGAACCACCCCTTCACCGCGCCGCAAGGCCGCGAGCGCCGACGGAGGATCGCACTCGAGTTGGCCATAGAACGGAAACTCCCCCTCCAGCGCCCGCGCATTGACCAAGCGGGTGGCGTTGGTCGGACCGGGGAAAACCGCCATGGTCGAAAAACTGGTCTCGCGGGCCGTGGCCAAGGCGGGCACCGATCGGGCCAGCGTCTCGGCGGCCGGTGAAAACGGCTGACGCGATGCGAGGACCAGGTCGGCTCCGAGCAGGGTCTTGGCCTGCGCGTCGACGGCCTCGCGCAGCGTCGCCGACAGCGATCCCACCGCCGCCAAGGCCGCCACCCCCAGCGAGATCGACAGCGAAAACCAGAACAATCGCGCCCGTGAGGAGCGGGACTCCCGCCAGGCCATCCGCCAGGTCCAACCATGCAACAACGCCCTAATCACGGCCGCAAGCTAGCCTCACCCGTTCCGGAGGCGAGCCCCTCTGTCGGGAAACTGCACACCGGGGATGTCATCGGGGCGAAGAACCCGGTAGGGTCGGCCCGTTCGACCGAGGATCCTGCATGCAAATTCGCTCCGCCCAATTCGTGATCAGCGCCACCAGCCTGGATGGCTGCCCGGACCCGGATGTCCCGGAGTTCGCCTTCATCGGGCGCTCCAATGTGGGCAAATCCTCGCTCATCAACCGCCTGACCGGCCAAACCGGCTTGGCCAAGGTCTCGGCCACGCCGGGACACACCAAGACGCTCAATTTCTACCTCATCAACAAGGATTGGCACCTGGTGGACCTTCCCGGGTACGGCTTCGCCCAGAAGAACCTGGCCGACCGCGAGCGCTTCGAGGCGATGATCATCGACTACCTCGAACAACGCGAATCGCTCATCCGGGTGTTCGTGCTCATCGATTCCCGCCTGCCGATGCAGAAGCTCGACCGCGATTTCGTGCAATGGCTCATCGGAGCCGACGTCGACTTCGCGCTGGTCTTCACCAAGGTAGACAAGACCAAACCCGCCATTCTGAAGGAAACGCGGGGGCAATTCGAGGCCCTGTTCCAGCAAATGGGGGTTTCGGCCCCGCCTCTGTTCGAATCCTCCTCCGAGACCGGTGCCGGCAAACTCGAACTGCTGCGCTTCATCGGCGCCGAGGTGGCCAGTGTCGAGGCGAACGACGAAGAGGAGGACGACGAAGAGGGATCCGAGGAGGCGACGTCCCAAGGGCTTCCGCCCTCCTGAACCTCATCGCGGGCGGATCACCAACTCTTCGATGACCGCGCGGGCGGGCAACTGCACGGCCAGAAGCACGCACGCGGCGATGTCTTCGGGCTGCATCATGCGGGCGCGGGCGGCCTCGTCGGGCACCACCGGACGGCGATTCAGCAGCGGGGTGTCGATGTCGCCCGGAAAGATGCCGATGGCCCGAACCCCGCGGGAACGCTCCTCGGCGTTGATGGCCTGGGTCAGGCCGGCCAGACCGAACTTGGACATCACATAAGCCGGACCCGCCTTGGGGGAGGCTTGTTTGCCGGCATCGGAGATGATGTTGACGATGGTGCCCGATCCCCGCTGGCGCATTCCGGGCAGGAAGGCCTGCACGCAGTAATAGGCGCCATTCAGGTTGGTATCCATCATCGCCCGATAGTCGGAGTCGGAAAGCACTTCCAAGGCCCGTTGCGGAGCATTGGTGCCCGCGGCATTGACCAGCACCTCGACGGGCCCCATCTCGTTTTCGATGCGCGCGCCCACCGTGCGCACCGATTCCTGGCGGGAGATGTCGCACTCGAGGGTGGTGATGCGACCGGCCCAATCACCGGCCAACGACCGGGTTTCTTCGAGGGCCGAGCGGCGGCGCCCCAAGGCGACAACCGACCACCCGGCCTTCACCAAAGCCAACACGCTGGCTTGCCCGACACCCGAGCCGCCCCCGGTCACCACTGCCAATCGATTCATGAGGCCGGATGCTAGGGGCTCGGCGAACAAAAGGAAGCCGCAGTAAAGCACGCCCCACCATCGGCACCCGGCAGCCCCTGTTCGCCATCCACGCGCCCCGACGCGGGGATTTCCAAACCGTCGGCACGGCCCTAGGTGCTCCGCCCACAAGGCTTCGATGAGATCGCCTCGCGATCCGAAGGGTTCCAGATCAGATCAGACTCCGGGCGCGATGCCGGGCTTCCAGATCGTCCAGCGCCTTGTTCACGTCGCCGAGATCCATCGCGTGGACCTCCACCCCCCGACCGATCTCGCTCAAGAGGGTGATCGTGAGTTCTCCGCCGAGGTGTTCCCGGAATTCCTCCAGACCTTCCAACACCCCCAATTGGCCCGAAGGCGCCACGGTGCGGAGCTCGGGATCGAACAAGGTGAAGCCCAGGCGCTCCAGCAGGCTCAGGATGCGCTCCCCCGCCGGGGCCGCCAGCAACCCCTGTCGCACCGAGTAGAGGACATCGAGGGCGATGCCGATGGCCACCGCCTCGCCATGGCGCAACCGGTAAGCGCTCATCTGCTCCAACTTGTGGGCGGCCCAGTGGCCGAAATCCAGCGGCCGCGCACTGCCCATCTCGAAGGGATCCCCTCCGCTGGCGATGTGATTGAGATGCAATTCCGCGCTGCGGCGGATGAGGTGCTTCATCGGCTCCGGATCGAAGACCGCCAGCGCCGCGGCCTCCCGCTCCAGGCGGTCGAAGAACCCGGCGTCGCGGATGCAGGCCACCTTGACGGCCTCGACATAACCCGCCCGCTTGTCGCGATCGGGCAGCGTGAAAAGCAGGTCGAAGTCGTTGATCACCGCAAACGGCGGCGCGAACGTCCCGAGGAAGTTCTTCTTTCCGAAGGCATTGACCCCGTTTTTCACACCCACGCCGGAGTCGTCCTGGGCCAGTGTCGTGGTGGGGATGCGGATCAGGCGAACCCCCCGGTGGGCGGTCGCCGCCGCCAGGCCCACCATGTCGAGCAGGGCCCCGCCGCCCACCACCACGATGTAATTGTGGCGATCGATGTGATGCCGGTGGACGCGCTCCAGAATCTCCAGAACCCGGGCCCAGTCGTTCTTCACGACCTCCCCGCCCACGACCCGCAACGGCGGGCAGACCAACCGGAGACGATCGGGATGGGCTCCGAAGTAGGCCTCGATCTCGGGGGTCAAGCCGGGGCGGGCCGCGGCGAGGGCCTCCTCGAGCACCAGGAGCACCTTGACCGCGGACTCCTTGCCCCGCGAGGTGGCGGACGCCTCGGACGAACCGCCCGTCAGCAACGAGGCCAGCACCGGGTTCTCCGGCGCGAACACGCGATCGGTGAAATGGAGCTGATGCCGGTATTGAACCGAGATGACACGTTCGACGACGGACATTGGGTGCGCAGAGCGTGGGGTTCCGACGTCGCAGCGCGAGGATTATTTAATCGGCCTGAGGGGCCAGGTTTTCGCACCCTGGCTCACCCGGTTGCCGATTGCCTTCGGCGCCCACTGCGCTTTCATCCCCGCATGCGTTTGTCCCGATGGTTCCAGTGTCTCGCGCTCTGGATGGTTGCTCAGGCAGTGCGGCTCGAGGCGGCTCCCCCCACCCAACCCCTGCCGTTGTGGCCGGGTTCGGCTCCCGGCGAAGGAACACCGCGGGAAACGGAACGCGATCTCACCAAACCCGGTGAGGGCCTGGTGGCCGGTCGCCGCGTGACCCGCCTGGGCCATGTGTCGAACCCCACTCTGACCGTGTACAAACCCGACGCCCAACGCGACACGGGAGCCTCGGTCCTGGTCTGTCCCGGCGGGGGGTACCACATCCTCGCCTACGACCTCGAAGGAACCGAGGTGTGCGAATGGCTCAATTCCATCGGCGTCACCGGGGTGCTGCTCAAATACCGGGTCCCGAGGCGGGAGGGCCGCGAAAAACACGAGGCGGCGCTGCAGGATGCTCAGCGGGCGCTGGGCCTGATGCGTCAACACGCCGAAGACTGGGGATTGGATCCCCGGCGGATGG
Organism: Verrucomicrobiales bacterium; assembly: GCA_027490985.1. Lineage (GTDB taxonomy): Bacteria > Verrucomicrobiota > Verrucomicrobiia > Limisphaerales > UBA9464 > SXXZ01. Next base: position 5,914 of record JAIXXC010000270.1, read on the forward strand.
GAGTCCTGGGGTTCTCGGCGGGGGGGCACCTCGCGGCGGCCTTGAGCAACAACCATGGCTCGCGCAGCTACCCGACCATCGATGCGGCCGACCAGAAGTCGTGTCGTCCGGATTTCGCGATCCTGGTCTACCCGGCCTACCTGACCCAACCGGAGAAGGCCGATGCCGTGGCGCCCGAGCTGCCGGTTTCCACCAACACGCCGCCAACGTGGACCGTGATCACCCAGGATGATCCGGTGCGCGTGGAGAACGCCCTCGGCTACCTCACGGCCCTTCAACGCCACAAGGTACCGACCGAGTTCCACCTCTTCCCCAAAGGAGGCCATGGCTACGGACTGCGCCGCACCGAGTTGCCCGTGACCCGATGGACCGATCCGGCCACCGAGTGGCTGAAGCAGTCGGTCTTGCGCCGGCCCTGAAACGCCCCGATCCCCACCCACCCATCGCCTGTCTGGGACACAGCCCGCTCGCGCCTGCGGATAAACCGCAGGCGACAACCTGAGCGTCCTGGCCTAACTTCCGCGCCCGATCCATGGCGGACTCCCCCGCATCCATCCCCGTCCGAGTGCTGACCCGTCTGGCGCAGGTGATCTACCGGCGTCGTTCGTGGTTCATCGTCCCGCAATTGCTCCTGGCCGCCGCGTGCATCTGGTACACGGTCGCCCGCCTGGAGTTCAGCGTGGATCGGAACGACCTCGTCGGCTCCGATCAGGAATACCATCGCAACTTCCTGGAGCTGAAACGCGAGTTCCCCGCCCAGGACGACCTCGTCGCCATCATCGAGAGCGACGATCCGGAGAAGAATCGTCAGTTCGTGGAGCGGCTCGGCGCACGGCTCGACCGCGAATCCACGGCGAAATCACCGACCAACCTGTTCACCGACGTCTTCTACAAGGGAGACCTGCCTTTGATGGGACGCAAGGCCCTGCTCTTCGTACCGGAAAGCGACCTGAGGGAGATGCTCAAGGCGATCCGCGGGTTCCGCCCTTTCATCGAGCAGTTCTCCAAGGCCACCAACCTGACCGAGGTGTTCCATCAGGTCAGCGTGCAGATCCGCACAGCCGACCGTTCCACCAACGCCTCCAACGAGTCGCTCATCGGAGCGCTGCCGGCACTGGAACGGATCGTCCAGCGGTGCCGCGAAAGCATGACCCGCCCGGGCCTCCCGCCGTCCCCCGGGGTGGACGCCCTGTTCGGAGCAGGACCCGAGGCCGAGCGGGCCAAATACATCACCTTCGACCGGGGCCGCCTGTATCTGGTCAATGCCCAGGCCCGGCTGGCCACGATGGATGAGATCCCCAAGACCACCCAGTCGCTGTGGGATCGGTGGCTGGGCCGGAGCCGAACCAAGACGCCGAAGGAACTCGAGTCCGACCTGAAGTGGCGTCAGGGGGAGCTCAGCGAGGCGGCGGTGCAGCGATTCCGGGAGATGATCGCGGAGACCGTGCGGGAGGTCTCGGGCGTCAATGTGGGCCTCACCGGGGAGCCCGTGCTCGAGGTCGATGAGATGAAGCAGTCCGAGAAGGACTCCACCTGGGCCACGCTCCTCTCGCTGGTGCTCTGCGCCCTGCTCTTCATCATCGGCTACAACCATCGGGGACGCCCCCAGAAGACCGTGCTCTCGCTGGTGGTGGGTCTGTGCTACACGATGGGCTACACCACTCTGGTCGTCGGCCACCTCAACATCCTGACCATCACCTTCGCGCCGATGCTCATCGGCATGGCGATCGACTTCGGAGTGCACTTGATCAGCCGCTTCGAGGAGGAGGTCAACGGCGGAGAAACCGCCTACACCGCGATCAGCCGGGCGATCGTCAACACCGGCCAGGGCATCTTCACGGGCTGCTTCACCACGGCCGGAGCC
>JAIXXC010000060.1 GCA_027490985.1 Verrucomicrobiales bacterium
ACGGCCACCTTGCGCAGATCGTCGGGCAGGGCCGCATCGGGTTGGCCGCTGAGCGCCTGGTAGGCCGCCACCGTGAGGAACGGCCGCCAACGCTTGCCGGCACGCATCAACCAATCCCGGGCGATGAGCTCGGTCTCCCCCTGGGCCGGTCCCAGGATGAGTTCCATCGAGCCCGGGGTGAACCAGAAGTCGACCTCGTCGCGCAGCCGACCCAGATCCAGTCGGCGGGTGCGGTCGTCGGCGGTGAGGTGGATGTATTCCCAGACCCAGTCGAGATCGACGTTGGTGTCGATGCAGTCGTCTTGCAGCAGGGGCACGGCGACTCCGGGGACCGCCGCGGCCTCCATGTAGGGGAAGGCCCGTTCCAGCACGCTCAGGCAGCTGACGCCGACGATGGCCTCGATCTTGCCCGTCTGGATGAGGCTCATGACGATGGCCGAACCCTCGGCCACCAGCACCGCATAGCCGAGCTTCTCGGCCTCGATCGTGAGGTCTTGGATGGAGCAGAGGCCGCACTGCTTGCACAGCAGTCCGAATTCGTCGAACGGGGCCGGGCACTTGGCCTCGACGCGAAGGCATTTGGGCAGGAGCAGCAGGCGGCGCTCGAAGGGCACCCCGGCCAGTTGCTCGCGCCACATCTCGTTGTTCAGCAGCACCCCGATGAAGTCGCGGAAGATGGGTTCGCACCGCAATTGGGCGACGATGCGGTCGGCGTGGACCTTGAGGTCGGCGGCCGGCAGCGGAGGCACCGGGTTGAACTCGGCCACGTAGTTGCGCACGGCCTGCAGGATGTGCTGCCGTTGGACCAGCGTGGGCGGGATGTTCTTCTTGGTCGGCCGCCACTGTTGCTGCGGCACGAGACGCGGCAGGCCAACCGGAGAGGAGGCGACAAACTGGATGGGCGAGGCGCTCATGGTGCTGATCAGGACGTTGGGGGAGTCTGGGAGGAGGGCGCGGTGGCCGCAAGACGTTGCTGCAGTTGCCGGGCCTTGCCGGCGGCGTCGTGGGCCACGTCGCGGTACGCACCGAAATCGGAGAACCAGTACTTCTTGGAGAGCCGGTACATCCAGTGCTTCTCCGGCACCTCTTCGCCGGGGAGCCACTGGCTGAAGCGCGGGGTCATGGCGTCGAGCTCGGCCATGGCGGTGCCGCGCAGGGTCGTGTCGCGCGCCCCGTGCTTGACCACCAGCTCCTTGACCAGGTCGGGGCGCTCGAGGACCACGCAGCCCCGGGTCTCGCGGGCGCTGAGTTCCCGGAAATCCTTGAGGAAGGCCGAGTCGCGCATCGCCACGTAGACCCCGCGCGGATCGCGGATGTCCTCCTTGGCGAACTGGATGATCGGACAGGGTTCGATGCCGCCCGACGGTCCGACGTGGTGGCTGATGCCTGTGCTCATGGGGCAGAGGGCCTGCCCCTGGTGGTCGTAGTAGGCGTCGATGATGGCGATGGGCACCTTGGCCCGCATCTCCACCACGAACTTGCGGACTTCCACCAACTGCTCGGGTCGCAGTGCCAGTGCCGGGTTCATCTTGGGACCCACCGGGCGGTAGGTGTGGTACCAGACGTAGTGGACCCCGCGTTGGATGAGTTCGCGCAGCCACGATTCGGTGAGCAGTTCGCCGATGTTGGTCTGGCACACGCTGGTGGCCACGCCCGTGAGCAATCCGGCCTTCAGGCAGTGGTCGAGACCGCGCAGGGTGCGGTTGAGCACCTCCTTGTTGCCGCGTCGTTCGTCGCTGGTGATCTCGCGGCCCTCGATGGAAATCAGCGGGGTGGCGTTGCCCAGTTCCTTGAGGCGTTGAGCCACCTTCTCGGTGATGAACTGGCCGTTGGTGAACACCTGGAAGTAGCAGTCCGGATGCTCGGCCAGTACGTCGAGCAGTTGCGGGTGCATGAAGGGTTCGCCGCCCAGGATGCCGAAGAACGAGTTCCCGTGGGCCTTGGCTTCGCGGATGGTGCGGTTGAGCGTCTCGAGGTCGATCTCGGTGCGCTCGGCGGCCACGTCGACCCAGCAGCCCTGGCAGCGCAGGTTGCAGGAGTTGAGGATCGAGAGGTAGAGGAACGGCGGGAAGTATTCGCCGCGTTTGATCCGACTCTTGAACTTCTCGACCGACACCAATCCCTTCACGCCGAAGTTCCAGGCGAATTTGGCGATGCAGCCGAAATCGGCGCTGCGGAGGGTGCGGAAAACGAGTGAAGGCAGCATGGCGTCAGGCGGTCGGGGAGGTCTGCGGGCTTTGGGCGGCCAGTGCGGCCTCGGCCTTGGCGGCGGCCTCGGCGGCCTTGCGGGCGATTTCCTCGGGCGAGGGCAGGCTCATGAGCACCTCGGCCGGGATGTCTCCGGCCAGAGCGGCCAGCTTGGTGAGGCACTTCTGGCGTTCGGCCAGGGCCTTGTCGGAATCGCGCTCCTTGCTGAACCGGCTGCGGGCGCGTTCGCTGCGGTCGCGCAGGAGCGAGTAGACATCGCCGCCCAGCAGGGCCGAGATGTCGATCTTCATCTTTTCGCGGTTGAGGTCGGAGTCGCTGACCACGTCGCCATTGATGGGGCCGGCCTTGTACTTCGGGAACATGATGGCCGCCTCGGGGCAGACGCGCGAGCAGGCCGGGCAGTTGGTCTTGCAGTTGTCGTTGTTCTGGACCTGGATGCGCTTGCCGTCATCGACACCATACACGCCGAAGAGGCAGAAGCTCAGGCACTGCATGCAGTTGGTGCAGCGGTCGTAGTCGATGACCGGGAACCACGGTCGCCAGGCACCCGGAGTGGG
>JAIXXC010000292.1 GCA_027490985.1 Verrucomicrobiales bacterium
CAAGGTCGGAGTCACAGGGCCGACCATAGATTCCTCCAGCAATCCGGTCTCCAATTTTTCAGACGCCGGCGAATGGCTTGGGGGCCATCAGGGACAGGCCTCGCCTTACCCTCGCGGGCTCCCTCGACCCGATTCTCTTGAAGAGTTCGGGGGCGTTCCCGCGCTCTGGGACGGGGATCAGAGGCGTGGGGGCATCTCCGCTCAACCCTGGGGTGGACTGTGCCGATCCCAGCAGTGGAATGAGATCCGGCCACAGCCCAGAACTTCAACCCCAGCGGGTCGGGCGGACATTTCCTCTACCGCTGATCCTGTTCGGGCTGGCGATTCTGGGGACGGTGGTTTGGGTGCAAAGCCAATCGCGCAGTCCTCAGGAGCCGCTGTTCATCGAGGCGCGCCGCGAGATTCCGGGGTATGGGTTCACTCCGGTCGCCTTGGGGTCGCAGGTCACGCAAACTCTGGCCACCACGCGGTTGTTCAACGGGCATTTCTTCGATGGCCATTCGAACCGGGTCTCGGTGTTTTTGGCTGACTGGCCCCGGGGTCAGGGCGATGGCGGCAATGTGTTTGGACACACTCCGGAAATCTGCTGGGTGGGGGCGGGATTTCGGACGGTGCGACAGGGTGAGCCGTCGCAGGTGTTCGTCGCGGTGGGAGGGCGGTCGATCCCGTTCCAGTGCCGGATTCTCAAGCATCCCGATTGGCCCACCCCGGAAATCACCTTGTGGGCGGCTTGCATCGACGGGCGCTGGGATGACATCGAGTTCGGAGCGCCACCTCATCAGGGTGATGGGTCGGCCGTGGTGGTGGGTTATCTGCAGGAAGTGGGGCGAACCCTGAGCACGCGATGGGCTTCGGTGCGGCGTCTGGTTCTGCACCCCTATCCTTCCGGGGCTCGCAAGCAATTCGTCCGGTTTTCGATCCCGTTGACCACCGAGTGGCCCGGGGCGTTGGCGGCGTTGGAACGATTCGCCCCGTTGTGGCTCGAGGTGACCCCGAAGACCGATCCCATCGAGTGACGATGCGTCGGGAGAGGACCGTGGGAACACTGTCTCCACCAGAACGGGCGTTTCCTGCCCTGTCCCGCAAGGGTCAGGCGGGGTGATGGGATTGGGTGCGGGGATCGTACAGGCCTGTACCGGTAGCGACGAGGTGGGCGAGCAGGCACACCAGCAGGCCGGGCAAGATCATGTGCTCACCGAAGAGCTCCCATCCCAAGACGGCACAGGCCCAGGGGGTGTGACTGGCGGCGGCGAAGACGGCCACGAATCCCATCGCGGCAAACTCGGGCACCGGCCACCCGGCCACGACCGCCAGGGCCTGCCCCAGGGCCGCACCGATGAAGAAGAGCGGCGTGACTTCTCCCCCTTTGAATCCGCCCGCCAGGGTCACGGTGGTGAACAGGAGCTTCCACAGCCAACTCCAGGCACCCACCCCACCGGGCTCAAAGGAGCGCACCAGGGACGGATCGGTCGGCAAACGACCCGTCACGCCGATTCCCTGATAGGCATCGGTGCCCAGAGCGAAGGTCCATGCGATGACCATCGCGGCCGCCATCACGGGAAAGGCCCACCGCGGGACGGTCAACCCCGCCCACACTCGGGCCCATCCCTGGAGACACGCCACGAACAACCGAGCCACGCCCCCGAACACCACCGCGGCCACCACGCAGGCACCGATCGCCGCCCAGAACGACATCGGAATCGCCCGGGCCGCGGGATAGGCCTTGTGATGCACGCCCAAGGCGAGACACGTGGCATGCCCGGTCCACGATGCGATGAGGCACGTCAACGCCCGGTGCCACTGAAAGCGGCCCAGAACCGGCACCTCGATCGCGTAGAGCGCTCCGGCCCACGGCGTGCCGAAGACGGCACCGAAGCCGCCCGCCATGCCCGCCAGCAGGGCGACTGAAGGATCGGGAACCCACGCGCTGAATCGCCGACCCCAGGCATGGGCCAACGACGCCCCCATTTGAACGGCCGTGCCCTCGCGCCCCACCGATCCCCCGCACAAATGACTGAGCAGCGTGGCCCCCAACACCAACGGCGCCAGCGACAGGGGAACGCCCGAGGCGCGCCGATGAACCGAGTCGAGGATGAGGCTCACTCCGCGCTCGGAGCCACGCCCCCACAGGGCATAGGCCCGCACCATGGCCAAGCCGGCCAAGGGCAAGAGATACAGGAGCCAGGGATGCCGCCACCGGAGAGCGGTGACGGCGTCGAGAGCAATCAGAAACACCGCGCTGGCCAAGCCCGCGCCGAGGCCGGCCAGCGCAGCGATCCCCCAACTCGCCAGCAGGCGCGAGGGGGACCGCATGGAGGGAGACGACTCGGCCGGGGTCATGGCGACACTCGGACCCGATGGGCGGCCTTGGGGAACTTGGGCGGCCTGGGAATCAGGGTCACACGGCCCGATCAGCGCAGACGCAGCGCGATCTGCTTGTCGAGCTCGCTGGCCAGAAGGATGTCGGCCTTGCCGTTGGACTGGCGCGCCTGAACCAGGATGCGGCTGGCGCTCGGCTCGAGCTCTTCGACGCGGATCCACAACGTGCGGTTCTCGATCTTGGCCGAGAGGGTCTTGCGGACCACATCCTCGGAGGTCAGCGTGCCGTTGTACACGAGGGTGGCCTTGGCCGCCTCGAACAGCTGCAGGGCCGGGCGCTCATAGCGGCTCTCGATGGTGTCCGAGGAGAACGGAACACCCACCTTCACCCGACCCTCTTGGGTCCGGTAGCATCCGGTGAAGCTCGCGAGGCCGATCAACAGGGCAGAGACGGTCAGAAACTTGTTCATTGCGCCGCGATGCAATCACACCGACCCCAAGGGTCAAGCCCATGCTCCATTCATTTGCCATCCGGATTCGGCTCAGGCACTGTCAGGGCAATCGAGCTTTGGTCCGTTTGCAGAACCCGCAAAGTCTCCACCACGGTGGGCGCTGGGCGATCTGCACTCGGGGGTGTTTGAATCGGCTGGAATCCACTTCGAATCGAGCTTTCAATCGATGTTCGGAACGAGCCCCGGAATGCGCTTTCGGGCGAAATTGGATGTGGATTCGGGCGTGGGATGGGGCGTTGAAACCCGACTCCCGCGAATCAAAAACCAATTCAAAGATTGACGTGTGGCGATGCTTTGATAAAAACCGCCCTCCTTTTCGGAAACTTTCGGATATTTGATTTTCGGATACTTGATGAAGACCTATCTGCCCAAAGTCGACGTGCAGCGCCGTGCGTGGCGTGTGATCGACGCCAACGGCGCCATCCTCGGCCGCCTCGCTGTCCAAGTTGCTGACGCTCTGCGCGGCAAAGACAAGCCTGTGTTCACCCCCCACCTCGATGCCGGCGACTTTGTGGTTGTCATCAACGCCGAGAAGGTTGTCCTGAGCGGCACCAAGGAGTCGGACAAGCTGTTCATGTCCTATTCCGGTTGGAAGGGCGGCGAGAAGTACCGCTCCGTGGCCCAGGTTCGCGCGGCTCACCCCGAGCGCCTCGTGATGCACGCCGTCAAGGGCATGCTCCCAAAGAATCGCCTCGGTGACCAGCTGCTCACCAAGCTCAAGGTGTACACCGGCTCGAATCACCCGCATTCGGCGCAGGAACCGCGCGACATGAAGTACGTCGGCTAATCTCCTTTTCTCTCCACCATGTCGAACTCCAACGAATTCCTTGGCACCGGCCGCCGCAAGACTTCCGTGGCCCGGGTCCGCATTTCCACCGGCACTGGCAAGATCCAGGTCAACGGTCGCGCCTTCGAGGTGTACTTCCCGCTCGAGTCCCAGCGGATGGCTGTGCAGCAGCCGTTCGTGACCACGGCGACCTCGGGCAAGTACGACGTCTCCATCAACGTGGTGGGCGGCGGCCCGATCGGTCAGGCCGGTGCGGTCCGTCACGGAATCGCCCGCGCGCTCATCGAGGCCGATGCGGCTCTGCGCCCCCTGCTCAAGGCCGACGGCCTGCTGACCCGCGATCCTCGTATGAAGGAGCGCAAGAAGTACGGTCAGCCCGGCGCCCGCAAGCGCTTCCAGTTCAGCAAGCGCTGATCCAGGGTCCACGATCCCCGGTCCGCAACCACTGCGACCCACAAGAACCCCGCCGATCCCTCGGCGGGGTTTTTTGTTGCCGTGGTTCCCGGTGCCGCAGGGGGGAGGCGCTGGGGGTTCCTGCGTGCCCCCTGAATTCCATGGTCGCCCCGCGGGCGGGGTTTCCGTAGCATCGGCCCGCTGTTGCGTTGTCCATGAATTCCAATTCCAAATCCGTCCGCGTCGCCATCGTCGGAGCCTCGGGCTACTCGGGTGAAGAACTCGTCCGACTGCTGCTCCGCCATCCCCAGGTCGAACTGGTGGCGGTCACCTCGCGTCAGAGCGCCGGTCAAACCATCGCTCAGGTGTTCCCCAAGTTCGCGATGCACCCCGTGGCGCGCACGCTCAAGTTCAGCGACCCCGACACGGCTTCGCTGGCGCAACAGGCCGAGGTGGTCTTCCTGGCGCTCCCGCACGGAGTGGCCGCCGAATTCGCGATCCCGTTGCTGCGCAGCGGGTGCCGGGTCATCGATCTGAGCGCCGATTTCCGGCTCAAGAGCGCGGCCGTGTACAAGGAATTCTACGCCCACGACCACCCCGCCCCGGAACTCCTCGAGCAGTCGGTCTACGGGTTGCCCGAAGTCCATGGTGAGGCGATCCGCGGGGCCCGTCTGGTGGCCTCGCCGGGCTGCTACCCCACGAGCATCCTCTTGCCCACCCTGCCCCTGCTGCGGGACGGGTTGATCCGCCCCACCGGCATCATCGCCGACTCGATGAGCGGCGTGAGCGGAGCCGGTCGCAAGGCCGATGTCGATTATCTGTTCTGCGAGTGCAACGAAAGCGTCCGTCCGTACGGGGTGCCCAAGCACCGCCACCTTTCGGAGATCGAGGAGCAGCTCTCGGCCGCGGCGGGCAGCCCGGTGGTCATCCAGTTCACGCCGCACCTCATCCCGGTCAATCGCGGCATCCTGACCACGCTGTATCTCGCGCCCACCGAACACGTCGGCAGCCCCGAGGCCGTGAACGCCCTGGGCGCCCGAATCGCGGCGTCCTACGCCAAAGCCTATGCCGATGCGCCTTTCGTGCGCCTGCTCGAAGGCAAGGCCCTGCCCGACACCAAGAATGTGGTGGGCACCAATGTGGTGGAGATCGCCTGGCGGCTCGACCCCCGAACCGGCCGACTGATTGTCATGAGTGCCGAAGACAACATCCTGAAGGGCGCCTCGGGTCAGGCGGTCCAAAGCCTCAACCTGATTTGCGGATTCCCGGAGACGACCGGGCTGGTTTGAGGCCTCTCCATTCCCCCCAAGAACCTGCCACCCCCACAGTCCGACCTGCGTGCGCGCCATTGCCGGGGAGGTCCGTGGGTTCTATGATGACCGACCTGTTTTGAGACCATTGCAACCATGAGTGAGACTTCGTCTGCTGAAACTCCCAATCCCACGGGTGAAACCCAAAACGCCTCAGGCGCTGCGGGCGAACCCTCCGGCCAAGACACCCTGGCGGCCCAATTCGCCGAGGTGCAGGAGCGCTATGTCCGTCTGTACGCGGACTTCGAGAACTTCAAGAAGCGGGCCGCCCGCGAGCGGGATGAAGTGCGTCGGGCCACGACCGAATCGGTCCTCGGCCGATTGCTCCCCGTGCTCGACACCTTCGAGATGGCCATGCAGGCCGCGAACCAGCCCAACACGAACCTCGAGTCGCTCAAGGCCGGTGTCTCGATGATCCAGGGCCAACTGCGGAACACGGTCGCCGACTATGGTGTCGAAGAGATCGACGCGGTGGGCAAACCCTTCGATCCGGCGCTGCATGAAGCCCTGTCGCAACAGGAGACCACCGAGGTGACCGACGGGCATGTGATTTCGCAGAACCGCAAGGGCTACCGGATGAAAGACCGTCTGCTCCGCCCCGCGGCCGTGGTGGTGGCCCGCAAGCCGGGTGCGTCGACCGAGAACGCTCAGAGCCCATCCTGAACCATGGCCGCATCCAACAAACGGGATTACTACGAGGTGCTCGGTGTCGAACGGGATGCGACGCCCGAGGTGATGAAGAAGGCCTACCGCAAGCTGGCCGTCCAGTATCACCCCGACAAGAACCCCGGCAACAAGGAGGCCGAGGAGAAGTTCAAGGAATTGGGCGAGGCCTACGAGGCCCTGAACGACCCGCAGAAGCGGGCCGCCTACGACCAGTACGGCCACGCGGCCTTCGATCCGCGCATGCGGGCCGGGGCCGGCGGGGCGCGGGGCGGCGGCGGGGGCTTCCACGATCCGGCCGACATCTTCCGTGAAGTCTTCGGAGGCGGGGGCGGCGGCGGGGGCAGCATCTTCGAACAATTCTTCGGAGGCGGGGGCGGTGACGATGACGGCCCCACTCAGGGTGAAAATCTGCGCTACGACCTCGAGATCACCCTCGAAGAGGCGGTCAACGGCACCGAGAAGGAGTTGGCGTTCACCAAGCCCATGCGCTGCGAACCGTGCAGTGGCAGCGGTGCCGAAAAGGGGTCGAAGACCGTGACCTGCCAGACCTGTGGCGGTCGGGGTCAGGTGACGCGCAATGCCGGCATCATCATGATGCGGCAGACCTGCCCGCGGTGTTCGGGGGCCGGCAAGGTGATCGAGCGGCCCTGTCGGGCCTGCAGTGGCGAGGGCCGGGTCAACCAGAAGACCTCGGTGCGCATCCGCATTCCGGCCGGGGTCGACACGGGGGTGCGGCTGCGGTCCACGGGCAACGGCGCGGC
>JAIXXC010000303.1 GCA_027490985.1 Verrucomicrobiales bacterium
GCAACCGACAAGAACGGCGCCTTCGTCACCGATCGCCCCGTGCGACCGGCCGATGTGTGCTGGACGGTCTACGATGCCCTGGGCATCGATCCGGGTAAGACCATCGTCACACCGGAAGGTCGACCCACCTTGATTCTCGACGAAGGCAGCGTGGTCCAGGAGCTCTATGGTTGAGCCGAAGACAAACGCGGACATTCCCGGCCTCTGGGCCACCGGGCTGCGTCTTTTGTGTTTCTATGCCGCGGCTCTGTGGACTGTCCAAGGCTTGGCTGAGGGCCAGAAACCCGAACCCAAAAAGCCGGAACCCCCGGCCATCGCCGTGGTGCTGCCGCTCGGAGTGGAAGCCGGCTCCAGGCAGAAGCTGACCTTGCGCGGCCTGAACGTGACCAATGCCACCGCCGTCCGGCTGATAGGCCTGACTCCGACCCTGACGGCCGAAATCAAAGAGCGTGGAGCGGCCCCAAAGATCGACGGCTTCGACTCCAAACGCGTCGGAGACCAACGCTTGGAAGTCGAACTATCGCTGCCATCGAACACTCCGGCCGGCACGAACCTCGCGTTGGTGGTGGTTTCGCCCGACGGTGATTCCAAACCCTTCCCGCTGCTCGTCGCGGCGGCGGGCCGACTCATCGGCGAACAGGAGCCGAACAATGGGTTTCGCGAGGCAGGGGCCTTGGATTTCGGAAAGACGGTGCGCGGTGCGCTGCAGACCTTGACCGATATCGACGTGTTCCGCTGCGAACTGCAAGCCGGTCAAACCCTCCGTGCCGAAGTGGTGGCCGAGCGACTCGGTGCCACGCTCGACGCCACCCTTTCCCTTTACGACGCCCAAGGGCGACTCCTGACCAGCAACGATGACGCCCAGGGCTCAGGCCGGGATCCGCTGCTCGAATTCAAGGTCCCTTCGGCCGGACGCTACTTGCTCGCGGTCAGTGGTGTGACCGAGAAGGCCGGAGCGGCCTCCGTTTATCTGCTGACCGTGACCACAGCCCCCTGATTCCGCCCCGGTCCCGACCTTCCGGCCCAGCGATCCATTCGCTCAGGGCCACCAGCGCAGCTCACTTCACCCCTTCCGTGAGGACAACCGGGAGCTTCCTGCGACGGACGGTTCTCGTTCAACGGGAGGCCGATCCAGCAGACACCTGGCAAATCATCGGTTGGTGGGAGGTTGGTCATTGGCGTCAGATCACACGCTCAGTACGGTCCACCACCATCAACCCACACGTCCCAGTTTCAATCCCGGGCGCTGGGCCACTGCTCCGAATCCGGGTGCTGTTGGCTGCGGTTTTCTGCATCGCTGTGACCGCCGGCCATGCTGCGGAAAAGTTGCCCGCCAAGGACTTGTCGTGGTGGTCGCTCCAGCCTGTTCAACGGCCGGCCGTACCCGGGGGAAACCTTGGGAACGACAATCCGATCGACCGTTTCCTGTCGGTCGGACGCGGCGGCCGGCCCAAACCGCCAGCAGACCGCCTCACCCTCCTGCGCCGTGTGCACCTGGACCTGACGGGCCTCGCACCGACACCCGCTGAACAAGAGGCCTTCCTGGCCGACACCGCGCCGGATGCCTACGAGAAGGTCGTTGATCGTCTGCTGGCCGATGAACAGCACGCCGTCCGCTACGCCCGTCACTGGCTGGATGTGCTGCGGTATGCCGATGCCGACGAGCGCATGACGGCCGCTCCGGGCATCCACCTGTGGCGGGATTGGGTCATCCAGGCCCTCCATGACGATCTTCCCTACGACCAGTTCGTGCAGGTCCAACTCACCGGACGCCGCTCCACCGAGCGCACCCAGATGTCGGCCACCGGCCACCGCTCCCGCCGCGAGCCGCGCCCCGGCGATGGGTTCGCCCTGGGATTCCTGGCGCGAGGCGCCGGCGCCGACCCTCAGGAGTTGGCCATGAACGCGGTGGACACCGTCTCCAGTGCGTTCCTGGGCATGACGGTCGCCTGCGCCAAGTGTCACGACCATGTCTACGATCCGGTGTCGCAGGCCGACTACTACTCGATGAAGGCGCTCTTCGACCCGCTGGTCCTGCGCAAGGTGACGCTGGCTTCGGCAGCGGACCTCATGGCCGCGGGCAAGGCACAGGCCGAACTCGAACGCCTGCGCGCCCCGCTCGAAGCCGAACGCGACGCCCTGCTGGAGCCCGTCCGGCGCAGGCTCCGCGACGACCGCATCGCCATGCTCCCTCCCGAGGTCCAGGTCGTCATCCGCAAGCCCGAGCGCGCGCGCAGCGTCGAGGAGCAGAGGATCGCCGACGATTACTTCCCCATCCTGCGGATCGATGGCGACAAGGTCGACGAGGTGCTCACCGAAGACCTCCGCAAGAAGGCCCGCGATCTCGGGCGTCGGATCGACGAACTCACCAACGGATTCAAGCGCACGAACGCCCCCGTCATCCCCGTGTTCCACACCGTCGAGCCCGATGCGGACCGCGCCCGCGAGGGGCGCTACGTGCTGACGAGCGCCGACCCCGCCCGGCCCGACAAGAGCCGCCCGGTCACTCCCGGATGGCCGTTCGTGCGCGGCGCCATCGACTTCCGCGAAGGGCACCTCGAGGCCTTCGTGGACTGGCTCACGTCACCCGACCATCCGCTCTTCGCCCGAGTGGCGGTCAACCGACTCTGGCAATGGCACTTCGGCGAAGGCCTCCACCGCCAACCCAGCGATTTCGGTCATCCCGCAGGCCGACCCACCCACCCGGAGCTTCTCGACTGGCTGGCTTCCGAATTCGTGCGCAGCGGTTTCAGCCAACGTCACCTGCACCGTCTCATCGTCACATCGGCCACCTACCGGATGGCGTCGGAGTCCGCAGAGGCCGTGAAGCCCGGATCGCCCGAAGCCGCCCACCACGAGCGCGACCCGGACAACCGCTGGCTGTGGCGACACCCCGTGCGACGCCTCGAGGCCGAGGCCGTGTGGGACAACCTGCACCTGGCCGC
>JAIXXC010000040.1 GCA_027490985.1 Verrucomicrobiales bacterium
CCGCAACCCTCCGCTCGACCGCCCGATTGGCCCTGGGCCAAACCGACGCGGCCGCCGCGGATGTGCTGCTGGCCTTCCGATTGGGAGACAGCCTGCGGGAGGATCCGTACCTGATCAGCCAGATGGTGCGCTACTCCTGTGACGCCCTCGCGCTCCACGCCCTGTGGGAAGGGCTGATCGACCACCGCTGGTCGGACGCGCAGTTGGCCCGGTTCCAAGACGTCCTGACCCGACGCGACTACGCCCCGGGGATGGTCCGGGCCATCGAATGCGAGCGGAACATCGCCTGCTACGAACTCGAGCGCATCCTCGCCGATCGCTTCGCCCGGTTGCAGCAATTGGAAGCCCTGGGCGGCAACACCTCGCCCAGTGAACTCGAGGAGATCCTGTCCGCGATCTCCTTCCTGATGCCCGACGGTTGGTTCCGACAGAATCAGGCTCAACTCATGTTGGGATACCAGACCCTCATCGAAACGGCCCGGGCCGGACTGAAACCCGACGATCGCCCGCAGGCCCTGATGGAATCCCGCCGGCTGGAGGAGATCGCCGACCACTTCCTGTTGGAGGCCAGTGCCCATACCACGCCCCGAAACTTCCTGGTCCGCCGGCTCCTGCCCTCCCTGAGCAAGAGCCCATCGCGAGCCCATCGCGCGATCACCGTGGCCCGGATGGGCGCCGTCGCCTGTGCCCTGGAGCGACACCACCTCGCCCACGGCCGCTACCCGAAAACGCTGCAAGACCTGGCCCCCACCGCGCTGAAATCCCTGCCCGAAGATTGGATGAGCGGACACCCCTTCCTCTACCGCCCCACGGAAGACGGCCGATTCGAACTGTGGAGCGTGGGGCCTGACGGCAAGGACGACGGCGGGGTCTACCGGACTCGCAACCCCAAGAACAACTCGGTCAGCGAGGAGCGCGACTGGCCTTGGCCTTGGCCCCGCGCCCACACCGAGCGGATGTTCTGACCCCAGGCCGAACTTGGCCAAAACCAGCGTGACCCTCGGCATGGCCCCGGGCATCGTGCGGCCTTCCATGAACCTGTCATTCCTGCAAGGCGTTCCGGGAACGGTCGCCACCCTGATGTCGGCCGTCCTGCTTTCGATGACCGTGATCACCGCACCGGTCGAGGCGGCCCGCATCCCCCTCAAGGACGGCCAGAAGATCGCCTTCCTCGGAGACTCCATCACCCAGGCCGGAGCCGAGCCGCAGGGCTATGTGACGCTGGTGATTCGAGGGCTCGAGGCCAACGGCATCCTAGTGAGTTCCATCCCGGCGGGCATCAGCGGTCACAAGTCCAACCAGATGCTCGAGCGGCTCCATCGCGATGTGCTCAGCAAGAAGCCTGATTGGATGACCTTGAGCTGCGGCGTCAACGACGTGTGGCACGGGGTCAATGGCATTCCGCTCGACGCTTATAAAAAGAACATCACCGAGATCGTGGACAAGTGCCAGGCCGCCGGCGTGAAGGTGATGATCCTGACCGCCACGATGATCGGCGAGGACGCCCCGAATTCGAACAACCAGAAGCTCGCCGCCTACAACGAGTTCCTCCGCGATCTGGCCAAGAAGAAGCAGTGCCTGCTGGCCGACCTGAATGCCGACATGCAGGCGGCCATCGCGAAGGCCGGCCCTGATCACAAGGGCAACCTGCTCACCAGCGACGGCGTTCACATGAACCCCGAAGGCAACCGCATGATGGCCACCGGCGTGCTCAAAGCCTTCGGCCTGAAAGCCAAGCAGTTGAAGAAGGCGCAAGACAGCTGGTCGAACCCGGCCCCGGCCCTGGCTCATTGATCGCCCCGCCCCCTGGAATCCAGGCATTCCAGCGGAATGGCCCATCAGCGCGTTTGCCGTCCCGCTCCGACCCGGCCCTTTCCCGACCGTCATGCTCCGCACCCTTCTGTTCCAGCTCGTCGCCGTCGCGATGGGTGCCGGCCTCGGCTTTTTCGGCACCAAAGGGTGGGCTTCTTCTCCGCGATCGGAGCCCCTCGCTCCGAAGCGCCTGAGCGACCGGGCTCTGATCCGCGAGGTCCAACAGCGCACCTTTCTGTATTTCTGGGACGGGGCCGAACCGAACTCGGGGGCGGCCCGCGAACGCGTCCACGTCGACGGCGACTACCCCGACCACGATGCGCACATCGTCACCTCGGGCGGCACCGGCTTCGGGGTGATGGCCCTGCTGGTGGGCATCGAGCGGGGATTCATCACCCGGGCTGAAGGGGCCGAACGCCTGACGCGGATCGTGGGCTTCCTCGAGCGGGCCGACCGTTTCCACGGCGTCTGGCCCCATTGGCTCGACGGACAAACCGGCCGGGTGAAGCCCTTCAGCCCCAACGACAACGGCGGCGACCTGGTGGAGAGCGCCTTCCTGATCCAAGGTCTCCTCTGTGTGCGGCAATACTTTCGCGACGGTTCCCCCGCGGAACGCGCCCTGGCCGAACGCATCGACCGCCTGTGGCGCGGCGTGGAATGGGACTGGCATCAGCGGGGCGGCCAGAACGTGCTCTACTGGCATTGGTCGCCCGACAAGGGCTGGGCCATGAACTTCCCGATCGAGGGCTACAACGAATGCCTGATCACCTACGTGCTGGCGGCCTCGTCCCCGACCCACCCGATCCCGGCCGCCGCCTATCATGAGGGCTGGGCGCGCGGCGGGCGCATTCGCAACGAATCCGGCGAGCCGGCAAGCCACGGCGGGAGCGGTCGCAAAGCCCCCCTTGAACTGCGACACCAGGGCGACTCGCAACTCGGTGGACCGCTGTTCTGGTCGCACTACTCCTTCCTCGGGCTCGACCCGCGGGGCCTCCGCGACGCGTATGCCGACTATTGGCGACACAACGTGGAACACACCCGGATCAACCGGCAGCACTGCATCGACAATCCCCACGGCTACCGGGGGTATGGGCCACACTGCTGGGGATTGACCGCCGGATACTCGGTGGGGTTCTACGCGGCCCACCGTCCGGGCGAAGATCTCGGAGTGATTTCACCGACGGCGGCCCTGTCATCCTTCCCCTACACCCCGCGGGAAAGCCTGCGCGCCCTGCGGTATTTCCACGACGACCTCGGCCATTGGATCTTCGGCCCCTACGGCTTCTACGACGGCTTCAGCCTTCATCACCGCTGGTGCAAACCCTGGTACCTGGCCATCGACCAGGGCCCCATCGTGATCATGCTCGAGAACCACCGCACCGGCCTGCTCTGGCGCCTCTTCATGTCCTGCCCCGAAGTCCAAACCGGCTTGGACCGGCTGGGGTTCCGGCGGTGATCGGAGGTGAGGGCTCTGACCACGACCTGCGGCGGCGGGGGCGCGGTTTCAACCCTTGAACCCGCACCCGCAAGCGCGTCGATCGGCGGAGTGCCCGTCGCTCGGGCAACGGAGAGCCGGTTCCACGCTGGTTTTCTGTGCCCCTCGGGGTTAGGCTGATTCCTTCATGAGGTTGTTGATTGCTTCCCTATGGATGTGGTTCCTGCCGATGGCACTGGCCCAGAACGGTGCCGGCACGGCATCGGGTACGGCCCGTCCGGTCCC
>JAIXXC010000312.1 GCA_027490985.1 Verrucomicrobiales bacterium
ACAGCATGCCGATCTGCTGCTCGAGGTCGGCCGCGTTCTTCGGCGGCGTGCCTCCCTCGGGGCGGAGCTGCGGGAGCAGCGCCTCGGCTTCGCGCAGGAAGCGGTTGCACAGCTCCTGCTGGGCTTGCACCAACCGCTGGATGGAGGGCTTGAACTCCACGAACTTCTGGTCCATCGACACGACCGCGGGGCCCGAGATGATGAGCGGCGTGCGCGCCTCGTCGATGAGGATGGAGTCCACTTCGTCCACGATGGCGAAGTAGTGGCCCCGCTGGACCTGCTCTTCCTTGCGAGTGGCCATGCCGTTGTCGCGCAGGTAGTCGAAACCGAATTCGGCATTGGTGCCGTAGGTGATGTCGCACTGGTACATCTCGCGGCGGACGGACGGGGGCTGGTCGTGCAAAATGCACCCGACGGTCAGGCCCAAGAACTTGTACACATGGCCCATCCACTCGGAGTCGCGCGAGGCCAGGTAGTCGTTGACGGTCACCACGTGCACGCCGCGCCCGGACAAGGCGTTGAGGTACACGGGCAGGGTGCCCACCAGAGTCTTGCCTTCGCCGGTGGCCATTTCGGCGATGCGGCCGAGGTGGAGGCCCATGCCGCCGATGAGCTGGACGTCGAAGGGGACCATCTCCCAGCGGAGCGGATGGCCGCGGACCTCGACTTCGGTGCCGCAGAGACGGCGGCAGGCGTTCTTCACCACCGCGAAGGCCTCGGGCATGAGGGCTTCGAGCTCGCGCTTGAGCTCGTCGTTGTCCTGGATGGTCGACAGCCGGGCTTTCCAGGCGGCGGTCTTTTCGCGGAGCACCGACTCCGGCTGCGACTGCAGCTCCTGCTCGATCTGGTTGATCCGGGCAACGAGCGGACGGAGGCGCTTGACCTCACGGTCGTTGCGGGACCCGAATATCTTACGGAAAATCAGACCGATCATGGGTGTCTCAAGTTAAAGAACGGGCAAGCTAAGTAACCCCACCCCCAGCGTCAAAGGCTTTGACCGGGGGCTTTGACCGGGGTTGTGGCGCGGGTTCGCGGGCGCCCTTCGCCCCGCCCGTGGGGCTGACTTTGCTCTGGCGCGGAATTCCCCCGCCCGGGCAGCCTAGCCCGACCTGCATGAAGCGAATCGTTCAACCCCTGATCTCCGGCACCGCTCTGGCCCTGGCGACCGGTTGGATGGCCCTCGGTTGCAAGCCGTCCGAAGCGCCCGGCACGGCCGCGGCCAAGGGGGGCGGGGGCGGCATGTCGTTCCAGGTGGTGGCCATCGAGGCGCGCCGGCAGCCCGTGGCCGAGGTGGTCTCGCTGGTGGGCACCGTGACGGCCAACGAGTCGGTGGAAATCAAGTCCGAGACCGATGGCGTGGTGCAAACGATCGGGTTTTCGGAGGGCCAATCGGTCGAGGCGGGGGCTCTTCTTGTGGCTTTGGATCAGACGAAGTTCCAGACGTCGCTTCAAGAATCCGAGGCTTCTCTGGAATTGAGTCGCGCCAATTTCGACCGCGCCCAGCAGATGTTCCGCGACAAGCTCATCGCCCAGCAGGAGTTCGATCAGGCGGCCGCGACCTTCCGGGTCAACCAGAGTGCGGTCGAGCTGCGCCGCCGGCTGCTCAAAGACGCCCGCATCGTGGCTCCGTTCGCCGGCACCACCGGCGCCCGGCAGATCAGTCCCGGTCAGGTGATCTCGCGCAACACGCCCCTGACCACGCTGGTGGATCTGTCGGTCATGAAGGTGGAGTTGAACCTGCCGGAGCGGTTCCTCGGTCAGGTGCGCACGGGTCAGAAGGTCGAGTTCCGGGTCGACGCCTATCCCCAGGATCGGTTCTCCGGTGAGGTGTATTTCATTTCACCGCAGTTGGATCCGGGTACCCGGACCGCCCTGGTGAAGGCCCGGGTGGCCAATCCCGAGGCGCGCCTGCGCGGCGGCATGCTGGCCCAATTGGATTTGTCGGTGCGGTTGCGCGAGTCCGCGCTGGTCATCCCGGAGCCCTCGATCATCGCCAGCGGTGACACCAACCTGATCTTCGTGGTCAGCCCGCAGAATCAGGCCGTGATGCGGCCGGTCCGCCTGGGGTTGCGCCTGGCCGGCAAGGCCGAGGTGCTCAGTGGCCTCGAGCCGGGTGAGAAGGTGGTGGTCGAAGGGGTGAAGAAGATCTTCCCCGGGGCACCCCTGAAGCTCTCGGGCCCGGAGTCGGCCGCGCCCTACTTGCAATAGACCGGCCGGTCCCCGAGCGGGGCGCGGCGGTGTCGCTGACGCGACGCCGGTGGTCATCCGATCTGGATCGGGTGAGCATCGGGTCAGAATCCGGTTGACCGGCTTCCCGTCTTCAAGGATTCGTCAGGGAATTCCCCTGTTACACCGTGCATGAGCGAGGCTGTGTCCATGACCTTGCGTCACCGTTGGGCACTTTTGCGGGCGTGTGATCCCGCTGAAGTGGCCCCGTGGGCGCTGTTGGAGTGTGTGTCCCCCTGGAAGCGCCCGCTCTATCGGGTGGCCCGCTGGCTTCAGCCCAGGGCGTTCGCACAAGATGTCGGTGTGGTGGAAGATGCCTTGAACGCCTCCCGGCCGGATCAGGTGAAACTGGCCATCGCCGACTTGCACGATCCGGCCCGCCGTCGCCGGGTCTTCTGGAGGGATTCGCTGGGGCTGCGGGTTTCGGGGCGCCGGTTGTTGGCCATGGCTCAGGCGGGTTTCCAAGCGACCCCGCCCCGGTGATCCCGCCGGCTGGTCCGCGTCGGTTCGGGAGCGTTCCGTAGGGCTGGGCGGCGAGGCCCAAAGAAAAAGGCGCCCGTGTTGCCACGGGCGCCTTTGAAGCGGGAAGGAGGAGCTTACTCCTGAGCCGGAGCGTTGCCGCCCTCGGACGACTCGGTCGCCGGAGCGTCACCGGAAGCGGCCTTCTCGCGCTCTTCCATGGCCGACTTGCGGCTGAGGCGGACGCGGCCCTTTTCATCCTGGCCGAGGAGCTTCACCCAGATCTCGTCGCCGAGCTGGACGATGTCTTCGACCTGCTTGACGCGGAAGTTGGCCAGCTCGCTGACGTGCACCAGACCCTCGCGGCCGGGGAGGAACTCCACGAACGCTCCGAAGTCTTTGATGGTCACGACCTTGGCGCGATAGATCTTTCCGATCTCGAGGGGCTCGCCCGAGGCTTCGCCTTCGCCACCGGCCGGGGCTTCGCTGCGACGGCCACCGCGATCTCCGCGGTCACCGCGACCGCCGCGATCTCCACCGCGCTCGCCACGGCCGCCGCGATCTCCGCGACCGCCACGGTCTCCACCGCGATCACCACCGCGCTCGGGGCGCCCGGCGCGCTCCGGACGGGCCTCGCCTTCGGCGGCGGCCGGGGCTCCCTCTTCGGGGGCACCGGTGGAGGGCGGGATCTCTCCACGCTCTTCCATCGCGGCCTTGCGGCTGAGCTTCACACGGCCCTTCTCGTCGACGCCGATGCACTTCACCCAGATGTCGTCACCCATCTTGATGACGTCTTCGACCCGGGCGACACGCTTGTTGGACAGCTCGCTGACGTGCACCAGGCCGTCCTGACCCGGGAACACTTCGACGAACGCACCGAATTCCTTGATGGTCACGACGC
Source organism: Verrucomicrobiales bacterium (assembly GCA_027490985.1). Lineage (GTDB taxonomy): Bacteria > Verrucomicrobiota > Verrucomicrobiia > Limisphaerales > UBA9464 > SXXZ01. The sequence continues at coordinate 3,587 of JAIXXC010000312.1, forward strand.
GGCCCTTGTAGACCTTGCCGATCTCGATCTCGGCGCTCAGCGCTTCGATCTCGCGGCGGGCGATCTCCATGCCTTCCGGGGAGACGGAGAACACCTTCACGGTGCCGTCGTCCTCGATGTTGATTTCGCAGCCGGACTCTTCGACCAGGCGCTTGATGTTCTTGCCGCCCGGTCCGATCAGCGCGCCGATCTTCTCGGGGTTGATCTTCAGGGTGACGATGCGCGGGGCGTACTTCGAGATGTCGGAGCGCGGGGCCGGCAGCGTGGTGAGCATGTGGGCCAGGATCTGGCCACGGGCCACGCGGGCCTTCTCGATGGTCTGCTCCATGATCGGCATGGGCAGGCCCTTGAGCTTCAGGTCCAGCTGGAAGCCGGTGATGCCCTTGTCGGTGCCCGCGATCTTGCAGTCCATGTCGCAGAACGCGTCTTCCCAGCCGATGATGTCGGTGAGCAGCTTGTAGCGGGAGATCTGGTGATCGGCGCCGTATTCGGTGCAGATACCGATGGAGATGCCGGCCACCGGGCGGGTGATGGGCACGCCGGCATCCATGAGGGCCAGAGTCGCACCGCAGACCGACGCCATGGAGGTGGAACCGTTGGATTCCATGATCTCCGCCGTGATACGGACGGCGTAGGGATACTCGTTGAGGGGGATCACCGGGCGCACGCTGCGCTCGGCGAGGGCTCCGTGACCGATCTCGCGGCGGCCGGGGCCGGTGATGCGGCCCGTCTCACCGACGGAGAAGTTCGGGAAGTTGTAGTGCAGCAGGAACTGCTTCTTGGTCTCGCCGCCGGTGTAGGAGTCGAACTCCTGGATGTCGTCGCTGGTACCGAGGGTGGCCAAGCAGACGGCCTGGGTCTCGCCGCGGGCGAACACGGCCGAACCGTGGGCGCGGGGCAGGAAGCCCACTTCGCTGGACAGGGCGCGGATGGCGTCGAAGTCGCGGCCGTCGAGGCGCTTGGAGTGGTCGAGCACGAGGCTGCGGACCGCTTCCTTCTGGATGTAGTACTGCGCGTCCTTGATGACGAACTCGGTGACCTTCTCGGCGCCGAACTGGGCGACGAGCTTCTGGCCGACGTCGGCGAAGATGGCGTTGACGGCGGCTTCGCGGGCCAGCTTCTGCGGGGTGAGCAGGGCGGGGATGATGCGGTCACCGGCCAGAGCCTTGGCGGCGGTGAGGATCTCCTCGGGGACGATGGTCACCGTGATGGCACGCTTGGGCTTGCCGGCCTTGGCGGCCAGTTCTTCCTGGGCGGCGATCAAGGGTTGGCAGGCGGCCTGGGCGAACTTGAGGGCGGCGATGAAGTCGGCCTCGGAGATTTCGTTGGCGGCACCTTCGTACATGACCACATCGGTCTTGTTGCCGACGTAGATCAGGTCGAGGTCGGACTGGGCCTGCTGCTCGTGGGTGGGGTTCACCACGAACTCACCGGCGACCCGGGCGATGCGGACGGCACCGAGCGGGCCGGCCCAGGGGATGTCGGACACGGTCAACGCGGCCGAGGCTCCGAGGATGGAGAGGATGTCGGCGTCGTTCTGGCCGTCGGCCGAGAGCAACAGCGATTGGACCTGGACCTCGTTGTACCAGCCCTTGGGGAAGAGCGGACGGATGGGGCGATCGGTCAGGCGGCAGGTGAGGATCTCCTTTTCGGAGGGCCGGCCTTCACGCTTGAAGTAACCCCCGGGGAAACGGCCGGCGGCAGCCGCCTTTTCGCGGTAGTCGACCGTGAGGGGGAAGAAATCCTGACCCGGCTTGGCCTTGGAGGCCGCGACGGCCGCGGTGAGGATGATGGTTTCGCCGAGTTGAACGGTCACGGCGCCGTCGGCCTGCTTGGCAAAGCGGCCGGTTTCGATGGTGATGTGCTGGCCACCAACGGGGATTTGAACGGTATGGGACATACTAGCGGTTGCCCGACCGCCCTGAGGAACTTCACTCGGCCTCCCCGGAGCCCTTCGTGGTGGCGAAGGGTCGTTTTGGGAGAGCGAGTGAAATTTCCCGGGCGGACCGGGCGTTTCTGTTTAACTTCTTTGACGCGTCTTTGGGGTTTTGAGTGCGGATGGCGGCACGCGCGCGTCGAATGGGCGTGGCACCCGCGATTGCCTTCGATGATCGTCATCGATGGGCAACTCGGACAACCCTGTGGTCACGGCATCATCCGTGGCCTGCAGGGTGTCCTATAGCGAAAGCCGGGCTGGAGGCCCGGCGTCGCAGAAAATCACTTCCGGAGCTTGAGCTTCTTGGTCAGCGCCTGATAACGGGCCGAATCCGTGCGGTTCAGATAATCCAACAGGCTGCGACGCTTGCCCACCATGAGCAACATGCCGCGACGGCTGCTGTGGTCCTTCTTGTTCTTCTGAAGATGCTCCGTCAGGGAGTTGATCTTCTCGGTAAGAAGGGCGATCTGGACATCGGCAGAGCCGGTGTCTTTGGCGTGGATGCGGTGTTCGGCGATGGTTTTGTTTTTTTCAGACATGATTCGGTGTCGGGAAGCCTTATACCTCCCTGTAAGCGTTTCCGTTTATCTTGAAAGACCAACTTATGCGGTGGTGGTCACCGGGGCAAGTCCGGAGTTTTATTGCCCGGGCCCGGGCTTGTTGCCCCCGTTGACTCGACAAGGATGACATGGGCCAACATCAGCCAAGGTGCGGGGACAGGCTCGGAAGGTCGGGGCGAGGCTTGCGGAAAGGGGCGGGGCTGGGAAGGGTGGGGGTCGAAGGGGCTCGGTGGTGAGCCGTCTGTCGGGTTATGATCGCTTACGAAGATGCATTGGAGCGGATTTTGAAGCCGCTGGTTCCGGTTCCAGCGGTTTCGATGTCGTTAACGGAGTCGCTGGGATGCTGTTTGGCCGAAGTGGTCACCGCTCGGGTGGCGTTGCCCGGTTTCGATACGGCCTCCATGGACGGGTATGCGGTTCGGGCCTCCGAGGTGCCCGGAGCCGGGGTATGCCTGCCCTGCGGCTTCGAGGTGGCGGCGGGTTGTGTCGCCAGTCGCCCGCTCGAGGCCGGGGAGTGTGCGCGCATTCTGACAGGGGCTCCGATGCCCGCCGGGGCCGATGCGGTGGTGATGCAAGAAGACACCGAGCCGGGGGCGGAGGGGGGGATTCGATTCACGGACGGGGTGAAGCCTTGGGAGAATGTCCGGTTCCGGGGTGAGGACTTTCGGGTGGGGGCCCGGGTCTTGGAGGCCGGGCAGCGGTTGGGGCCACCCCAGTTGGCTCTGGCTGCGGCGGCCGGTCATGCCGAAGTTCGGGTGCACCGGAGGGTTCGGGTGGTGGTGGTGGGCTCGGGCGATGAATTGCGGCCACCGGGAGCGGTGCTCGGTCCGGGCCAGATCCATGACAGCAACTCGGTGCTGCTGGCCTCCTTGTTCCGGTCGGCGGGGGCCGAGGTGGTGGTGTTGCCGGTGCTTCCCGACCGGTTGGAGGCGACGATGGCCGGTCTGGATTCGGCGGTGTCGCAAGGAGATCTGGTGATCACCGCCGGCGGGGCTTCGGTGGGTGACCGCGACTTTCTGCGGCCGGCCTTCGAGGCGTTGGGCGGGCAGTTGGAGTTCTTCCGGGTGGCCATCAAGCCGGGGAAGCCCGTCTTCTTCGGGTCCTTGCGGGGAGCGCACCTCATCGGCTTGCCCGGAAATCCGGTCTCGGCCTTTGTCACGGCGGTGTTGATGGCCCTGCCGGCCCTGCGCCGGATGCAGGGGGCGGGCGATGCCGGAGTGACGGTCTCGGCCGGCACCTTGTCGGCTCCTCTGTCCAATCCCGGATCTCGACGTCACTTCATGCGGGTGATCGTCGACGAGGCCGGGCGGGTGTGTTCGGCCGGAGTCCAGGCCTCGCATATCCTCCTGTCGCTCTCGCGGGCCAATGGCTTGGTGGATGTGCCGCCGGGCACGCAATGGCCGGCCGGCATCCCGGTTCGAGTGCTGCGCTGGCCGGAAAGCTGATGCGGAGTCGGGGTTGCGCTTTATCGGCTGGGGTGGACAATGACGCTCTGGCATGAAGACCGTTTCTTTGGTAGTGGCCGCGTCGATGACGTTGGGCAGCGCTTGGGCTCAGGATCGATTCGTCGCGGCGCCCTATGCGGGGACGCTCGAGGTGAACACCGGCTATTCGGCCGGGGCCGATATCCGCTTGGGAACCCGGGAGTTGGGCAATCTCGACGCCACCCGGACCCGGTTGGAGTACAAGGGGATCTTCAATCCGGCCGCCGAGTTCAACTGGGGGGTCGGTGCCGCCTATGCGCGGTGGGATTTCGGTCGCGATCCGGGCAATCCGCTCCCGGCCAATTTGCAGTCGGTGGCTCTGCCGATCACCGCCTCGTGGCGCTTCCGCGAGGGGTGGCAGGCCTTCGGTGAGGTATCACCGGGACTCTATTCCGATTTCGAACAGATCAGCGGTGATGATTTCAATGCTCCCTTCATCGGTGGCGTGGGCTACACGGTGAATCCCGACCTCCAGGTGTTCTTGTCGGCCAGTGTCGACCCGAGGCGGGACATCCCGGTGGTGGGTGGCCCCGGGGTGCGTTGGCGCTTCGCCGATCAGTGGACGCTCTCGTTGCTGCTGCCGCGGCCGCAGATCCAATACCGGCCGTCGGACAACTGGACCTTCCACATCGGGGCCGAGATGGCGGGCGGCGCCTACCATCTGAATCCGGCTTACGGTCGCGATCACGGATTGCCTGCGATGGACGATCAACAAATCACCTATCGTGAGATCCGCACCGGTGTCGGGGCCCGTTGGGGTGGCCCCAAGGGGTTTTACGCCTCGCTCGAAAGCGGTTGGATGATCGACCGCCGCTTCGTGCTCGATGACGTGCGCCTCCAGTTCAACGGCGATGGAGCCGTCTACGGGCAATTGGCCATCGGATACCGCTACTGACGGGTTCTGCTGACCCCGGACGGGCTTGAGGTCGGGCCTAGGAGGGGACCTCGGAGGTGGAGCAGGATCTCCGAGCCGGCCGCACCGCCGACATGGTGCGTTTCCGGCAAGCCCGCCTCCCTCCTGCGATCAAAGGGCGTTGAGGATCCGGTTCAGGTTCACGTTCTTGGAGATGATCTCCTGGATGAGCTGGATCTTCTGACTGTCGTCGGGTCGGGTTTTCACGATCAGGTCGTGGACGACCGACGCCGCATGATAGCTGTCCTTCCGGGTGATGATCACCGGGCAGGGGAGCTCCTTGAGTTGCTTGAGCATCGAGGTCGAAGGCTTGATGTCGTCGGACAATACGAGGCCCGCGATGGCCTGGCGCGAGGCCTTCATCTGTTCGGTCGCGGCGTTGAGGATGTCTTCCCGGTCGGCGGGCACGATCATCACGACACCGGGTTTGAGCAGGCTCTTGGCCCGCTCGGCTCCCATGGCCCCGATGACCACCTGTTTGACGATCTGGGTCAGCGGCGATTTGCCGACCAGGATCTCCGCCTCCAGTTCATCGGCGATGGCCCCCAGCGTGGGGCGTGAGAGGATCGGCTGGTAAGGCACCACGCCGAGGAGCTCGAGGCCCTTGCGCTTGAGGCCGCGCTGCGCGAACTCGGTGATGTAGTCGAGCTTCTCGGGCAGCACCTTGTTGATGATGACCCCGATGACCTGGACCCCCTCCTGCTTGAAGAGGGCGTGGTTCATGACCGTTTCGTCGATGGGTTGGCCGATGCCGCCGCGGGTCACGATGACCACTTTGGCGTTGAGCAGCTTGGCGACGTTGGCGTTGGAGAGGTCGAAGACGCTGCCGACACCGGCGTGGCCCGTGCCTTCGCAGAGCACGAAGTCCTTTTCCCAAGCCACGCGGTCGAAGGCCTTGTGGATGCGTTTGACCAGGGCTTCGAGGTTGGCCGATTGCAGGTACTTGCGGGTGAAGTCGGGCTCCACGGCGATGGGCGACATGTCCACCAGCGGACAATTGAGCCGGAAGACGCGGTCCATGATCACGGCGTCTTCGTCGATCTTCTGCTCGTCGATCTCCACGAAGCGCTGGCCCACCGGTTTGATGTAGCCCACCCGGCCATAGCGGCGCTGCAAGGCGGCCAGGAGTCCGAGCGAGGTGGTGGTCTTGCCGTCGTTCTGACGGGTGGCCGCGATGAAGACCCGGGGAGTCAGCAGGTTCTGAAGCATGGACCGGAGGGGTTCTGGCTGTGCGGAGGTCGGGATGGGGTTCAGAGGTCGCCCGGCAGGTTCTCGCCGGCTCCCGGGTATAGCTGCTGGTAGTCGATGCTCTGCAGGCCAACGATGGCGGCCACACCCAGGATGTCGTGCGAACTGCTGCCGCGCGACAGGTCGGCGGCCGGCCGGTCCAGCCCCAGCAGGATCTGGCCGTAGGCGTTGGCCCGGGCCACATGCTGGATGAGCTTGCTGGCGATGTTGCCCGAATTGAGGTCGGGGAAGATCAGCACGTTGGCCTTACCGGCCACCTTGCTGTCGGGCAGCTTGCGCAAGGCGATCTCCGGGATGAGCGCGGCATCGACCTGCAGCTCGCCGTCGAAGTCGGCCTCGAAGCCGGTGTCTTGGGCCTTCTGCTGGGCCAACGCGGTGGCGGCCTTGACCTTCATCAGGCTGGGTTGAGTGGCGCTGCCCTTGGTGGAATAGCTCAACAGGGCCACCCGCGGGCGGACCCCGGAGATCTGCCGCGCCAGACGCGCCGTGGAGATGGCGATGTCGGCCAATTGGTCGACGGTGGGGTCGGGAATGACGCCGCAATCGCCCATGAACAGCACACCCCGGTCGCCGAAGCGGGTGTCCTCGACCTCCATCACCATGCAGGAGGAGGCGGTGGTGGTTTTCGGGGCCACCTTGATGATCTGGAACAGCGGTCGGAGGACGCCTCCGGAAATCTCATTGGCACCGGACACCAGACCGTCGGCCTGCTTCATGGCCACCATCATCGCGCCAAAATAATTCGGCTTCATCATGGCCTCGCGGGCCTCCTGTTCCTCGATGCCCTTGCCCCGGCGCAGCAGCAGGAAGCGGCGCACGAAGCTGTCGAGGTCCGGGCTCTCGGAGGGATTGATCAGGCGGATGCCCTCGAGCGATACGTTCAGCGCGGCGGCGGCCTCCTTGATGGCCAATCGATCACCCAAGAGGATCGGAGCGCCGAGGCGCAGGGAAAAGAATTGGCGGGCGGCCTGGATGACCCGGGGTTCGGTGCCTTCGGGAAAGACGATCCGCTTGGGGTGACGTTGGAGCTTCTCGATGACGCCGCCAATGAAACGCATGGCCGCACCATGGCCGAGCCACCCACGGCCGACAAGGATGGCCTCGGCCCCGGCGGGGAGACGAAAAACCCGCGGCTTCGGGTCGTTCGACCGAGGCCGCGGGTTGTTGGATCGGGGTTGGGGGCTTCTTCGAAGGAGCCTCAGGCCTTGGCCACGAGCTGGCGCAGGACGTAGGGCAGGATGCCCCCGTGCTGGTAGTATTCGATTTCGATCGGGGTATCGATGCGGCAGGCCACCGCGATGTTCTCCACCGTGCCGCACTTGCGGGTGATGCGCAGGGTCAGGTCCTGCTGCGGTTTCACGGCGGGGCTCAGGCCGATCACGTCGAAGGTCTCGGTGCCGTCCAGCTTCAGGCTCTGGGCGCTGGCGCCGTCCTTGAATTGCAGCGGCAGCACGCCCATGCCCACCAGGTTGGAACGGTGGATGCGCTCGAAGCTCTGGGCCACGACCACCTTCACGCCGAGCAGATTGGTGCCCTTGGCGGCCCAATCGCGGCTGGAACCGGTGCCGTACTCTTGTCCGGCGATCACGATGAGCGGAGTGCCGGCGGTCTGGTAGGCCACGGCCGCGTCGTAGATCGAGGTCTTCTGGCCATCGGGGCCGAAGGTGTTGCCACCCTCTTCGCCGCCGAGCATCAGGTTCTTGATGCGGACGTTGGCGAAGGTGCCGCGGGTCATGATGCGGTCATTGCCGCGGCGGCTGCCGTAGCTGTTGAAGTCGGCGAACTCCACGCCGTTGTCGACCAGGAACCGGCCCGCTGGGGAGCTCTTCTTGATGGCACCGGCCGGGGAGATGTGGTCGGTGGTCACGGAGTCCCCGAAGATGCCCAGGGCGCGGGCCCCACGGATCTCGGCGATGGTGCCGGCCTGCATGCCGAACTGCGTGAAGAACGGCGGCTCCTGGATGTAGGTGGAATTGCGGTCCCACTCGTACACGTTGCCCACGCTCGAGGAGATTTCATTCCACTTCGGGTTCTGGGCCGCGAAGTCGGTGTAGAGCGCGCGGAAGACCTCGGGCTTGAGGGCCGCCTGCAAGGTGTCGCGCACCTCGGTCAGGCTGGGCCAGATGTCCTTCAGGAACACCGGTCCGTTCGTACCCTGGCCGATGGGCTCGGTGGTCAGGTCCTTGTCGACCCGGCCGGCCAGCGCGAAGGCTACCACCAGCGGCGGCGACATCAGGAAGTTGGCCTTGATGTTCTGATGGACGCGGGCTTCGAAGTTGCGGTTGCCCGACAGGACCGAGGCGGCCACCAGGTCGTTCTTCACCACGGCCTCCTCGATCTTGGCGTCGAGCGGGCCGGAGTTGCCGATGCAGGTGGTGCAGCCGTAGCCGACGGTCTGGAAGCCCAGTTGGTCGAGGTAGGTCTGCAGCCCGGTCTTGTTGAGGTAATCGGTGACCACCCGGCTGCCCGGGGCCAGCGACGACTTCACCGACGGGTTGAGCTTGAGCCCCTTCTCGATGGCCTTCTTGGCCAGCAGGCCCGCGGCCAGCATGACCGTGGGGTTGGAAGTGTTGGTGCAGCTGGTGATCGCGGCGATGAGCACCGATCCGTGCCCGATCTTCGAGCCGCCGACCTCGGCGCTCACCGAGGCGAAGTCCTCGGCCTTCTTGCCGAAGCCGTTCTCGGTGACGGGCTTGCTGAACGAGCCCACGAAGCTCGACTTGAGGTTCTGCAGCTCGATGCGGTCTTGCGGGCGCTTCGGGCCGGCCACGCTGGGCACCACGGTGGAGAGGTCGAGCTCGACCACCTGCGAGTATTCGATCTGCCCCTTCTGCGGCATGCCCCACAGGCCCTGGGCCTGGTAGTAGTTCTTGTAGAGGGCGACCTGCTCCTCGGTGCGGCCGGTGGCGCGAAGGTAGTTCGTGCACTCCTCGTCGATGGGGAAGAAGCCCATGGTCGCACCGTATTCGGGGGCCATGTTGGCGATGGTGGCGCGGTCCACCAGCGGCAGGGCCGCGGCACCCGGGCCGAAGAACTCCACGAATTTGCCGACGACCTTGGCCTTGCGCAGCATCTGGGTGACGGTCAGCGCCACATCGGTGGCGGTGACGCCCTCGCGAATGGCGCCGGTCAGGTGGACACCCACGACATCGGGGGTCAGGAAATACACGGGCTGGCCCAGCATGCCCGCCTCGGCCTCGATGCCGCCCACGCCCCAGCCGACGATGCCCAGACCGTTGATCATGGTGGTGTGCGAATCGGTGCCCACCAGCGTGTCGGGATAGTACACGCCGCCGGCGCTCAGGACGCCCTTGGCCAGGTACTCCAGGTTGACCTGGTGCACGATGCCGATACCCGGGGGAACGACCTTGAAGGTGTCGAAGGCCTGCATGCCCCACTTGAGAAACTGGTAGCGCTCGCGGTTGCGGGTGAACTCGAGGTCCAGGTTCTTTTGCAGCGAGTCACCGGAGCCGGCGAAGTCGACCTGCACGGAGTGGTCGACCACCAGGTCCACCGGCACCAGGGGCTCGATGATCTTGGGGTTCTTGCCCAGCTTGGCCACCGCCGAGCGCATGGCGGCCAGGTCGACCAGCAGGGGCACGCCGGTGAAGTCCTGCAACACGATGCGCGCCACCACGAAGGGAATCTCGGCGGTCCGGGATTCGGTGGCCTTCCAGTTGGCCAGCTCACGGACGTTGGCTTCCTGGACCTTCAGTCCGTCGCAGTTGCGCAGCACGCTCTCC
>JAIXXC010000194.1 GCA_027490985.1 Verrucomicrobiales bacterium
AATCTCGGAATCCGACAGGGGCTCTTTGCCGGCCGGCGGCATGACCTCCTCGTGCGCGGCGGGCAGAAGGATCATCCGGAACAACCCCGATCGGGCCGGATCACCGGGCACCACCGCGGTCACACCGCTGGCACCGCCCTTGAGCAACGACTCCCGCTGGTCGATGCGGAACCGCCCCTTCTGCTTTTCCGGACCGTGGCATGAGAGGCACCTGGTCTCGAACACCTTCGCGACGCCGGCGCCCAAGGCCGACATCGACGGCGACACCCGAGTCTGAGGTGGCGTCGAATTCCATCGATCGATCCATCCGCGGATGGGTTGCGGCGCGTTGTGCGTGAGGAACCCCTCGCCATGGGTCAGGCTTCCGCCGTGGTGACTGGCCACCAACAGGAGCATCAGGGTGGCGCCCAAAGCCCCCCGGTACCATCGCAACCAACCGACGCCTCCCCGGAGCAACGCCGAGTGGAGCACCAGTGTCAGTGCGGCGACGACTGTGAGGGCGATGCCGGTGTTGCGATGCTGACTGAGGATCTCCGCCGAATAGTCGCCTCCGGCCGACCGATACAGTCCGAGGATCGAGGTGACGATCGCGCTCAACACCCCCAACCCCAGAGTGCTCCCCTGGACCCGCCGCAACCCCTCGAAGGGCCTGAACCAGGCCACCGCCTCCAGCAACGCCGCAAAACTGAACAGGCCGATCGGAAAATGGAGCAGCACCATGTGGAAGGGCCCCAGAAAGGCCGCTCCCGGCGGCGGTTCGCCCCGCGGCGCCAACGGTGAAACACCCACGGCGGCCTCTGGCGCAACCGCCCCCAGGCACAGCACCACTAGCAGGAGCAGGGACATCGCCCGAAGGCGGGAGTTTCCGAGGAGCCTCATGGAGGCCCGATCCGACATCCCATCGGACCCCGATACTCAACGGGACTTGCCGATGGCTCCACCGGGCTTGATCGGCCTGCCTGAGCCGCCGGAGCCTCAATCCAGCACGGCCGATTTCAGAACTCCGTACACGTCGGTGGAGCGGAGCGTGGGCCCGGGCAGACGTTGCTCCGACAGGATCAAGGGCCAGTCGAGCTGCGACGACGGGCGGGCCCCATGGGATCCCTTCACCAACGTGGCATCCAGCGGGATGACATCCATGAGCATCCGGAAGCCGAGCTTCTTCTGGAGCAGACGCCACAGGATCTTGAGTTTCACCGCCGGGATCGTCGGATCCAGAAACAGCTCGACCGGGTCGTACCCGGGCTTGCGGTGGATGTCCACGCATCGGGCGAAGTCGGGCGCCTTGGCGTCGTCGAGCCAGTGGTAGTAAGTGAACCAGGCGTCCTCGTGGGCGACGGCGATGAGATCTCCGGATCGGGGGTGATCCAGGCCCAGAATGCGCTTGTCGGCCGGGCCGAACACCTCGGCCACACCGGGCGTGGCCAGCACCACCTCGCGCACCTCGTCCCGGATCGAGGGATCGTTGACCACGAGATGCGCCACCTGGTGGTCGACCACGGCGAAGGCCTTCGAATTCCCGATGTCGGGAAGCTCGAGTCCCAACTCCTCCTTGAGGGTGATCCACCCCCGCTCCCGGAAGACCCGATTGAGATGCACCGGCCGCGAGACCGGAGTGATGCCGTACTCGCTGAGGAGGATCGGGCGCACACCGCGGCTGGCGAAGAAATCGAGGAGGTCACCCACGATGGCATCGATGCGTCGCAGGTCGTCCGCGATGGCGGGATGGTTGGGGCCCAATCGCTGGAGGTTGTAGTCCAGGTGGGGCAGGTACACGAGATTCAGCGTCGGCGAGTGCTGCTGCTCGATCCACTTGGCCGATCCGGCGATCCATCGGGTGGCCGCATCGGGAGCGCCCTGAGGCGACTGCACACCGGCGGCGGGCCCCCAGAAGGTCGGAAACGGGAAGTCGCCCAGAGCCTGCTTGAGGGCCGGACGCAGGTCATAGGGCCAGCTGTAGACGTCGAAGAACTTGCGGCCGTCGGCCGGGTACATCGGGCGGGGCGTGACCGACCAATCCGCGCCCGAATACATGTTGTACCACCAGAACATCTTCGCACAGGTGAAGCGCGGATCGCGGGCCTTCAACTCGTCCCAGATCTTGGGAGCCTGCACGAGGTGGTTCGACTGCTTCCAGAAGTGGACCTCGGCCAGCGAACGGTCGTACCACCCGTTGGCGACGATCCCGTGTTCGCCGGGGCGTCGACCCGTGAGGTAGTCGGCCTGGGCGGTGCAGGTCACCGCCGGGATGGCCGGATCGATCGGAGCGTGATGCCATCGCCGGCGCAACTCGGCCAGGCGGGGCGTGTGGGGACCGATATGCCGGTCACTGAGACCGACGACATTGAGGACAGCGATGCGGTTCACGACCGGAAAAGGAGCACGGGAAAAAGGGTCACGGAAAATCGTCTAGCCGAGTCGTTTCTGGATCCGGGTCACGATCGCCCGAGGCACCCGGGGGTCGGGGCGGGTGTCGACCACGGCCCGGTCGCCGAGCTCGGCCCGGCAGGAATGACGGGCCTTGCGGTTCCACAGGATCATGTCGCCGGCCGCCTCATCGAGGTTCCACTGATGCAACCCGGCGTAGCCTTCCTCCTCGGCCTCGTTGCGGTAGTGCCAGAGGAACACCCAACCGCCCGGTTGTGTCACGGCGAACATCTGCCGCACGCACTGGAGCGGGTCTCGGCTGTGGTCCAGCGCATTGGAACACACCACGATGTCGAAGCTGTCGGCCGGGAAACTCGAGAGCAGATCCTCGCCGGCCGCCTTGCGGGTGCGGACAGGGGGTTCCAACCGGAGTTCGTCGAGGATGGTGTCGAAGACATCGGCCAAGGGATCCACGGCGCTCAAGGCCACCGTGCGGCCCGGCCAGTGGAACCCGACGGCCGTCAGGGGACCCGCCCCGACATCGAGCACCCGGATCGGGTCGCGATGGGCGGCCGGCGAGGCGGCCACCAATTCCTGCAAGTGGTCGGGAAAGGCGAACTTCGGATCCATGCGTTGCCGGAACGCCTCAGGACTCCAGCGCTTGCCGCCGTCGGCCAAGGCCTGCCTCCAGAACACGGCCTCATTCTCCAGACCCGCATCATAGCTGGTGTCGCCCCCGAAGAGACGGTGACGCAATCGCTGAAAGATTCTCGGCAGCATAGGCGCTATGGGGCGCAGACTGCGGGGTCCATGGTCCGGCAACAAGTCCGGAAGGAGGGCCCGGGACGGGGCCGTCGGCACACGAACCCGGCCGGAGCGGTCCATTCGGAGATTTCAACCGGCCGCGCAACGGGGTTCACTCTCCCCCGTGCAGCCGCAGCGCCAGTACCACAACATCGCCCTCGTCGGTTTCATGGGTGTGGGGAAGTCCACCGTCGGGCAGATCCTGGCCGGAATGCTGGACTTCGAGTTCATCGACACCGATCGGGTGATCGAGACGCGGGAGGGTCGGCGCATCTCGGACCTCTTCGCCCAGGAGGGCGAAGCCCACTTCCGGGACCTGGAGACCCGGCTGATCCGGGAGTACGAATCCCGTCAGGGGCTCATCCTTTCGACCGGCGGCGGACTGGCGGTGCGGTCCGAGAACATGACCTCGCTGCGCACGCACGCCCTGATCGTGTGCCTCTGGGCCTCGCCGGCCGTCATCTACGAACGGGTGCGTTATCAGGGACATCGTCCCCTGCTCCAGACCCCCGATCCGCAGGCCCGGATCACCGAGTTGTTGAACCAGCGGAAGCCGGCCTACCAGCAGGCCGACATTCTTGTGGGCGTCGATTTCCGCAGTCCGCAGGAAACGGCCCAGTACATCACCAACAGCTTCCGCCTGCTGCAGACTCGTCCCTCCAAGGGCCCCAGCGCTCCGGCCTTCCCGCGATCGGCCCCGCTGAAACCGTGACCGGCCCGCTGCGATCCCTCGCGCCCCGCGCGGCCCCGCTCAAGAATCCGGCCTGTCTTCCGATACCCTGACGAACCGTTTTTCAGGTCCGTCCGAGTGGGCGGATCGAAGGGGCCGGAGGGCATTATCCCATGCCGTCCGGCCCCG
>JAIXXC010000243.1 GCA_027490985.1 Verrucomicrobiales bacterium
CCGCCGTCGAAGACGCACTGGCCGGGGCCTTCCCCCAGCACGGTCTGCGCTGCGAGGTCGCCGTGGTGGCCGTGGCCGACGAGGAAAAGGGTGAAAAGCTCATCGCACTCACCAACGCATCCCGATTGTCGCTGGACGAGGTCCGTCAGGCCATCAAGGCCAAAGGCCTGACCAACCTGTGCGTGCCGCGCGAACTCCGCGTCGTGCCGGAGATCCCCAAGCTGGGCACCGGCAAGATCAACCACCGGGCGCTGATGGAACTCGTCCGCGCGGAGACGGCGGCCTAGACTGCCCACCATGGTCGGCGCCCCACCCAGGCCCAACTCCACGCCGCCTCCGGGCGATCCGCGTTCCGAAGCGGTGGTGATCCTGCATGGCTGGTTCTCATCGCCGCTGCTCATGATGCGTCTGGAGCGGGCCTTGAAACGGGAGGGCTACCGGGTCTTCAGTCCGGCCTACGACTCGGCGCGCATCCCGTTGGCCCGATTGGCCTCCGACTACCTGCCCGGGTTCCTCCAGCGCACGATCCCTGCCGATGTCCGCCGGATCCACTTCGTCACCCACTCGATGGGAGGCCTCGTGCTGCGGGGTGGCCTCGCAACCCATCGTCCGGCTCAACTGGGACGGGTGGTCTTCCTCGGGACTCCGCACCATGGCAGCGAAGCGGCCGATTTCTGGGCCCGGAACGCCTTCTGCCGCTGGCTGGCCGGTCCCAACCTCGCGGCCTTGCAGACCGGACCCGAAGGCTACGCCGCCTCACTGGGACCCGCCGATTACGAATCCCTGGTCATCGCCGGCGACCGACCGCTCATCCGGTTCTGGTCTCCGCTGCCCGCCCCCCATGACGGCAAGGTGAGCGTGGCCTCGACCCGGCTGCCCGGCGCCACACGGCACATCACCGTGCCCCACACCCACGTCGCCCTCCCGCTGCGGGCCGGGATCATCCGACAGATCCTCGGATTCCTTCGCGGATCCCCTGAAGATCCCGCCTCATCGGTGCCCGCACTCACCGGACCCGCCGACCCCGGAAAGCGCTGAAAACCCCGCCTTTACAGGTCCGGGCATTGGGGCAATCTCTTGGCCAGTCCCGCTGAACAATCCCCTTTCCAACATGTCCAAGGTCATCGCTGAAATGCTCGTGGAGTCGGTGAAGATGGAACTTCCCGACACCAAAACCGTCCGGTTCCAATGGCCCGAGGGCTACGCCCCCGACTTCAAGACCGGCCAGTTCATCACCGTGTATTGGCCGCACAAGGCGAAGTACAAGCGGGCTTATTCCCTGAGCTCCTGCGCGCTCGACCGGGGTCACTACGAGGTCACCGTGAAGCGCGACGGCAAGATGGGCACCAGCATCGTCGATTGGCTCGAGGCCGGCGACCGCATGTTCGTCATCCCGCCGACCGGACGTTTCCTGCCGGTGTTCGACCCTCCCGGCAAGCACCTCATCTGCGTGGCCGGCGGCTCGGGTGTGACCCCCTTCCGCGGCTTCGTGCGCGAGGCCACCGAGAAGAACCTCGATACCCGGATCACCATTCTCTACACGGTCCGCACCACCAACGACATCATCTTCGCCGAAGAGTTCCGCGCGCTGGAGGCCCGCAACCCGCGCTTCAAGTTCGTGGTCACCTGCACCCGCTTGGCTCCGGAAGACCCCTGGACCGGCCGCCGCGGTCGCATCACGCCGGAGTGGGTGAAGAGCTTCGTGGACGACGCGGCCAACACCGTGTTCTACGCCTGCGGCACCAACGACATGGTCAACGCCGTCGAGCACCTGGTGCTGCACGACCTGGGCCTGCCCAAGGAGCAGATGAAGCTCGAGAAGTGGGGCTGAACCCCCGGTTTCAAGCGCGGTCGCAAAACGAGTGCAAGGGAGGCCTTCGGGCCTCCCTTTCTCATTCCCCACCTGTCATTCCCCGCCCACGGGTTTCTCCCCGGCCCCCACGCCTTTCCCGGACGCCTGGAAGGGCCAATGGCCGGCCAACCGGGCCCAGGCCAGGTAGCCGATGACCCCGATGACCAGGGCGGCCATCGCCCAGGCAAGGGTCCGCAACGGCGTGGTGGCGAACACCAGCAACCAACCGCCCCCCGCCAGGAACAAGGGCACGGGATACCACCAGACCCGATATGGTCTCGCCAGGTTCGGAGCATGCCGCCGGAGCAGGACCAGGGCGACCATCTGGCCGACGAACTGAATGAGGATCCGGGCCGTGACCAGGGTGTCGATCACCAGGGCCAGCGGCAGGAAGGCCGCCGCGATCGACAGCCCCCCCAGCACCAGCAGCGAGACGTGCGGGAACCTGCCGCGCGGATGGAGGCGGCCGAAGGCCCCGAAAAAGGCACCATCCCTGGCCGCCGCGTAGGGAATCCGGGAGTAGCCGAGCAGCAGCGCGAAGATCGATCCCACCGCCGTCCACACCACCAGCAGGGTGAATCCCTGGGCCGCGACCTTGCCATGAAGCCGTTCCACGAAGACCGAGGCGATGAAATTGGCCACCTGGGGGTGCTGATCGGCCGGCACGAATTCCCGCCAGGAGATGACCCCGTTGATGCTCAGGTTGATACCGACGTAGATCGCCGCGACCAGCAGCAGGCTGGCCAAGACGGCGCGCGGGATGGTCCGCCCGGGATCCTTCACCTCATCGCCCAGGTAGCAGACATCGTAATAGCCGAGGAAATCATAGATCCCCACCCGGGCCGCCGCCCCGAGGCCCAAGAAGAAACCCAGGGAGAACCGCCACGGATCCTCCGGAAGATCGAAGGCCTTGCGTGCATCGAAATGCACCGCACCGCTGACCAGCACCACCAGCACGGTGACCATGACCCCGGCCCACAGGAACAAGGTCAACCGGGCGATGCTGGAGATGCGTCGGTACAGCAACGCCACCGTCACCACGCCCAGCGCCACCACCACCGCCCCGCCCTTGGCCGACAGCCCGCCACCGGGCAGCGTCATTCCCGGAGACAGGTAATCGAGGTA
>JAIXXC010000237.1 GCA_027490985.1 Verrucomicrobiales bacterium
AGGCAGCGATGCTGACGATCGAGATGACCGAGGTGAACCAGGCCTGCCTGAGACGCGTATGGACCGAGATGTCGGACATGGGGCACGAGAGCCGATCCAGCCCAAGGCCGGATTGAGATCTTTTGGGTATCGGCCGATCCGATGGCCGACTTGAGCACTCAATCCTTCCGACACACCACGGTATCTACCTGAGTCCACTTCGGATCAGGCTCCGGGTGGTCCCGATTGCAATGCAATCCCCGGCTTTCGGGCCGCTGCAAGGCACTGGCGACGATGATCTCGGCCACGGTGGCGAGATTCCGCAACTCCAGCAGGTCGGCCGTCACGATGAAGTTCCAGTAATACTCACGAATCTCGTCCTGGAGGTTCGCGAGGCGTTTCTGGGCTCGTCGGAGGCGCTTGGTGGTCCTCACGATGCCGACGTAGTCCCACATGAGGCGGCGGATCTCATCCCAATTGTGCGAGACCACCACCATTTCGTCGGGATCCGTGGCCTGACCGGTCCTCCACGGCGGAATCGCCGGAGGCGCGACGGCCGGGGGCCTCGACACGACACGCAGTGCGGCGCGATGGGAGCAGACCAGAGCCTCCAGCAGGGAGTTGCTGGCCAGTCGATTGGCCCCGTGCAACCCCGTGCAGGCGACCTCGCCCACCGCCATCAACCCGGGCAACGCCGTCTGACCATCCAGATCGGTCGCCACACCGCCACACTGGTAATGGGCGGCCGGAACCACCGGAATCCAGTCCCGGGTCATGTCGATGCCGAATTCGAGGCAGCGGGCATGGATCGTGGGAAAGTGGCTCAGAATGAACTCGCGCGACCGGTGGGTGATGTCGAGGTAGACACAATCGGCACCGGTGCGCTTCATCTCCGAGTCGATCGCCCGGGCCACGATGTCCCTCGGCGCCAACTCCAGACGGGAATCGTACCGGGCCATGAAGCGCTCCCCACCGGGAGCGCGAAGAAACCCGCCTTCACCGCGCACCGCCTCGGAGATCAGGAACGACTTGGCCTGCGGGTGAAACAGGCAGGTCGGGTGGAACTGGATGAACTCCATGTTCAGAATCGGCACACCCGCCCGGTAGGCCATCGCCACCCCATCCCCGGTCGCAATGTCGGGGTTGGTGGTGTACAGATACACCTTGCCGCACCCCCCGGTCGCGAGCAGCACCGACGGCGACTCGAAGACGTCGACCCGCCCGGCTGGATTGTCGAGCACATAGACCCCGACGCACCGGTTCGGACCGGCCATCCCGAGCTTCGAGGTGGTGATCAGATCGATCGCGAGATGATTCTCGAACACCGTGATCGCCGGAGTGGCGGCCACGGCAGCCAACAAGGCTCGCTCGATCTCACGGCCGGTGGCATCGGCCGCGTGGAGGATGCGCCGCTTGGAATGCCCCCCTTCCTTGGTGAGGTCCAACTCGCGCTGGCCTCCTCCTCCGGGAATGTCCCGTTCGCTGAAGCGCGCGCCCAGTCGGATCAACTCGGCGATCCGTTCAGGCCCCTCCTCGACGATGGTCCGCACCGCCGACTCCCGGCACAGCCCGGCTCCCGCCTCGAGCGTGTCACGCACATGCAGCTCGAAGCTGTCTTCCCGACTCGTCACCGAAGCGATGCCGCCCTGCGCCCAATTGGTGTTGGAATCGGCGCGGTTCTTCTTGGTGATGATGGCCACCCGACCGTGGGCGGCCACCTGGAGCGCGTAGGTCAGACCGGCGACACCGCTCCCGAGAACGATGAAGTCGAACGAATGAGTCTGGGCCGAGGACATCAGGCCTAGGAACCACCAGGGCCGTGGTACTCGATCCGCACGATCTTGGTGTCGGAGTTGTTGCCCCAATCCTTGCCGAATTCGATCAGGTACAGGCACCCGTCGGCCCCCAGCTCGAGGTCCATGGGGCGTTTGATGGTCGTTGCCGGCATGAACCGCTCCATCATCCACTTGCCGTCGGCGGTCTTGGCGATGTTGTCGTTCTCATCGAGCTTCACGGCGATGATCCAGTTGCGCGACCACTCGTAGATGAAGAGCGTATGATCGAATTCCTTGGGAAGACGATGCGGTGAGGGATTCTTCGGATCGTAGTAGTACACCGGACCGGCCATGGCCGTCCGCCCACCGGATCCCACCACGGGGAATCGGGTCGAAGCCGAGGCAGGGTAGTAGATGAACGCGGGCTGCGCGGGCGGCAGATCCTGGATGCCGGTGTTGTTCGGCGAAGTGTTCTTGGGGTGCTGCGGATCGAAGAACACGCCGTGGGGATCCCAGGCCTCGGGCTTCGCGGGCAGCTCCGGAAGGTTGTTGGTCTCGCCCTTCTTCTTCAGTTCCTCGATCTTCTTGCGGATCTGGTCGTGGGACTGCCGAGCGTCGGTCGAGCGCTGACGATCCACGAAGTTGACCTTCGCATAGGGCCGGTTGTCGCCCACGAACATCGGCCACCCGAAAAACCCCGGCTTGCGGGCCTGATTGACCTCGTCGAAGCCCGCCGAACCGCGTTTGGCGTCGGAATGGCCGGAATCAGGGCCCACCTCACCCCAGTACAGGTATCCCGTCTTGCGATCCACCGAGACGCGGAACGGATTGCGATTGCCCATGACATAGATCTCTGGGCGAGTGCCGGCGGTTCCGGGCTTGAAGAGATTGCCTTCGGGGATGTCATAGCCACCTTGCGCACGCGGCTTGATCCTCAGCACCTTGCCGACCAGCGAATTGGCGTTGGCGGCCGTGCGCTGGCCGTCCCAAGGGTATCGCCCGGAGCGCTCGTCATGCGGGGAAAACCCATCGGAATCGAAGGGGTTGGTGTTGTCACCGATGGACATGTACAGGTTTCCGGCGGCGTCGAAGGTGAGCGATCCGCCCACGTGGCAGCATTGTTCACGCTGCGTCTCGACGTCGATGATCGGAGTCTCGGTGGCCAGGTCGAGCTGGTCTCCTTTGACGGTGAACCGGGACACCCGGATGATGCCCACCTTGCCCTGCGAGTTGGTGGTCGTCTCCGGCAGCGAACGGTTCACATAGATCCAATGGTTCTGGGCGAACCCGGGATCGAGGGTGATGCCGAGGGCCCCGTCTTCGAGGCCTGTGAAGGTGGGCAATTTGCCGGCGACCACCGTGGTCTTGGTGTCGGGCTTCCAGACCTTGATCACACCGGCACGCTCGACCCAGAAGACCCGGCCGTCTGCAGCCACCGTCAACTCCATCGGGTCGACAACGGTGTCTTTCCGGGCGCCGTCCACCAACGCGTCCTCGTCGAGAACGACCTTCTTGAAGGACGACTCCGGGGGAAGCCATGAGCCGGGCGAGGCGGAAGCCGTGGGCGCCTGGGCCAGGATCGGGCCGGTCAGCACCAGTGCCAGAGCGGCACAGAAACCGAGGGTGTTCATGCGACAAATCCGACCGGAATCCCAACGAACAATCAAACCCGATTTGGGGGTGAGTCGCAGAAACCGTGAGGTTTGGACATCGGAACGGGAATGCCGCACCGGTCGCTCCAGCCGTTCAGCGCATTGGATACGATTGCTGGTTCCTCAGGATTGTCAGCGCGGGCCCAGGATCTCCTGCTCCAACGGACGCAGGCGATCCACCGTCCCTTGCACCAACACCCGGATCCTGGGGTCGACATCCCCTCGGCGAGACAGGTTCCCGGGGTTGCTGCGTTCCCTCTGGTAGGGCTGCAGGATCTCCACCAGTCGCCGCATCCGTGAAAAACGTTGTTCCAGCTCCGGCGAGGGATCTCTGGGAGACAGCATCGAGAGGTTCCTCAGCTGGATCATCTTGCGCTCGATCACCGGTGCTTGGGCGGCATAGGGCCATTGCTCAAGGGTCTCCGACAACCGGAGGACTCGGCGACCGATCGGAGAGTTGGTGGATCGGGCCACTTCGACCGTTTCCTGCACGATGGACTGCAATTGGCGATCGAGGGTGTCGACCGTGATGTTCCGCGAAGCACTCCGCACGTAGAAGGCGGTCGATTGCACCGCCCACCACTTCTCCACTTCGAGCAGGCTCCGGAAATCGGCCTCATAGGTCTTGAGCAATGCGGTTTGCCAGTTGAGCGCCTGGTTGAGCGAGAGGACGAGTGAACCGAGGGAACCGGCTCCCCCGGTCAACGATCGAAGGTGATGCACCAACAAGGCTGATGACCCTTGGAACAACTGGAATTGATTCGTATCGGTCAGCAACGCTTCGGAGGGCATCGCCAGCGCCTCGAACCCCAGCGGTGAGCGGCCCGCAGTTTTGGTCGCGATGGTCACCAACGGATCCATCGAACGACCCGGATCTTTGAACTCCCGGTTCAGTTGCGGCACCAATTCGCGACTGGACTCGCCGATCAACAAGGTGGTCACCCCTTCGGACAACCACAGCGGAATGGGGTTGAGTTGGTTGCCGTTGCCGCGATTGGCGATTTCCAACAGGAGGGCCTCCACGATGGTCCGCACGAGCACGGTCCAGTGGACCTTTTCCTGCAATTCGACGGTATAGCGCCAACCGTCGGCATATTGGGTCGCCTGAATCCGGGCAGGCAGCCGACGTGCGTCGACCGGGAGAATGCGGATGACGATGGATCCGATGAATCGGTCCTCCAGTCGAAGAGATCGGAGGAGCACCGCCTTGATCCTCTCGCTCGACACCGTGATGAGAGCCGGGGTGAGCTGGGCGACGCCCAAGGAGTCCATCGGCCTCAATTGGGTGAGCGACACCGATCGTTGGGCACCACCGGGAATCACAATTGGATTCCGTACGGCCTCGTCGGCGAGCGTGGCCTCGCCCACCACCAGAAACTGACCCGACCGACTGCGCGTGGGAACCGTGGTGGGACGCCGGGAAACCGAATCGACCTGCGCCCCAGCAACGAGGCACAGGGTACAGGCCAACGACAACCCAGTGAAGATGCGATGGATTATCCGCATGGAATCACCGGGTCATGCAGAGTGATCACGAAGCCGACGGTTTCGGCGTGGAAGACGGTTTCGACGAGGAACCGGAGTCGCTCGCAGCCGAAGACTTGTACCCGGAACTCCGATAGTCGGTGATGTAGAATCCAGAGCCCTTGAACAGCAACCCGGCCCCTCCGCCGACGCCTCGTTTGACCTTGCCCTTGCCCCACTTCTTCGCCGGACACAGCTCTTTGGGGCATTGGGTCAACGGGGCATCGCTCATCCGTTGAGACACTTCAAACTCCGCCTGACACTTCAAACAAACGTATTCGTAGGTGGGCATGGCTGCTTCCGTTTC
>JAIXXC010000126.1 GCA_027490985.1 Verrucomicrobiales bacterium
AGGAATCCCTTTTCGCGCAAGCGTTGCTGGGTGATGTGCAGGACCTTGCCGTCGGGCCGCACCGGAACCCACTCGGCGCAAGCGTCGCTGGTGGCGCTGGGCACATTCTCGAACTCGAAGGTCACCACATCCACGCTGCGGGCGAAGGCTCGGACCTGTTCCAGTTCGTCGTAGGGAGCCACGAACGTGCGGTCGGCCACCGGGGCGGCGGGTGAATCGGCCTCCGGGCAGAAGACATGGATCCGGTAGCCCAGTCGCCGGGCCGCGATGGCGAACATGCGTCCCAACTGCCCCCCGCCTAATACGCCGAGAGTGGCTCCCGGTGAAATGATGCGTCCGTGAAGTGACATCGGAAACCTCCGGTGTAGGCCCTTTCCGCCCGAATGGAAAGCCCTTGTCCGAAGAGCCTGTCCCTTGTCTGAAGAGCCTGTCCCTTGTCTGAAGAGCCTGTCCCTTGTCCGAAGAGCCTGTCCCTTGTCCGAAGAGCCTGTCCCTTGTCCGAAGAGCCTGTCCCTTGTTCGGGTGGGAGTTTCCCGCGTTGCATTCCATATCAGGAGGGTCTGAGACTTCGGGCGCATCCCATGTCCCTCCCCGATTCACTTCCGACCCGAGTCCCGCTGATCACCGCTCCGGTGACTCCGTTTGCCGCAGATGGCTCCCTGGCTCTGGGTTCGGTGGAGGCTCTGGCCGAACGGTTGGTCCGGCAGGGCGTGGATGGGGTCTTCGTCAATGGCACCACCGGCGAGAGTCATTCTCTCAGCGTCGACGAACGACGGGTGTTGGCCGAACGCTGGGTTTCAGTCCTGCGGGGCACTTCCCTCCGATGTATCATCCACGTCGGTTCCAACTGCCTTCGGGAGGCCCGGGAACTGGCGGTCCATGCCCAGCAGGTCGGGGCTTCGGGCATCGCCGCCCTGGCACCGAGCTACTTCAAGCCCGCCGATGTGGAAGCCTGGGTCGAGGCCAGCGCCTTCATCGCGGCCGGGGCTCCGGCCTTGCCGTTCCACGCTTATGACCTGCCGGCCATGACCGGGATCCACCTGGCGTCCGACCGATTCCTGATCCAGGCCACGGAGCGCATTCCCACGATGGCCGGCCTGAAATTCAGCAACCCCGATCTGGTCCTGATGCAGCGCTGTGTGGCCGCTCTGGGTCCGAAGCAGGAGTTGCTGTATGGCTGTGATGATCTGCTGCTGCCGGCCGTGGCCTTGGGAGCCACTGGCGCGGTGGGGTCGACCTACGCTCTGGCCGCACCCTTGTACCGCACGTTGCAGGCCGCCGCCGCCCGGGGCGATTGGGCCTTGGCCCGACGGGCTCAGAGGCATTCGATTCGATTGATCGAGATCCTGGGCAGGCACGGATATCTGGGATCCCTCAAGGTCGTCCTCAACCACCAGGGCCTTGCGGTGGGTTCGGTTCGACTGCCGCTTCGCCCGCCGGCCGCGGCGTTCGAGACTGAGTTGCTGTCCGATTGGGAGTCGTGGTCGGTCGCCATGGGCGAAATCAACGCCGCAAAGGCTTGATTCTCCCCGGGTGCCGATCCAATGTCGCCCTCAGCATTCCCAGATCGGGCCGAAGATTGGTCAGGCAATCCGTGGAATTCCCGGTTGACTTCCCAAGGTCGGTTCCTAACCTCCGAAAGAAACAAGTTTTAACCTCTCACACGCGATACCATGAAAATGATCGGGATCTCTCCCCGCTTCGCCAGCCTCTGCGCGATCACCGCGATCTTGGCGGGTTCCTACCTCTCCGCCGCCGAAACCGGCAAGGCCGAGCTCACCGGGGTCAAGGGCAGCGTCAAAGTCGACGGCCAAGCCGCGTTCGTGGGTGAGGCTGTCAAGCCCGGCCAGAAGATCGAGACCGGCGCCGGTGCGCAGGCCAATCTCTACCTCGCCGACAATGGTCCGACGGTGGTTGTTCTCCCTGATTCTTCGATCTCCTTCGACGAACTCACGGTTGACAAGTCCGGCGCCGAGCCGGTGATCACCACCAAGATCAACCTCAAGGTCGGTACGGTCGCGGGCTACGTGAAGAAGTCTTCCTCCCAGTCGTCCTACATCGTCAAGGGCCCGACTGTGACCGCCGTGATCCGGACCTCCGAGTACCAGATCACCGACAATGGCACCGTGGCCGTCTGGTCCGGCTGCGTCACGGTGTCCTACCGCGGAGCCTCCTACGAGGTGTGCGGTGGTCAGATGTTCGACCCGGCTGCCGCTTCCGTGGTGGCCAACACGCTGCCTCTCCCGGCCGGAATGCCCTCCAGCATCCAGCAGTCGGCCAACGTCAAGGTGACGCCCGTGGTTCCGACCCGGCCGCAGCCTGTCGCCTCCCCGGTCACCACCGGTGGTCAGGGCGGTGGCAACTGAGTTGAACTCGACCCATGTCGGGTCGTTGATCTGATCGCTCAGCCGATCATCCACAAAAACCCGGGGCTCACCCCGGGTTTTTTGTTGGCTGCGCCCAGCAGGGAGCACTCTCCACCAACACCGGCCACCAACTCCTCTGGGATGCCACCCGGGCCGGAGTGCTGACTGAAGGTCGCGCGAGGGTTGCTCGGGTTGGTTCTCGGTTGGCTTTGGGTCGTGTAGGATCCGCAAATCGTTGGGTTGGGGGGTTGAAACTCCGCCGTCTCCAGACACACTTCACGCATGATTCCCGACCGCGTGATTCAAGGAGCATTCCGGTGGATTCCGGTGATGGCG
>JAIXXC010000076.1 GCA_027490985.1 Verrucomicrobiales bacterium
ATCTCGGAGTTCATCCCTCAGGAACGCCTGACCTTCGAGGTGTCTGAACAACCGACCCACCCGGAGTCCTACGGTCATGTCACTCTCCATCGCGGCCGGTTCGACTTGCGTGACAACCACGACGGCACGACGACCCTGATCGGCACCAGTTGGTACACCCTCCACGTCCGCCCGCTCTGGTATTTCAACCTCTGGACCGAGGACATGACCCGGCAAGTCCACCTCCGCGTGATGCGCCACATCCAGCGCCTCGCGGAATCCTCGCCCTGAAACGATGTTCCGCTTCACCGTCGAACATCTCGGTTTCCTGGCGAAGGTCCCGGGCCTGCCACAAGTCTTCGATGCCGCGCTGTTGGCGATGACCGCATTGCGTCGCACACCCTGTCTTCGGGTCATGGAGCAGGTGGAGTCGCACGGGCGTTCATTGCCTGGAATGCGTCTGGCACCGCACCGCCTCGGGGGCATCGGGTTCGTGCTGAAAGACCTCGAGATCGCCCACATGCATGGCAACGGATTGCTCGACGTCCGACTCGACGGGCTCGAACGGAACCGTTGGGTCCGGTCGGGCCGCGTGCAACCCCATCATGTGCTCCAAGAATCCTCCTGGGTGAGCCTTTGGATCGAGAACGCCGATGATCTGGCGACAGCCTGCGCCTTGTTGGAAACCGCAGCCGTGCTGCGCGATGGGAAGCCTGAGGGTGGTCCTGTTACGGCACGCCCGGCACGGTGACGGTGGCAATGACATCTGGGCCGAAGGGCACACCTCACCCAGGCCCTGGAAGCACCCGTCCCAAGTAACCATCGGAAACGTCCATGGGGATTATCCGCCGACCCAGTGGCCTCATGTCGGAACGAAGGGCTTTCCGCCAGGTTCCCGTTTCGAGGCCATTCTCCCGGAAACACCGCCGACCCCAAGGCGAACAATGTCCCCGTGAGCGATGAGACCGCCCACCGGGTCTCCGATCAACAGCTCGGACCCTTACGGACCTTCACGGACCACGCCGCAGGATCTTTTCCAAAGGCCACGCCTTGGCCAGTTCATCGACCAGCTTGTCGAGGTAGCGGATCTCCCGCATGAGGGGTTCCTCGACCGTTTCGACCCGAACTCCGCAAACCACTCCCCGGATCAGGGTTCGCAGCGGGTTCAGGGCGGGGGCGTTGGCGAAGAACGCCGTGAAGTCGGTCTGAGCCGCCACCTGTTCCTCGAGTCCCGCCTGACTGTAACCGGTCATCCACCGGATCACCTGATCCAACTCCTCGCGGGTTCGCCCCTTCCGCTCGACCTTGGCGAGGTACAACGGGTACACGCGGGCGAAACTCATCCGATAGATCCGATGCTCTTTCATGGACACTGCCTCCGGGTGGCGGCTCGGCCTTGAACCGAACCCGGACCACGATTCCCGACAGCGGCGGAATGGCCAAGCCCCGAACGGGATCCACGCCGACCGGCCGGGCACCTCCCACCGCCCCGAACTCATGGGCGGTTTCGGTCAGGAGTTTGAACCTTTGACGCAATGAGCCCACTCCTCCGCATCGTCCCGAGGCTTAGGGACATCGGTCCTTGCGCGGTACCGGATGGCCATTGGGCTCACTTGGGTTCGGTCGATGGCGGTGCCTGATTCGGCTTCGTTTCCGCATGATCTTCGGCCGTCCGCTCGGAGTGGCCTTGATGGGAAGACTCGCCCTGGGAGGAATCCTTGGAGGGATGACGCGTCGCACAGCAATAGGCAGAACCCTCCCCGCACTGGGAGCAGGTGTGCTTGATCACCTCGTGCTTGTCCATCCGCTGGCCGGTGATCTCCACAGTGCCGCCACACATGGCACACCCGTGCCGGGTACCCGGCTTCAGGAACTCGCGTCCACGCACTTTTTCGACCCGAACCACCGCGATGTTTTTGCACATCGAACAGGCCATCGCGACGGTGTCGCCCGCTTTCAATGCCTTGGCTTGTTCCGAGCGGTTCAGATGTTGGAGCTGCTCGGCACCCTTCATGGAGTTGACGCGTTTGACCTCATGCTCAGCGCGTGCAGATCCGGTGATCGCCAGAGTGGCCATGAGGGCGAGGGCGAGGCGCATGCTTCGGACGTGGGAAATGGGATGGGGCTTCATGGTGTACTCGGTTGGAACTGCCTGCGGGATCAATTGCAGAACGGCAGACCCACATGAGGTCCTGCCCTTCCAGTCGGTGGCCTCTAGCCGGCCGATCCCTGGCCTCCGCGAGGCTTCTGCCCCTGCCCTCACTGCGGATTCGCGCGGGGCCCGAGTTCATGGCGATCCTGGCATTGCGATGGGTCCGGATCTTCATCGATCATCGCCGCCATCGCCGGTTCCGCTCCAGGCCCGAGTGGCATGGGCCGTTGGACCGATTGGGCCGAGCCACGTTCCATCGCACGGGTTGTCCGGGTCACCCTTCCGTTGCCATCATGCCTGTCGTCATCATTCTGGTGTGCGTCGCGGTCTTCATCACCGGGACGGTCCTCGCGATCCGGTACGCGAGCCTGATCGTGCGTTGCCTGCAGGCATCGCGCTGGCCCACGACCCCGGCGATGCTCCTCGAGGCCGAAGATCAGGACCTCTCAGGAGCCGAGGACACTCACCACCGGATCCGCGTGCGCTACACCTATGACGTCGCGGGAACACGGTACGAAGGGGATCTCATCCATCCGTGCTACGGCGGCGGATCCCGGTTCGGCCGTGCGCATTCGGAATTGCTGGCGGCGTTGCAACCGGGCCAGCGCTATCGGGTGTACCACCATCGTGACCGACCCGATCTCTCCATGCTCTCGGCGGGCTTCCATCTGCGATCGGCTTTCCCATTCGGATTGGCGATGCAGATGATGCTGTTGGGAGGCGGGCTCTTGGCCGAGTACGGGTTGGATGCGAATCCGGGCGACTGGCTGCGGATTCTCTTCGGGTTCAACTCCGCGTTGATCCTGCTGATCCTGCTCATCGGTTCCGATCGGTTCGCTTCCCGAATCACCCGGATCCCCTCCTGAAGGTCGTTCTTGGTCGCAGACGAAGGATTCGGGAACGGAACTTCGCCCATTCTTTCCCGGGGGCTCATCGGTATGTCCCCGTCGCTCGACGACTGCTAGACTGAAAACCGAAAGCGCTGCCATGGCCCTCAAAGCAACCATCCACAAGGCTCAGATCCAACTGTCGGACATGGATCGCAATGTCTACTGCGATCATTCGGTGACCATCGCGCGGCATCCCTCCGAGACCGACG
>JAIXXC010000332.1 GCA_027490985.1 Verrucomicrobiales bacterium
ACCTCGGGTTCCACCACGCCGGTGAGCTTCTGGTCGAGGCCGCCGTAAAAATAAGTGAGCCGCTGGGGATCCAAGCCCATGAGGTGCAGGATCGTGGCGTGCAAGTCGCGGATGTGATGACGATCGACGGCGGCCTCGTGGCCCAGTTCGTCGGTCTCGCCATAGCTCGTACCGCCACGAACGCCTCCGCCGGCCAACCAATACGTGAAGCCCTTGGGGTTGTGGTCACGCCCCCCATTGCCGCCCTGGGAGACCGCCTGGCGACCGAACTCGCCGCCCCAGACGATGAGCGTCGAATCGAGCAACCCCCGCTGTTCGAGATCGGCCAGCAACGCGGCGATGGGGCGATCGATCTCCGGCCCGTGGATGCGGAGGTTCTCTTCCACACCGTTGTGGGCGTCCCAGTTCTGCTGCTGGTGACCGCCTCCGTGGTAGATCTGGATGAAGCGGACCCCGCGCTCGACCAACCGCCGGGCGATGAGGCATTGGCGACCGAAGGGGGCGGGCCCCAGCGCTAACGGGTGATCGTCGGGGCGCGATTGATTCACGCCGTAGCTTTCGAGCGTGGCGGCCGACTCCTGCGACAGGTCGAGGGCATCGGGGGCGCTGCGCTGCAGTTGGAAGGCCAGCTCGTAGCTGGCGATGCGCGCCTGCAATTCGCTGAAACCCGGACGTGCGGCCAGGTGGCCAGCGTTGAGCTCGTTGAGCGTGGAAATGGTGTCCCGCTGCACCTGGGCCGGTGAGCCATCGGCCGGATCGAGGTTCAGGATCGGATTGCCCGAGGCCCGGAAGACCGTCCCCTGGTAAGCCGCGGGCATGAATCCGCTCGACCAGTTGGCCGCCCCGCTGATGGGCCCGCCACGCGGATCGAGCATGACCACGTAGCCCGGAAGGTTCGCATTGGCCGAACCCAGCCCATACGACAACCACGACCCCATCGACGGCCACCCTTGCAACACGCGGCCACTGTTCATCTGGATCATCGCCGAACCGTGCGCGAAGGAGTCGGCATACAACGACTTGACCACCGCCAACTTGTCCATGTGCCCCGAGAGGTGCGGCAGCACATCGCTGCACCAGAGACCGGACTGGCCGTATTGACGGAAGGTGCGCTTCGAGCCGAGCAGGGTGCCGGGCTTCACATCGCGCCGGCGTTGCTCCAGCGAGGCAGTCTGTCCGTGGCGCCGATTCAACTCGGGCTTGTAGTCGAAGAGATCCATCTGCGACGGACCGCCGTACATGAAGAGGAAGATGCAGGCCTTGGCCTTCGTCGGCAGGTGCGGCGGCTTCACCCGCATCGGATCCGACGACACGCTGGCGGCCACGTCGGGGCGCGCAAAGAACCCATCGGCCTCCAGCATTCCGGACAACGCCAGACCGGTGAACCCGGCACCGAACTGGGCCAGAAAATCGCGGCGGGATCCCGCGCACAGCGACGCGGATCGGGGACGGGGTTCAGTCGACATAGGCCACTTCGTTGAGGTTGAGCATGAGCAGGCAGGCGCTTTCGAGGGCCCGATGGCGAGCCCAATCAGGAGCGCGTTCGGCCCACACGGCGCGAGGTGCTCCGCCGGCCGGAGTCCACCGGAATCGATCGAGACTCACTCCGGATCCCCAGGCACGGACTCCCAGTCTTCCTGAAGCCGGGAAACCCGCGGCCGCGGTGGCCGTCAAGGCGGGCACCGGGTCGTCCCCCAGAAGCACCGTCATGCGCCCACCCTCGAGACGGACCCGCACCTTCAATGGATCTCCCGTCAAGGCAACGCCCTCGCGGGAGGCCAGCACCACCGCCCCGGCACCGGTCAGCCGACGCAGCATCAGGCGACCTTCCCGGGGCTCGAAGACCAACTCGTGCCCCGTCTCGCCGGCACCGCCCGATCCGGCCGAGGCGTGCCAGAGAAGCCCCACCTGCGAACAACCCACCTGGGGGGCGATTTCCACCGCCAGTTCCCCGTCGCTCACCGGGGCACCGCGCCAGAGGGCGAACGGACCCCGCCCCGGCTCCAAGGCCCGGTTGCCTTCGTACTCGCGAGGCCAAAGCCCCTTGTGGCATTCCCAATCGTTCTCCGGCGGAACCAGGAACCGATCGGCCGGCAGAGCATTGAAATAGGGCACCGAGAGCGTGTCGGGCACATCCGGTCGGAAGGACAGCCGATGGCGCAGGCCTTCCCAGACCGATTCTTGCCGCCGCTGGTAAAGGGACATCCGGGCCAATTCTTCCGGCAAGGGGTTGCGGCCGGTGGCCCGAGTCCAGGCCCGTTGCAGGAGCGGTTCGATGGAGGCACCGGAACCGGCCTCAGCGCGGACGCGGCGAGCCAGTTCCACCGCCTGCTCCTGGACAAAGGCGTCGTTCAACAGCATCAGGGCCTGAGGCGCGACCGTGGTCACGGGCCGTTCCGACAAGGGCGAGGTCGCGTTGCTGTAATCGAAGGCCTCGAACATCGGAACCATGGAGGTGCGCCGGATGTAGGCGTAGACACTGCGCCGGGCGCGTTCGCCCGATTCGGACACCTGCCAGTCGGTGCCGGGTCGCGATCCACCGGCGAGCACCTCGCCACTCAGGGCCGGAAAAAAGCCCCGGCCTCCCGCCTCGAGATTCAGGGCTCCGGAGATCGACAGAAGGCTGTCGCGGAGAGCCTCGGCATCCAGGCGGCGCAGGTTCTGGCGCCAGAGCAGGTCATTGGCCGGATCGGCCGATTCCGCCACAGGATCACCGGCTCTCGACGATTGCATCCAGGTGGCCGAGGTGAGGATGAGTCGGTGGAGCGCCTTGATCGACCAGCCCTGACGGATGAACTCGCCCGCGAGCCAGTCGAGCAGTTCCGGATGGGTCGGCAGACTGCCGACGCGCCCAAAATCGGTGGTGGTGCGGACCAACCCCCGCCCGAAATGGTGGTGCCAGATCCGGTTCACCATCACCCGGGCCGTCAGCGGGTTGGCCGGACTGGCGATCCACTCCGCCAAGGCCTGGCGACGCCCCGCCGTGGGCATTCCCGCTTGGCCGACGGGCGCTTCGCCGCCTCCGGCCGCCCGCAAGAATCCGGGAGCCACCTCGGCACCCGGCGACCGGGGGTTGCCGCGGGCCAACACTTGCACCGCCGGCGTCGGCCCACTGCGCTCGCGGGCCGCCAGAGCCCATTCGAAGGGAGGGGCCGCCTTCTGGATCGCTTCGATGCGGCGGGTAAGGTCCTTGCGGACCGCCTCGTCGGTCGCCGCCGCCCGTTGCGCCTCCAACTCCTGCCGCTGGCGTTCTTGCGTGGCTTTCCATTCGGCAATCTCGGTCGGTGACGCCAGGGGCGCGAAGGAGGGCGAGTCGAGTCCCGGGCCGCCATTGACGCCCGCATGCAACGGCCGGAAAAAGGCCAGCATGGAGTAGTAGTCCCGCTGCGGAATGGGATCGAACTTGTGGTCGTGACAACGGGCACAGGCGACGGTCATTCCTAGGAAGGCCGCCCCGGTGGTTCCCACGATGTCGTCGAGTTCATCGTATTCGGCCTGGAGTTTATCATCGGGCTCATCGTCGTGGACGCCCATGCGCAGGAAGCCGGTGGCCACGACTGCATCTTTCCAGGCATCCCCCGCTCGCCCGCCCTTTTCCAACAACGACGAAGCCACCTCATCTCCGGCGATCTGTTCGCGGATGAACCGGTCATAGGGCTTGTCCTGATTGAAGGCGCGGATCACGTAATCTCGGTAGCGCCACGCTTCGCGTTTCTCCCCGTCCCGCTCGTAGCCATTGCTCTGGGCGAACCGAACCACATCCAACCAATACCGTCCCCAGCGCTCGCCGTACCGGGGACTGGCCAGCAAGGCCTCGACCCGTCGGGACCAAGCCTCCGGAGACGGATCGCGTTCAAAGGCAGCAATTTCGTCAGGAGTGGCCGGTAGCCCCACTAAATCCAAGTGCAGGCGGCGCAAGAGTTCCCGAGGGCTGGCTTGCGGACTCAGGCCGATTTTTTTCTCGGAGAGCCGCTGACGGACAAAGGCATCGATGGGGTTCGCACTCGCTGGCTGGTTTCCCCGAGGGATGCCCGGCGAGGTGATGGGACGAAAGGCCCACCAGTCTTTCCCAGCAGCAGCCGAATTCTCCGCCTCCAATCGGGTCAACCCCACCACCACGGCCACCACGATCCATACGCGCTGAACCCAGCGCCACTCGCGTTGCCCAAAGACCACTTCCTTGCAGGCCCCTTGAGGACGTGTGTCCTGAGAGACCTCTCCGGGTTGGATCAAGGAGAATGGCATTCCATGAAGCTCCGGCGGGGAAGCCGATTCCGTCAAGAATCAGCACTCGAAATTCCCGACTCGAACAGCATGCCCTAAAGGAAATCCCCCGTGGACCGGGGGAATCCCTGAGTTCTGTTACTCGGAACGATCCGGGCTGCGACCCCTTGAACCCTTCGGCCTCCGAGCAACCTGGCCGGAAGGAGATTCGAAGACTCCCGATCCGATCCCTACGGCACTTTCCATGAAGGCAACAACTCCCGCCCACCCAGTTGTCGACTCCACCCTTCGAGCGATCCGGCGAATGGCGGAGCTCTGGGGATTGAGCCTGATGGGGCTGCTCACTGCGCACGCGCAGCCGTGGGCCAGCACCAACCTGACCCTTTGGCTCAAAGCCGACGCCGGGATCACCTTGGATGGAAAGAACGGGGTCAGCCGATGGGCCGATCAGTCGGCCCGGAGCAACCACCTTGAACAGACCGACGCAAACCGCCGGCCCACCGTGCTGACCAATGCACTCAATGGGCTGCCCACCCTGCAATTCCGAGATGACTGGCTGACCCGGGGCAACGTCCTCGGCACCAACCTCTTCAGCAGCAACTCCGTCAGCGTCTTCGTGGTTCAGCGGCAACTTGGCAGTGACAACCGAACGACCACGCTGGCCTGGCGCGGCGGCAACGAACAGCGCCTCTACCTGCACGCCACCTACGACGACACGCTCAGCTTTCAAGTCGGCAATCCCTCCGCCGGCGGCAATGTCGCCACCCTCCAACCCTCCGGGTGGGACGATGTCTGGCACGTGATTTCCTGCCACCGCAACGGAAGCAACGGTGTCATTCGGGTGGATGGAGTTGCCGTGACACCTCCGGCCGTGTTCACAACCGAAGCCAACGTCCATCAGAGCGCCGAGCTCATTGTCGGCAGCGACCACTATGGAAACACCTTCAACGGCGACATCGCCGAGATTCTGATATTCAACGAAGTGCTGTCCGTCACCGATCGCCAGACGGTCGAAGAAACGCTGCTCAACAAATGGGCGGTGGCACACGCCCCAGCTGCCCTGCCCGATCTATTGATCCAGGCGGCCTCGGACACGACCGCCGCGGGAGATGATCTTTATCAACTTCAACCGGAGTCGGATCAGATCCGGAGGGAATCCGTGGCCGCTCTCCGATCCACCTCATTCACCGTCACCGCGCAAAATGATGGTTCGGTGGCCGGCCCCATCTTGCTCCGGGCTTCCGAGAGCGCCACACCGGGTTGGCGAACCACCTACTGGCACGGAACCACCAACATCACCGCAGACCTCGTCGGCTCCACCGGGTACAGCACGTCTGTTTTGGCCGCAGGCAGCCAGATCGAACTCCGGATCGAAATCACCATGGCGGGAGTGGTTCCACCGGGCATCGAAAAGACCGTCACCCTGAAGGCTTATGACCTCTACCTTCCCAACCTCGTTCGGGATGTTGTCCAGGCCGTTGCCACTGCGACCGCCGGGGTTCAAGCCGACTTGACCGTGCGCCGCGACCGGGATCCGGCTCCTGCGGGAGACGGTCTCTACAACACCACCGGGGTGGGGCAATCCAAGTGGCAGGACGTCTTCACGAATCAACCAGCGATTTACCACGCCACCCTGGGCAACGACGGGAACAACAACGCGCCCTTTTCCGTCCGTGGAACCGCAGGCGACGATCCGTGGGAGGTGCGTTATTTCGGCCAGTGGCTCGTGTTCGACGGCGTGGATGATGCGGTCGATGTCGGAGCCTGGTCCCCGGGGATCCGCTGGACGGTGGAAGCCTGGGTGAATCCGTCCGCCGCCCCGGTGGTTCGTCGCAGCATTGCCGGCGGGGCCAATGAAGCGCGCGACTGGGGAATCGTCTTGCAGGAAGGCCAATTCGGAATCGTGACGAAGCCGGCCGACGGTGGCGTGAGCGTGACCTACCTCTCCAAGGTCCCGGTCATCACCAACACCTGGTACCACGTGGCCGGCAGTTGTGATGGCACCAACGCGATTCTCTACATCAATGGCGAGGCCAAGGTGTCCGGATTGGTGCTCACCAATCATTCAGGAACCGCCGCCGGGACGCGGATCGGCAGCGAGTCCTGCTGTGGGGGCAACAGCTTTCCTGGAATCATTCGCGAGGTGCGCATCTGGAACCGCGCCCTCCCCCAATCGGAGATCACCGCGGGCATGCCGAAAACGCTCCTGGGGAGCGAACCCGGGCTGGAAGGATACTGGCGACTGGACGGCGGTGGCACCTTCCCGATCTGGGACCTCGGCCCAAAAAAGCGTCATGGAACGCGAATGAACGGACTGGCCTGGGTCCCACGCGATTTGACCGACGCCATCACGGGAGGCGGATGGTCGGACCCCGTGATAGGTGGTGGCGCAGCCATGGCATTGGACATCGTGGTCACCCCCAGAAGCCTCGTGCCCGGGAAATTTTCTCAAGTCGTCTCTGTGGTTGCCCAATCAATGAGCGATCCCCTGCGGTCGGACACCATCTTGATGACAACGCAAGTGCGTGCGTCCACCAGCGCCACCCCCATCGCCGCGCGATACACGACCACCTCCGATTTTGAACGAGGCTGGATGAGTGGTTTGGAATCCTGGAGCACTCCCGATCAACTCCAGTTGGGCGGAGCCTCCGGTGTCCTCCCCTACCTCTGGGTTCCCAACGACAACGACAACTCCGTTTCCAAGGTGGACACCCGCACCGGCCGCGAGCTGGCCCGGTACCGGACCGGACCGAACTCCATCGTCGGCAACCCCTCCCGAACCACGGTGGATTTGCAGGGCAACTGCTGGGTGGCCAACCGCAATTCAGCGACGGTGGTCAAAGTAGGGCTGCTGGAACATGGCAACTACGACGATCGCAACGGAGACGGTCTCGTGCAGACGTCCCGGGATTTGAATGGAGACGGAGCCATCACCGGGGCCGAGCTGCTCGATTGGGGGAAAGACGAATGTGTCCTCCACGAAGTGCTGCTCACTCCGGGTTCCGAGAACCGCTACACCCCGGGCACCTTCCGCGGAACCTACCCCAACAATTACTGGAACCCGGGTCCTCGCGGGATGGCGGTCGACGCCCGAGGCAACCTGTGGGCCGGCACTCACGATTCCATGCGGTACTACTCCATCGACGGAGAAACCGGAGCCATCCTCCGGGCCATCGATGTCTCAACCGTCAACCACACTGCGTATGGCGCGGCCATCGATTCGCGCGGCATCCTGTGGTCGTCCGGTTACAAAGACTCCGGTGAGCAAAACCTGCTGCGCCTCGATCCGGCCGACGGCTCCTTCACCAAGACCGTTGTGGATTTCCACAGCTACGGAATCGCACCCGACCGCAACGATCACCTGTTTGTCTCGGGCCATCAGGAGTCGATCCTGACCCGCTGGAACCTTCTCACCGGTACGCAGGATTGGAAAATATCGGTCGGGGCCAACCCGCGAGGCATCGCCGTCACCGACGACCATGACGTCTGGGTCGTCAACTCCGGGGCGAACACCCTGACCCGATTGTCGAATGACGGCATTCTCCGGGCCGTGATCCCGGTCGGTCCCACTCCCACCGGAGTGGCCGTGGACGCCAATGGCAAGGTATGGGTCTGCGGTACCGGCGATGATTATCTCCGCCGCATCGATCCCGCCACCGACCGGGTGGACCTCGCGACGCGCGTGGCGGGAGGCCACTACGGCTACAGCGACATGACCGGAACCATCGCGCGCAACAGCACGGTGCGCCTGGGACTGTGGTCCGAGATCCATGATTCACAGGTCACCAATACGGCCTGGCAACAAGTGGTGTGGCAGGGTCAGGACCCCACCGGGACCAACTTGCAAATCCGACTCCGCAGCTCCAACGACACCCTGCGCTGGTCCGGTTGGGAGACAGCGGCAAGCGGTTCCCCGCTCCTCAAGACGCCGCCGGGTCGCTATCTCGAGTTTGAAGTGACACTGCGGGCCGTTCCCGGAGCGCCCGCTCCGGTCCTGTTGGACTTGTCGACCACGGGACGAGCCCCAGCGGCCACCGACCTGGCGTTGGTCCTGAACGCAACCCCGTCACCGGTGCTCAGCGAGTACCCGCAAACGCTGACGGTGACCGTCACCAATCGGGGGCCCAATTGGGCTTCCGGCGTCGTGGTCACCAACCTCTTGCCCAGCAACTTCGACGTCATCAGCGTCACCGTGCCCGGAGGGTTTTACACACGCTCCACCCACCAAATCGTCTGCACCCTCGACGGAGTCGCTCCGGGTGGTTCTGGCGTCATCCGGTTGCACGGCAGCCCATTATCGGCGGGCGCGTTTCGACTGGAATCCACAGTCACTGCCAACGAGTCGGATCCGGATCGCAGCAACAATACCGCCCAAATCGATTGGGTGGCCCAACCCGTGGCCTGTGTGGCTCCCATGGCCGGATGGGTGGCTTGGTGGACCGCCGATGGCACCACGAATGATGTGACCCAAGATCACCCCTTCATTGCCCAAGGCGGACCCACGTTCATCGCTGGCAAAACCGGGCAGGCCTTCCTGTTCGATTCGAATGACGATCGACTCACCACCGCCCATCAGGATGCCTTCAATCTCAATCGCAGTGGCTTCAGCGCCGTCTTCTGGATGAAGGGTGGCAAGGACCAACCCGGACAGTCGGAAGCGCTGTGCACGCTCCTGGAGAAGTCCCACGGATGGCTCGACAACACCGGCTGGGCCTTTCAGGCCTATGCCGCCACGGGTGAGCTGGGTTTCGGCGCAGGACAAGGTGGCGGCACCGGAAATGGATTCGTTTCGGCCAATTCTTTGGTCGATGTGCTCGACGAACGCTGGCACTGCATCGCAGGCACTTGGGACGGCTTCAACCTTCGGCTCTATGTCGACGGACAGTTGCAACGGGTCACACCCCTGCTCATTCCTGCCAACAATTCCAGGCCTCTGAATCTGGGCTTCACCTGGGGCAACGGCAGCCCAAGGCGCTTCTTCCGAGGATTGCTCGATGAGGTGGGCTTGCTGGACCGCGCCCTGAGTCTGGAGGAAATCGAACGCATTTACTCCGCCCGTTCCGGTGGCCTGTGCCGCCAGAGCCCAGCCATTCTCCACCCTTTCCGCATCGAAGACGCAGTGGTCGGAAATCCGCTGGAGGAAACCATTCTGGCAGCCCTGGGAACACCTCCCTACAGCTTCAAAGTTTCGGCAGGAACCTTGCCTCCGGGTCTGGATCTTTCGCCGCAAGGCGTTCTGGCGGGTCGCCCCGAAGCGGCCGGGCGGTATGGATTTACGGTGCGAGTCACCGATGCGTCCGGAGCCTTCATCGACAAGCCCTACCTTCACTTCATCGCCGCGTGTGTCGCTCGACCCAGTGGATTGATCGGTTACTGGAATGCCGATGATGCCACGGACAATTTGAGCGGCATCCATCACGGCTCCTTGGAATACAACGCCGGATTCACGGCGGGCCGGGTCGGGAACGCCTTTGTCTTGGACGGCACGGATGACGCCATCCGCCTCTTTGGCAGCAGCGCGGGCCCCCTGAGAATCACCACCAATCAAGTGACCGTTGCGGCCTGGATCAATCTCAGCGCCACCAACCCTCCGGCCAACGGCTACTCGATGATCCTCGACAAGGCCTGGGATGGCTCTCCGAACGGCTATCAACTGGCCGTCATCCAAGGAGAATTGGAGGCTTGGATCGCCACGGTGGACAGCCCGAAGGGACTCGGAGTCCGGTTCGCCCTCCCGCGCCAACGCTGGGTCCATGTCGCCACGACCTATGACGGTATCACGCTGCGCTTGTATCAGGATGGCATCGAAGTCGCCTCCGCTCCGCTCACCGGCAACATCCTTCCCAACAACCACGATGCCTGCATCGGCAATGACAATTGGCCGGGCTCGCGGGCCTACGCCTTCAATGGCCTCCTGGATGAACTTCAGGTGTACGACCGGGCTTTGAGCGCCGCCGAAATCCTTTCGATCCAATCCGCTCAAGGGGCCGGCTTCTGCCCGTGGCTCTTTGCGGATTTGATGATCAAGGGTGGATCCCAACCCGATTCGGCCTTTTCAGGAAACAACGAATACCACCCGATCCCCAACGCGGCACAAACCCTCGAACAAAAGGTCGATCCGTTGGCTTCCACGGCCTTCGAAGTCATGATCGAAAACGACGGACCGGTTCCCCGCTCCTACACCCTGCGGTCCATCGAAGACTCGGCTCAAGACTGGACGATCGACTATCGTGACACGGCCGGGACGGATCTCTCTGGAAAGCTTCATAGCACCGAGGGATTCACGACGGATATTCTCGCTCCCGGATCCACTCGCAAAATCCGCATCACCCTGAGTCCCGGACTCAGCGTGCCAGCCGCCGGGACCAAATCGGCCGTGATTCAAGTCACCCTCGACTCCGGCGCCACCACCCTCCGGGATGCGGTTCGAATCGTGGCCAAGGTCAATCCCACTTACCAACCCGACCTCATGATCCGCCGGGATTTGGATGACAGCTTCGCGGGCGAAGGCGTCTTCAACACCACCGGTCTCGGTCAATCCCGGCGGCTGGAGGTTTCTCCCGGCCAGAGTGCGACTTATTACCTCCAGCTCAAAAACCACGGCAACACCACCCACCGCATGCGATTGACGGCCTCCTCCCCGGCGGTGGATTGGTCTCTCAACGTGTGTGGAGCGCGTCCTGCCCTGCGCTTCGATGGAGGGGACGATCACGTCAGCATCCCCCATTCTCCCAACCTTCACTCGGATCGCGGCCTGTCGATCAGCGCCTGGATCCGGACCGACGGGTTCCCACGCCAATGGCAGAACATCCTGTGGAAAGGCAATACGCCCGACTGCACCGGTGGCTGCGAGAACCGTGAATACGCACTGTGGCTCCATTCCAATGGGCACATCGCCTTGAGCTCCACGCCCACCTCCCGCATCGGGGCCGGAGAGCTGTTTTTGGAAACGGCCGCCGGAGGCATCCAAGCCAACCGTTGGCACCATATCGCCGCCGTCCTCAACAGCGACGACAACACCATGCGGATCTACATCGATGGGGACTTGAAAGCGTTGGGCGGCTATTCGACCAACAGCATCCGCACCACGACAGGCCCGCTTCAAATCGGCCTCAATGCTCCCGGCCAGTGGCCTTTCCTCGGTTCCATCCAGCAAGTCAGCCTCTGGGGCAAAGCGTTGCCGGCCGTGGATATCGCCCAATTGGGAGTCCGAAACCCGATCGGATCTGAAACCCAACTGAGGGGATACTGGCCGCTCATCGACGGTGAAGGCCTGATCGCCCGGGACGCGTCGAAGAACCGCAACCACGGAACCTTGACCAACGGACCTGTCTGGGGATTTGCCCCTGTGGATGGATCTTCCTGCTTTGATCTGGCCCCGTTCCTCGGTGCGGGTTGGACCAACCTGGTTCTCGAACCCAAGGGCAGTCTGGACTTCGTTGTCCAAGTCACTCCGGGGCCCCACGCGGCCGCCGGCAGCAGCCAAACCATCACCTTCACGGCCGAGTCATTGACCGATCCCGATCAACGGGATGTCGCGGCGAGCACCACCACCGTGGGCAATCCCAGCACCACCCCTCAACCGGGCACCTACACGTCGAACCAAGATTTCGACCTCGGTCGCCTCTCGGGCGTCGAGACCACCTCCACGGCCGATCAACTCCAACTCTCCAGCCAATCGGCCGCACTGCGATTCCTGTGGGTACCGAACAGCGAGGGAACCATTTCGAAGGTGGACACCTTGAACGGCCGCGAACTCGGCCGATATCGCACCGGCCCTCCCGCAGTGAACAGCCAACCCTCACGCACGACGGTGGATTTGGTCGGCAATTGCTACGTGGCGAACCGATACAGCGGAACCCTGGTCAAGGTGGGTTTGCTGGAACAGGGACAGGGCATCGATCGCAACGGAGACGGAATCCTCCAAACCTCCCGAGACCTCAACGGTGACGGTGACATCACCGGCGACGAACTCCTGCCGTGGGGATCCGACGAGTGCGTGCTTTGGGAAACCTCCCTCATTCCGGGCGAGGAAGGATTCTTCACCCCGGGCACCTTCACCGGAACCTACCGCAATGACTGGGGCACCCCCGGAGTCCGCGGGGTGGCCGTTGATGTCCAAGGCAATGTCTGGGTCGGGACTTTGGAGACCAAGAAGTTCTATTACATTGAAGGTTCCTCCGGTCGCATCTTGCGAACCATCGATGTCTCGTCGGTCAACCACCGGACCTATGGCGCGGTCCTCGACCGTTCGGGCATCCTCTGGGCGTCCTCGCACGACCGCAATGAAGTGCTGCGAATGGACCCGGCTTCCGGTGAGTTCCGCGTGCTGCCTCTGGGACATTTCTCCTACGGCATCGGCATGGATCGGAACGGGCATGTCTTCGTCAGCGGTTGGGAATCCTCGCGGTTGAGTCGCATTGATGCCGCCACCGCCACCATCGAATGGAACGTTCCCACCGTCACCCAGGCTCGAGGCATTGCTGTCACCGACGACGGGGATGTCTGGGTCGCCCACTCCAGTCCTGGAATCGTGGTCCGACGCAGCAACAGCGGTGCCCTCAAGGCCTCCATCCCGGTGGGCAATCAACCCACCGGTGTGGCGGTGGATTCCCGCGGCATGGTCTGGAGTGTCGGCGTCGGCGAGCCCTCCATTCGACGCATTGATCCCAGCCGAAATGTGGTGGATCTCGTCAAACTCATCCGCTGCGACAATCGAGAAGGGTATCATTACGGCTACAGCGACATGACGGGCAACATGGTGCGCAATTCCACGACCCGGATCGGTTTCTGGACGGTGATCCATGATTCCAAAGTCGCCGGAACCCCTTGGGGCACGGTCTCCTGGGAAGGGCAAGAACCCCTCGGAACGAGCATCCAAATCCGGGTGAGAAGTTCGAATGATCAGCGGACTTGGTCTCTCTGGGAATCGGCCCGCAAGGGCACATCCCTTCGGGCCACGCCGCTGGGACGGTATCTTGAAGTCCAAGTCACCTTGCAAAGCCAGCAACCGGGCCTGACTCCCCGGTTCCAAAGTCTGACCGTGGTGCCGGCGCGCGAGGTTCAGTACGGAACGCTGCATTACAGTCAGGACTTCTCCCAAACCATCGGTCCGGAGTGGTCCAACCAGCACACGGCTCTCACGCCTCAGGGCAACCGCCGTTTCCTCGGCGAGTTCGGCAACCAAACCGTCACACTCACCCTCACGAACCTGCCCCCACACGGGGCGGCGACCGTGGTCTTCGACCAATTCGTGATTCGCAACTGGGAAGGCAGCGAATCGGAGGATGGTCCTGATTTGTGGGAAGTGAACCTCGCCGGGGGCCTGCGCCTGGTTCGAGGCACGTTCAACAATGGAGGCAGCGAGGCGGCACCCACTCAGTCGTTTCCGGGTGCGTATCCGAACGATCAATTTCCTCCGCGCACCGGGAGCAGCGAAAGCAACACGCTGGGATTCACTCTGCTTGGAGGGGGCGTTCGAGATTCGGTTTATCGGCACATTCAGGTGTTCCCGCACACTACTTCATCGATGGTTCTCAATTTCATGGGCTCC
Organism: Verrucomicrobiales bacterium; assembly: GCA_027490985.1. Classification (GTDB taxonomy): domain Bacteria; phylum Verrucomicrobiota; class Verrucomicrobiia; order Limisphaerales; family UBA9464; genus SXXZ01. The sequence goes on from JAIXXC010000332.1 coordinate 13,778, forward strand.
GGACTTTCTGAAAGTCCGACCGAAGAGAGTTGGGGCATCGATGACGTGAAGGTCTATCTGGTGCCGGAAACCGGATCCCTGGAAATCACCCGGGTCGCCCTGACCGCTCAGGGACTGCATCTGGACATCATGGCCGCCGCCGGTTGGAGCTACGTCATTGAAACCAGTCCGAACCTCAGGGATTGGAGCCCCCAGCGAACCACCACAGCCCAAGAGGTGCTCACCGAACACCTGGATCCGGAAGCTCTCGGATTGCCCACACGGTTCTACCGGATCCGCCGCCTTCCCTGAAACCTCTCCGCTGAGTGGATGGGTTCACGCTCGGGATCGGTGATGCGCCATGAAATAGAGCACAGGCACGGCCATGCGGCTGATGAGCAACGAAGCGACTTCGCCGGCCATGAGAGAAATGGCCAATCCCTGGAAGATCGGATCGGCCAAGATGACCCCAGCCCCCACGATCACCGCCGCGGCCGTGAGCACCATGGGCCGGAACCGGACAGCGCCCGCCTCGATCACCGCCCGATCGAGAGGCATCCCCTCACGCAGTCCCTGCTCGATGAAATCGACCAGGATGATGGAATTGCGGACCACGATCCCGGCTCCCGCCATGAATCCGATCATGGAGGTGGCGGTGAAGAACGCCCCCATCGCCCCATGGGCCGGCAGGATCCCGACCAACGAGAACGGAATGGCCACCATCACCAGCAGCGGGGTCACGAACGAGCGGAACCACCCCACCATGAGCACGTAGATGAGCACGAGCACTGCGGCGAACGCGATGCCCAGATCGCGGAACACCTCGAGGGTGATGTGCCATTCGCCATCCCATTTCATCGAAGGCTCGGCATCCGTGAAGGGCATCGAGGCGTTGTGGATGCGCGGGGCTCCGGGCAGGGCCGCCAGTTTCTTGTTCATTTCCGCAATGGCGTAGACGGGGCTTTCGATCACGCCGGCCACGTCGCCGATCACGTAGGTCACGGGCATCAGGTTCTTGCGGTGGCGACTCTTGTCGACAGTCCCCTTTTCGATGCGCACCAGTTCGCGGAGAGGGACCAGCGGCGGCCCCGTCTGGGATCCACCGGGTTCCGGCAAAGCATTGGCGTCGCCACTGCGCACACGCAGGGCCAGCAATTCCTCGGGCAGTACGCGGGACGAGCGTGGCAACTGCAGCACCAGGTTCACGTCCTCCTTCTCCCTCGGCACATGCAGCAGGTCCACCGATTCGCCCCCCACGGCGATGCGGAGCGTCTGGGAGAGCGTCTCGGCGCTGATGCCCACCAGGGCGGCCTTCTCCTTGTCGATGACGAAGCGGGCCTTGGGTTGATCGGCCTCGACGTACCAATCCACGTCGACCACGCCGGGGGTGTTCTGGAAGATCGCCCTCACCTGCTCCGCGAGAGCCGATCGCGCCGCGTCGGTCGGGCCATAGATCTCGGCGACCAGGGTCTGGAGCACCGGCGGACCCGGCGGCACCTCGGCCACGGCGACCCGCGCTCCGAACCGTTGGGCGACCCGGGTCACGGCCGGCCGGATGCGCTTGGCGATGTCGTGGCTTTGAGCCTTGCGCTGGTGTTTGCCCACCAGATTGACCTGGATGTCGGCCACCGAGGCGCCCCGTCGGAGGAAGTAATGGCGGACCAGGCCGTTGAAGTTGAAGGGTGAGGCCACCCCCACATACACCTGATAATCGGTCACCTCGGATTCGTCGCGCACGGCCGACGCGATCTCCCGGGCGGCCTGGGCCGTGCGCTCCAGCGAACTGCCCTCGGGCATGTTGAGGATGATCTGGAACTCCGATTTGTTGTCGAAAGGCAGCATCTTCACGGTGACCCATCCGCCGACGACCGTGGCCATGGCTCCCACAAGCAAGACGGTGATCACTCCGAGGAACGACCATTGCCACAGCGGATGATGCAGCAAGGGGTCCATCACCCGGCGGTACAGGCGGGTCAGCGCATCTTCCGAGGCCGACGAGGCTCCGGAGCCCCCATGGGCTCCACCCGAGTGCAAGGCGGCCAGACGGGCCTCGCCACGGAACCATCGGAGCATCCGGATGGCGGCCCAGGGCGTGACGATGAAGGCGATGAGCAGCGACCAGAACATCGCGGCGGTCGCTCCGATGGGAATCGGGCGCATGTAGGGCCCCATCAGGCCGCCGACGAACGCCATGGGCAGGACCGCCGCGATCACCGCGAAAGTGGCGAGAATGGTGGGATTGCCCACCTCGCTGACCGCCTCGACGGCGATGGCGTTCCAGGCACGTCCCCGGTTCCGCGGCAGGTGGAAGTGGCGGACGATGTTCTCGACCACCACGATCGCATCATCGACCAGGATGCCGATGCTGAAGATCAGGGCGAAGAGCGTGATGCGATTGAGCGTGAAGCCGTACAGGTAGAAGACCAACAGCGTCAGGGCCAAGGTGGCCGGGATGGCCACGGCCACGATCCCCGATTCACGCCAGCCCAGGGTCAACCCGATGAGCAACGACACGCTCAGCACCGCGATGCCCATGTGCAGCAGCAGTTCGTTGGATTTCTCGGCGGCGGTCTCGCCGTAGTGGCGGGTGATCGACACGGTCACATCGGCCGGGATCAGGTTGCCCTTCAACGAATCCACCTTGCGCAGGACCTCTTCGGCCACCGAGATGGCATTGGCACCCGGGCGCTTGCCGATCGCCAGCGTCACCGCGGGTTGCTCTCGAAGACCAACGGCATTCGTGGAGGCCGCACCCGTGCCATGGAACACATAGTTCGACGGTTCCTCGGCCCCATCCACGACGTCGGCCACTTCGCGCAGATAGATGGGCCGGCCGCCCGAGACGCCCACCACCACATTCCCGACCTCTTCGGCGTTTTGCAGGAACGCGCCGGTCTCGAGAACCAGCGACTGGTTCATGGTGGTCAACTCGCCGCTGCGGAACTGACGATTGGCCTGCCGCAACATGGGAATGAGGCCCACCGGACTGAGCCCCCGCGACGCCAGACGCGCCGGGTCGAGCAACACCCGCAACTCGCGCCGCGCGCCCCCCAGAACGGAGCTCTCGCCCACCAGCGGCACCTGTTTCACCGCGTCGTCCACCTGGGAGGCGAGGCGGCGCAAAGTCAGGTGATCGTAGCGCTCACTGTGGAAGGTCAGCGCCAGGATCGGGACATCGTCGATCGATCGGGGTTTGATCAATGGAAAGGCCACCCCGTGGGGCATGCGATCCAGATTGGCACGCAGCTTCTCGGACACCTTCACCAGGCTCGCATCCGGATCGGAACCCACCTTGAAGCGCACGATCGTCAGGGCCTTACCCTCCCGCGATTGCGAATAGAGGTATTCCACCCCGGGCACCTCCCAGAGCAGTTTCTCCATGGGCCGCGTGGCCCTCTCTTCGACCTCTCCGGCCGACGCCCCCGGCATGGCGACCATCACGTCCATCATCGGCACCCGGATCTGCGGCTCTTCCTCGCGCGGCAGCATGAGCACCGCGAAGGCTCCCAGGAGCACCGAGGCGACCACGATGAGCGGGGTCAGCTTGGAATCGATGAAGGCGTGGGCGATCCGCCCGGCCAGGCCCAACATCGAGGGGGTGTTGGGCGTCGGGCTCGACGGGTCCGAGGTCACGGGCCGACCTCCAGGGCCTGACCGTCACGCACCTGCTCCGGATTCAGCACGACCACCGTTTCACCCGACTCCACCCCCGAGATGATCTCTACAGCGTCACCCAGGCGCTTGCCGGTCCGGATGAGCCGCAGACGGCCTTGTCCGGCCGTGACCACGACCACGTACTCGAGTTGTCCGCGCTGGAATACGGCCGCTGCAGGCACCTGGGGCACCGAGGCCTGCGCCGTGGGCACGGCCACCCGCCCGAACTGTCCCGAGCGCAGCCCGGGAGCCGGACTCAGGTCGAGTTTGACCCGGTAGGTGCGACTCACCGCCTCGGCCACCGGAGCCATCTCGACCACCGTCCCCTCGATCGGATCCTTCCGCGAGGCGATGCGCACCGGCAATCGGGCCCCGAAGCCGATCTGGTCGATCAGGGCCTCGGGCACATCGGCCTCGAATCTCAGGTGCTCGGGATCCTCGACCTCCACCAGCGCCCGACCCGGAGTGGCCAGGTCCCCGACATCGACCCGTTTGCTGGTGACGACTCCGTCGAATGGGGCGACGACCCGCGCATGCCCCTGCAGGGTTTCCATCTCGGACACCGCGGCGGCCGCGATCCGGTGCCGGGCTTCCATCGTCTCGACTTCCGAAGGCGTCGCGGCACCGTCCTTCAGGAGTTTCCGGACCCGTTCGAGATCGCGCACCGATTGCTCGAGCACGGCCTTGGCCGACTCGAGGCGCGCCTGGGTTTCCCGGGCATCCAGCACCACGAGCGTGTCTCCCTGTCGCACCCTCTGACCCGGCGCCACCGGGAGCGACTCGATCCGGCCGGCCACCTTGGCCTCGACGGTGGCGTGCCATCGGGTGCGCACCGTCCCCACGACCTCCTCGGTGGCGCTCAAGCCATGGCTCTCCACGACCACCACCCGAACCCGGGCTGGAACCGCGGTCGAAGGCGCCGGTGCGACCGGCTTGGGCTCGGGGCCGCAGCCCGCCACCAGGATCAGCAATCCCAAGAGGCAACTCCGAAACCCGTGGGCCGGGGACCATCGCAAGGCAGCATTCATGAGAAACAACATCAGCGGGCCGTCTGGTCGATGAACTCCTTCAGTCGGGAGGCCGACATCGCTCCCGAGGTCCTGGCCACCTCCGATCCACCCCGTAACACCACGAAGGTCGGAATGGATTGGATGCGATGGGCGGTGGCCACTTCGGGCACCGCTTCGGTGTCGACCTTCACGATCAGCGCCTGGTCCCCCATGAGGCCGGCCAGCCGCTCGATCTCCGGCGCCACGCTGCGACACGGCCCACACCACGGCGCCCAGAAATCCACGAACACCGGGCACGGCACACCGGCCACCAAGGCGGAGAACGTCTGCGGGTCCTGCACGTCGACCACCGCAGCCGGTCGGGGCAGTTCCACCTTGCAGCGGCCGCAGCGGATCACCGAATCCCACTGCGGATAAACCCGACGGTTCGCTTGGGAACAGGCGGGGCAAACGAGGATGAGGCCGCGCGAGTCGGCCGAAAGGTGGGGCATGGCTCAATGCTTCTGACAGGTTCCCGAGCAGCATCCGCCGGATCCGACGCCCAGCCTCTTGAATACGCTCTCGGCCGGGCAGAACCCGGTGATGGCGGACTGGATGAGATTCACCCCCACAAAGCAGGTCATGAGCAACCACCACGGACTCACGAAATGGGCCAAGGCGACACTGGTCAGGATCATCGACCCCGCCATCACACGGATCAGATTCTCGGTTTTCATGGGATCAGGTTGGAACATCGCTGTCGGTTTGTAATTATGAGTGTATGATCATCTTTTAAATTTTCAATAGCTCTTTGAACTCTCCCTTCGGAGAGCCACCCTGAAATCCCTTCGTCGTGAAGTCGTCCCGATCCTTTGTCACCGTCTGGGTGAGCGTTCCCCGACGCGCCCTGGCTCTGAAACTCAGCCGCCTCGCCGTGGAGTCGGGGCTGGCCGCCTGCGCCCAGATCTCCGGTCCCATGGAGTCCGTCTACCGCTGGCAGGGGGCGATCGAATCGGCCAAGGAATGGCGACTTGTGTTCAAGACGCGCTCGTCGCTGGTGGCGGAACTCGAGACCCTGGTCGGCACGAACCACCCCTACGACACCCCCCAATTCGTGGTGATGCCCCTCCTGGGAGGCTCGGCGAAGTACCTGGAGTGGCTCGGTGAGTGCACCCCCGCCCCATCGCGGCGCCATCCCCGAACCCCACCGAAGAACCCCTGAAGCATGGGTGTCAGCGCCAAAGAGTTCGCCGCAATGGAAGCGCGCCTGTCCGGACGGGCGACGAAGTCCTCCGGTGGATCCGCATCACAGCCCGAACCGGGATTGCGCCTGCCCGAAGGCTCCCGGGTCCTGGGCATCGACCCGTCCTTGCGGGGAACCGGCTGGGGGGTCATCCGGATCGGCCCGCGTGAACCGTCCTTCGTGGAGGCCGGCACCATCCGATGCCCGAAAAGCTGGGAGCGCTCCCGCTGCCTGGGCGAGATCAGCCGCGCCTTGAGCGAGGTGCTCCAGCGGCATCCCCCCGCCCTCTGCGTCTGCGAAGGCCTGTTCTTCGCCCAGAATCTGCAGACCGCACTCATCATGGGCGAGGCCCGCGGAGCGGCCATGGCCGCGGTGGCCCGGACCGGCGTTGAAATCCATGAGATCAGCCCGAGAAAGGTCAAACTGGCCATGGTCGGCTACGGAGCCGCGCAGAAGATCGCCGTGGCCAAGATGGTGCAACGACAACTCAGGCTGAGCGACACCCCCGACCCGGATGCCGCCGACGCCCTGGCGCTGGCGCTGGTGATGGCGCAGGAGCTGCGCAACCCACTCGGGCCGGCCTCCAAGCGGGTCTGAGCGAACCCCGGGCCCGGACCATTCTGGTGCTGCGGATCGAGTCCGGAATCGCTTTCATCGCGCCATGCAACTCGACGTGGGCATCATCACCATCTCCGACCGGGCCTCGAAGGGACTCTACGACGACCTGGGCGGCCCCGCCCTGCAGGAAGCCTCCGCGGGCTACGGATGGAACGTGATCGACAGCGTGCTGGTTCCGGACGAGATCCACGACATCCAGCGGACCATCCGCTCCCTGATCGGCAAGGGGTGCTCACTGGTGCTGACCACCGGCGGCACCGGGGTCGCGCTGCGCGATGTGACCCCCGAGGCGGTGCGTCAAATCGCCATCCGGGAGCTGCCCGGATTCGGCGAGCAGATGCGCATGGAAAGCCTGAAGATCACCCCCAACGCGATCCTCTCGCGCAATCTGGCCGCGGTCGTGGATCGCACCCTGGTGATCTGCCTGCCGGGCAAACCCAAGGGGGCGGTGGAATGCCTCGGCTTCGTGGTCAAGGCCATCCCCCACTGCGTGGAGGTCCTGCAGGAAGTCCCGACCAGTTGCTGACCCCGTGTTCCAGCCCGGAGCCGGCCTCGGATCGGGACTTCTCGAGTCAGACGCCCGCAAGAGCAGGCGGGCAACCGCCCCTCAACCCTGGAGTCGCGCGGATTCGGCACGGACCCAGGCGATCACCTCGGCCGCGGCGTCGGCGATCGGAACCATCCGCATCGTGCCACCGCGCGGCTTGAGCTCGATCTCGCCCTTGGCCAACGACTTTTCACCCAGATTGACGCGCAACGGGAAGCCGACCAGTTCGCTGTCCTTGAACTTCACCCCGGGGCGCTCATCGCGGTCGTCGAGAATGGCCTCGATGCCGGCCTCGGCCAGCTTGGCCAGGAGTTCTCGGGCCAGCGTCATCGGCTGACTCTCGGGCGTCACCGTGAGCGGCGTGATGCACACCGTGAACGGCGCGACGCTGACCGGCCACCGGATGCCGTCCTTGTCGTTGCACTGTTCGATGACCGCCTGAAGCGTCCGGGTCACCCCGATGCCGTAGCAGCCCATGACCGCCGGATGGCGGGAACCATCTTCGGACAGGAAGGTGGCATTGAGCTTCTCGGAATACTTGGTCCCCAGCTTGAAGACGTGGCCGACCTCGATGGCCCGGCGGATCTTCAAGGGTTGGCCGGTCTCCACGCACGCCTCACCCACCTTCACGGTGCGGAGATCGTACCAGGCGCCGACCTTCAGATCGCGATCCACCTCGACCTGACGCAGGTGGAATCCGTCCTCATTGGCGCCGGTGGTCATGCCCCGCGCCCCGCGCAGGGCTTCGTCGGCATACACCGGCACCGTCGGGGTCTTGAGCGTCGACGCCACCGCCCCGAGGGAGCCCGGTCGCGCGCCCAGAAGATCCACGATCTCGTCCGCGGTGGCCTGCCGCACCTGCACCGCGCCGGTCTTGGCCATCAACTTCGCCTCGTTCAGCGAGTCGTCACCCCGGATGAGCACCAAAATGGGCTTCGAATCGGCGATGAACACCAGGGTCTTGATCTGGTGTCGGGCCGAGACGCCATAGGGGGCCGCCGACAGCGCCTCGATGGTGACCACGCCCGGAGTGGCGAACTTCTCGGGCGCCGCGCCCGTGGACTCGGAGGGAGTCGACTCCGCGGGCCCACGGCTGACGGCCTTCTCGATGTTGGCCGCGTACTTGCCGGACTCGCAGTAGACCACATCGTTCTCGCCGGTTTCGGCGGGCACCATGAACTCGTGGGAGTAGTTGCCACCGATGACGCCGGTGTCGGCCTCGACGGGGAAGGCTTGCAGACCGCACCGGGCGAAGATGCGGGTGTAGGCGTCGTACATCTTGTGGTAGCTCGTCATCGCACCGGCATCGGTGGCGTCGAACGAGTAGGCGTCCTTCATCAGGAACTCCTTGGCCCGCATCAGGCCGAAGCGCGGGCGGATCTCGTCCCGGAACTTGGTCTGGATCTGGTAGAAGTTCTTCGGCAGCTGACGGTAGGAATTGAGTTCGTTGGCCGCCAGCGAGGTGATGACCTCCTCATGCGTGGGCCCGAGCACCCAATCCTTGCGGGCCGAATCGCGGACCTTGAAGAGCACGCCGGAGGCCGTCTCATAACGCCCGGATTGCTGCCAGATGTCGATGGGTTGCAGCGCCGGCATGAGCACCTCGATGCCACCGGCCCGGTTCATCTCCTCACGGATGATCTGCTCGATCTTGCGCAACACCTTCAGGCCGAGCGGCAGGAAGGTGTAGAGCCCGCCGGTGAGCTTGCGCACCAACCCGGCGCGCAGCAGGAGTTGGTGGGACACGATCTCCGCATCGGCGGGGGTTTCCTTGAGGGTCGGAATGAACGTCTGGGACCAAAGCATGGGAAAGTCTGTGGGGGTGTGGGGTCGGGAGGCCAGAGGGAAAGAACAGGGGAAAAGAAAAAGGCCCCTGGGTTCACCCGAGGGGCCGATGGAGTCGGTCTGAGCGTCCGATCACTTCACCATGTTGACCAGCGGAGCCATGCCCTGGATCCGCACCTCGAGCCGGTCGCCCGACTCGATGGGTCCGACCCCCGCGGGCGTGCCCGTGAGGATGACGTCGCCCGGCAGGAGGGTCATGTTGGTGGAGATGAAGCTCACCAGATGGAAGCAGTTGAAGATCATCTGGCTGGTGTTGCCGTTCTGGCGCAACTGGCCGTTCTGGAAGAGCTGGATGCTCAGATCATGCGGATCGATCTTGGTCTCGATGTAGGGCCCGAGCGGCGTGAAGGTGTCGAACGATTTGGATCGGGCGAACTGACTCTCGCTGCCCTGGATCGTCCGGTCGGTGATGTCCTGGGAGGCCGTGTAGCCGAAGATGTAGCGTGCCGCGGCGGCCGGGGTGACATTGCGCATCTTGCGACCGATCACCACCGCCAGCTCGGCCTCGAAATCGTTGCGATGATTGGCGAACGGGATCTCGATCTTGGTGCCGTCGGGAATCAGCGAAGTCGGGGCCTTCAGCCAGAACAACGGCTCCTTGGGAGGGGTCATGCCCGCCTCGCGGGCGTGGTCGGCGTAGTTGAGACCGACGGCGATGATCTTGGAGGGTTGGACCGGCGTCAGCGTCTTGACGCCCTTGAGCGGGGTCGGTTTCTTCTCGAAGGACGGGGAGCCGAAGACATCGCCCTGAAGCTTGAAAATCTCCCCGTCGACGACCTTGGCGTGGAAGATCTCCTCGCCCTTTTGGAACCGCCCGATGGCTGCCATAGGGGCGCTTTGTATCATCGGGGCGGCCCAGTCGCAAGCCAAAGACTCAAACGCCGTCAAGGATGTTTTGACCCTACCTCCCGACCGGAATTTCCCCAGTCGGGCCCCTCATTGCTTGTCGGCGGGTTTCGGTGGAGGCGAGACCACCGTCAACCACAGGCGCGACACCGATTCGACCACCAGACTTCGGAACCCCTGGGGCACCCCGTTGTTCTCACCGGCACTGATCAATGAAAATCGAGCCTGCTGAACCCCCGCCGATTTGGGGGCCGAATTGGGTGCAGAATCGGGGGCCCTATTCTGGTTGGCATCCTGAATGGCATCCCGTCGCAATCCCGGGGCCACGACCTCGACCTGAAAGGGTCCTGAATAGGGAGCGGCGTTGGTGGCCGTGATCCATCGAAGCGTCGCCTCAAGAGCCTTGTCGGGAACCTCCACCGGATCCACACGAACTCCGGGCGGTACGCCGCGCACCGAGACCGTCAGGGGCGTATCGGCACCGAAGCGACGCGCGATGGCCACCTTCCATTCGTTGGTTTTGCCCGGCTCGAGCGACAGGAACGACTCCGGCACCGAAGCGCTCCAAACCGGTTGAGGTCGCTGCAAGGACAACCGATACCGCTGATCGGCCCCCCCTCGCTGGAGCAGGTTGCCCACCACCACCCGGTACTCGGCGGTCTCCGACGGTGTCCAGTCGATCGCGGGGTCAGCCCCCGTGGCATCATCGTTGCGCACCAGTTCCTTGCCGGCGACATCCTCGATCTTCAGCCAGGCATCCAAGGGGAAGCCCAGAGCCGCCGCCTGCACTTCCAACCGCAGCGCCTCCCCTTTCTTGGCCGAGAACCGGTAGCGATCCTCGTCACCCGCACGATCCAAATCTCCGGACACCGCCGAGGGAATCTCCAGGGCCTGAGCCGGGGTGGCCGAGTCATTGGGTTCGAGTTCCACCCATTCCTTGCCCTCACCCACCGGCATTTCCAGGGGCGACCGATGACCCGGAAGCCGAACGGACTGCCACCGGGTTCCGGCCGCGATCGCCGATGACGGCACCAGCGTCGTTTCCATCGACATCTCCGAGGCGCCCCAGTCGCCCCACCGCACGCGGGTTTCGACCGACCGACTCACTCCCAGAGGCCACCCATGCCGTGCCACGGGATCGGCGCCGACCTGCAACCGGTACACCGCCTTGGCGCTCCCGCTGAAGCGCAAGTCGGAGTCGGCCGGATAGGCGAAACCAAACACCTGGAGCACGTAGGTCCCGGATTTCGGCACACGCCATGCCAAGAGGGGATCGAGCGAACGCACCTCATCGTGGTTCCAAGCCACTTGTCCCCCTTGGGCATCCAACAACCGCAGCACCGGATCCAGCGGCGACTGGAGGGTGTAGGCTTCCAGTCGGGCCACCAGGGTCTGACCGGCCTGAAGCGCCACCGAGTAGCTGTCCACATCCCCGTTCTTTTCGAGACGCCCGTTCACCTCGGCCGGAAGATCGCCCAACCCCTGGGCCATCGACCTCTCGTCGTTGGGTTCCACCTCGGCCCGTTGCGGGTTCGACGAGAGGATCAGAAAGCGAGGCGCGCTCACTCCTTCCGGCGAGAATGCCCGGACCACCTGGGGGCCGACCGGGGCGTTCGGGGAAATCCGCACCGTGATCACACCGGTGTTCGTGGTGGCCTCCCAAGTCACTCCGGGGATGTCGAGGTCGAGCCGCGTCGGCCACGGGTCGAACTTGCCCACCAGCGTCACCGACTGGGTGCTCCCGATCTGGATCGCGGCGGGAAACACGGCATCCAACACGGGCACCGCGGCTCCGAGACTCAGGACAGCCCCCAGTTGGACTCCGGCGCAGCGCACCGCAAGTCGGACCCACCGCCCGATCCGGCCCATGAAGGATCCCTTCACGCGGTGAAGAGTTCGCGGATGCGGCGACCGTTGTTCACCAACTGCACCGGTCGACCGGTGTTGGTGTGGAGCACCTGGTTGGGATCGACGCCCATTTTCCAATACAGGGAGGCGGCGAAATCCTCGGGCCGGTACACGGCTTCCGAGGCGGCATAACCCTTGGCATCGGTCGCCCCCACCACGGCACCCCGCGGGCAGCCACCACCGGCCATGAGGATGGACATCGCATGAGGCCAATGGTCGCGACCGGCATCCTTGTTGACCTTGGGGGTGCGACCGAACTCGCCCAGCAGCACCACCAGCGTGGAATCGAGCAGTCCCCGCTGATCGAGATCGCGGATCAAGGCGGCGACACCGCGGTCCATATTGCGGACCGAATCCCCCTTGTACGCCTCGAAGAGCTTGGTGTGGTGATCCCAACCGCCCGAGTTGACGGTGATCCACGACACCCCGACCTCCACAAGCCGTCGGGCCATCAGGAGCCGCTGACCGAAGTCGTTCCGGCCATACTCGTCGCGCACCTTCTTGTCTTCGCGCGACAGATCGAACGCGGCCTGGGCCCGGCTCGAGAGCACCAGATTGACACCCTGCTGGAGGTACTGGTCGAAGGTCACCGCGGGATCCTCGGCCAGGCGGTCGGTGTAGCGGGCCATGGCATCGAGCGCCCCGCGCAATTCACGCCGGTGGGCTGCACGTCCCTCGCTGATCTCGGCCGGCAGCACCACGTCGCGCACCTTGAAGTCCGACGAATTGGGCTGGCCGTCGATCACGAAGGCGGCGTGTTTGCCGCCCAGGAAATTCGGGCCGCCGCTGCGGGTGACCGAGGGCATGGACACGTAGGGCGGAAGCCCCTCGCGCTGCCCGCGGTGCCACGAGACCACCGATCCGAACGACGGATGGAAGGTGACGAAGGCCCCGCACGCGACCGGCACCGGAGTGGGCGAACCGGTCATCAGGTAGTGGTTGCCACCGCCATGGTTGGGGTCTTTGTGGCACACCGATCGGATGACCGTGACCTTGTCGGCCACCTTGGCCAACTCGGGCACGGCCTCGCTGAAGCGGATGCCCGGCACGGCCGTGGCGATGTCCTGGAAGCTCCCGCGGATGTCCGACGGGGCCCCGGGCTTGGGATCGAAACTCTCGTAGTGCGACGGGCCGCCATCGAGCCAGATGAGGATGCAATTGACCGGCTTCTGGGCCGCCGCACCGGAGGGCGTGGCCGACGGCCTCGAAGAGCCCCCGGGGGCCGGCCCCGACGCGGCCTGGAGGCGCATCAGGTCGGCGAAGCCCGCTCCGAGCAGTCCGCCCATGCCCAATTGGATGAAATCCCGTCGAGGCATTCCGGCGCAGTTTCCCAAGGTCGGTCTCATATCAATGGTTCAGCACGAATTCCGGGGAGTTGAGCAGCGCCCAGAAGAGATCCTCCAGCGCGGTCTGGCGAGTGGCCCCCGGACTGGAGAACGCCTTCAGGGCCGTCTGTCGTTCGATGGCCGCAGGCGGACGGTTCAAGAGCAGCAGATACAATTCGCCCACCAGATCGTCTTCGCTGCGGGCGCTGGCGGCCAGTTGGCGGACCCGCCCTTTCGGATCGCTCAGCTTGGCCTGCAGCACCTTGGAGTTCATGAGGTGCAGGCTCTGGACCACGCTCAACTGGGCGTCGCGCTCACACGGGCAATCACTGCTGGAATTGGGGCGACCGAATGCGTCGAGGAAGTGCGATCCGATCTTGTAGCTCCAGGTCTGCATGGCCCTGCCGCCCGGCGGGACGGCCGAGAAGGTCTCGGGCACTCCGGTGGCATCGGTCACCGCATCCACCATCACCTCGGCCGGCAGGCGACGGCGGTAAGACCGTGAGAAATGCCGGGTGTCACCGAGGTTGGTGGCGTTGGGCACCGAACTCAGTTGATAGGTGCGCGACGCCATCACCGTCCGGAGGAGGTGCTTCAGGTCGTAGCCGTGGGCCGCGAAATCGGCGGCCAGCGCCTCGAGCAGGGCCGGGTTCACGCACGGGTTGGAACTGCGGAAATCATCCACCGGATGGACGAGCCCGCGGCCGAAGAAATGCCCCCAGACCCGGTTCACCGCCGCCTTGGCGAAAAAGGGATTGTCCGGCGCGGTCAACCAGTCGGCAAGATGACGGCGCGGATCGCGCGCTTCGGATTTCGGCAGTTCGGGTCCCTCCGGAGGGCGCGGCCTCATGGCCAGGCCGGTGACCGGATGCTTCACCTCGCCCCCGGGGGCGAAGAAGAAGGTCTCGGTGCCCGCGGAAATGGGCGGCGACAATCCCGCCCCCTTCTGCTTCACCGGTCCGAAGTAGGCCGCCAATTGGTAGAAGTCCTCCTGGCCCCACTTCTCGTTCGGATGATGGTGGCACTTGGCGCACTCCAGACGGGTGCCCAGGAACAACTGACTGAACTGGGTGGTCAACTCGGGCGGATCCCTCCGATCCCGGTACACGACGGCCGGACCCGCCCGGTGGTTCGATCCTTCGGCCAACAGGATGTCGCGCACGAACTGGTCGTAGGGGCGATTGGCCCGGAATTGCTCGCGCAACCACTGGTCGAGCAGGAAGACGCTCTTCACGCCCACGCGATCCGGATTCGGGCGCAACAAGTCGGCCCATTGGTTGGCCCAGTAGTCTGCGTAGGCGGGGTGATCGAGGATCGAGTCGATGAACCGGCGGCGCTTGTCGGGCGACGGGTCGGCCAAGAAGGCACGGACCTCGTCGGGGGTGGGCAGGAGCCCCACGGCGTCCAACTTGGCCCGACGGAGGAATTCGGCATCGGTGCTCACGTCCGATGGCATCAAGCCCAGGCGCTGGAACTGGGCCAGGGCCAGGCCATCGATGAAGTTGTTCGTCGGGATGGCGGCGTAGGCCGAGGCCTTGAGAACCTTGTCGGCCGGAACCATGAGCGCGGAGGCCGCGACCAATCCCATGTAGCGGGCCACCACCACCCCCTGCCCCGTGAGCCGGCCGATGGACAGCTTGCCGTGCTCGTCGACCTTGGCCAATTCCTTGTCGCTCGAATCGTAGGAGGCCAACCGGGTCACATCCCGGACGCTGCCGTCGGAATAGCGCGCCTCGACCTTCAACCGTCCTTGCGCCCCCTTGCGGTAGCGCCCCTCGGCCGGGAACACCGTCACCGCCTGGAGCACCGGCTCGTTGGTCAGCGCATACGGCATGCCCGCACGGATCCAACGCGTCAACAGACGGTGGGTCGGGGAGCCTGGCTGGAAGCGCTGCCCACCCTCATGCGGCACCCGCGTCAAGGCCTTGAGGAGGATCAGGCTCTCGTCCGGGGCCGCTGGAAACACACGTCGCCCCCGGGCATCACGGACGATCTCGGCATAGTCGCCCTGGGGATCATACGAAAAGACCGAAAGTTTGAATCCGCTCTGCCCCTCCGGCTTGGAATGGCAGCCGCCCGAGGCGCAGCCGGCCTGATTGAGGGCCGGCAGGACATCGCGCACGAAACTCGGGGGGGACGCCCCATCGCCAGATCGGTGACCGGGAGCCGCCCCTGCGACCACCTCGGCCGGGGGGCCGGATTCTCCGAGCAACTTGCCCTCGGCATCCCAGACCTGGACCCGCCCCTCGAAGTCGCCCCCGACCACCGTCTTGCCATCGGGTGTGACGGCCAGGGCGGACACCATCGGCTCCATCCGACCCACCCGTCGATGGTCGGCCGTCGCCGAACTCTGCTCGCCGGTGTGGGATTTGAGCTGGCTGTAGCGGTCGATGGAGCCCCGATCGGTCGCCGACCACACTGCGGAACCATTGCCGGGCCAGGCCACGGCCGTGATCGCCGCCATGGAATCGCCCAGCGTCACGATCTTTTCGCGGGTGGCGATGTCCCAGACCTTGAGCTGGCGGTCGGCACCGCCGCTGACCACCTGCGTGGCGTTGGTGTTGAAGGCCGCGGCGATCACCTGCGAGGTGTGCCCCTCGAGAATGGCCAGGGGTTCGGATCGGGCCGGATCCCAGACCTTGACCAACGCGTCACCCCCGGCCGAGAGCAGGCGGGTGCCATCCCGGCTGAGTTCGAGGTCGAAGACGGTGTCGGCATGGGCCTTCCAGGATCGCACGATCCGACCGTCGGACACGCCCACCCACCGCACATAGCCGGGGAGTCCGGAGCCACCGTCGCCCACGGCCACCTGGGAACCGTCGACCGAGAACTCCAGACTCACCACGCGGCCCGAGAGCCCCGCGACCACCTCCCGCTCGACCGTCAGGGTCTCCGGATTCCAGAATCGCACCTTCCGGAACGATCCCGAGGCCAGACGGCGGCCGTCCCGGCTCCAGGCCAGCGACTCCACCGGGTCCGAAGTCGCGGGCGCCGAGGCCAACACGGGCAACCCCGGCCGTCGGAGGTCGTGGACGGTGATCGCCCCGGCTCGGGCCACGGCCAATCGATGCCCCTCCGGGTCGAGGGCCAGGGCGGCCACGGGATGGAACGACGGGGCCACCGGCTCCAACACCACGGGCCGGGGCTCCGGTTCATCGCTCAGCACCCGAGCGTCCCAGGGCAACCCCCGGGCGATCCACTGGCGGAGGGTCTTGATCTGCCCCGGCGCGAGTTGTTTGCGGGGCGGCATGTGGTGCTCGGCTCCAGGAAGCACCGTCGCGAGCAGGCGGCTTTCCTGCGGGCGTCCTTCCTGGACCACGGGTCCTTCTTCGCTGCCCTTGAGCACCTGCTCGCGGGTCAGCAGGGACAACCCGGCCTTCTGCTTGGTCTCGCCATGGCAGGAGAAGCACTCGTCGCGCAGGAGGGTCACCGCCTTCCGCCCCAGCGCCTCATCCGGGGCGGCCGACAGCATCAGGGCCGAGACCCCGAGGGCCCCCAGCCATGAACGGCACCGGTTGACGATGTTTCGGCTCACGAGAGGTAGGTGTCCCTCGAATTGAACCCGCTATCGCGGCAAAGGCAACCCGTGATGCCACCAAAAGAACCGGCGCGGCCCCGATCCCAAATCGGGTCGCGCACTCATGTCGCCGACTCGGGGTCCGTGGACTCACCGTGCCGGCGGGGTGGCTCTGACCTCGAGCTGGCCGGCCGCCACAGGCACGGTGCTCACTGCGCCACCGGGCCAGCGGATCTCCACCGATTCCACGTTCCGGCCGCCCGTGCCCAGCACCGGGGTCGGGTCGTCACAGGACCCATCGCCCGATCCGAGGTGGATCTCCCGGACGGGGCCGTATCCGTCGGCCGATTTCCATCGCACCCGGGCTCCGACGGCCGCCGGGTTGCCACCCGTTCCGCTCAGACGGACCCGCAACCCGGGCCGGGCCCCGACATTGTGCCAGAGCGTGGTTTCAGAGCCGTTCTGGCCCACCGCCAAATCCACCCGGCCATCGCCGTCGTAATCACAGACCGCGGCCCCGCGCCCATCTCCGGGGACGCTCACCCCGGAGTTTTCTTCCGCGACGAATCCGCCCCGGCCATCGCCGCGCAGCCAGAGCCCGCGTCCGGCGTCGTGCCGCTCGGCGAAGGGATGGGCGGTCGACAGGTTCTGGGAAAGGAACACATCGTCGTGCCCATCCCCGTCGAAATCGGCCAAGCACAAAGACGACACCGGAGCGCGCTGGGCGGCCGCCGGCAGGGCCTTCACCACGAAGCGATCGCCCCGATTGAGCAGCAGCACCGAATCCATCGTATCCATCGACACCGACCGGGCCATGGTCAGCGCCTCCCCCAGGAGCATCGGCAGGGTGGCCTTGGAAAACGCCGCCAGCGAATCCACCCGCTCACGGACCGCCGGAAAGAGCGCCGCCCAAAGGCCCATCTCGCGCTCGGGACGATCGGCGCGCATCGACGGATCGAACCAGCTCTCGGCCAGGTCGAACCCCTGACCGGAGCCGAAGTCGCCATACCACAGACGTCGCGGAGCCGCCGGCGAAGCGCTCCACCGCGTGTTGCGCCCCCAGTTCCCCAACACCAGATCCAGACGCCCATCCTCATCGAAATCACCCGCCACCACGGCATTCCAGAGCCCGGCACCCCGACCGGCGACCCCCTCCAACACCGGATTCCAATCGACCAGGCGCCCGGAGTCGTTCCGGAAGAAGCGGGGCGGATCCCATTCCCGCGCGATCACCAGATCGGAATGTCCGTCGCCATCGAGGTCGGTGAAACAGGCCGCCGTCACCAGGCCGAGCCCCTCCCAACGGATCGCCGGCACGAGGCGACCGCCCTGATTGCGCAGCAGGAGCGAGGGCGTCGACTCGGGGTATCGACCCGCCACCGATCGTCCACCGACGAACACCTCCAGCGATCCGTCACCGTCGACATCGGCCGCGGCCAACGGCCCCACCGCGAAGGGGGTTCCCACCAGGATCTCCCCGCTGCGCCCCCCGGCCAGATCGTACATCCGCAGGGCCCCGCCATTGGTCAGTCCATCCTCGTAGTTCGAGATCCCCGCCAACAGAACTCCGTTGATCGGAAGGATCGAGGTCAGATCCCGACTGGTCGTCTTGTGGAACGGCGCAGTCTCCCGGGCCTCGAATCCGCCCCGGCCGTCCTGGATCCGGACACCGGGTTTGCCACCGCGACCGGCACCGATCACCAGGTCCGGGCGACCGTCGCCGTCGAGATCGGTCCAGGTGAGGCTGGGCCCCAATTGCGACAGGCGGTGAGGCATGGCCGGCTGACGCCCAAAATCATCGAACGGCTCGTCCTCGTGCCGGTGGGCCAACCGCGAAGACTGGTTTTCGAACCAACGCAACGGCCGATCGGGTGCCGCAGGCGCTTCAGCCCCGGGGGATGAGTCCTCCGACACCTCGACCGCCGATCCGACGGGCACGTCACGCCACTCGGACACCCGACCCGAAGGCCACCGCACCCGCAATCCCACCGTCGGGCCGCGTCCGGTGGCGAAACTGCGCACCGGTTCGTCCCCGCTCAGGTACCGCCCTCCGGCGATGATCTCCTGGGTCTGGTCGGGCAACCCCGGCGCACGGACGGTGACCGCCGCCCCGATGCCTCGGGTGTTGGGGGCCCTGCCTCGGAGTCGGATGAGGATCCGCGGGGCGCTCGCGTTGTTCCGGTAGAACGCCGGCGAGTCCATCAGGTCGTTCATCACCACGTCCAGATCCCCGTCGCCGTCGAGATCCCCCAGGGCCGCTCCTTGAGAGATGGAATCGGCGGTGAAGCCCCAGGCGCTGGAAACCTCTTCGAATGTGGCGTCGCCCCGGTTGCGGAAGGCCACGTTCGGGGTGGCCAACCTCGGAAAGGATCGGACCATCGCGGCGATCTCGGAGGGCAGCTTCAAGGCCCCGCGGCGCTGGGCCTCGGCGATGCGTCGGGCGCCATCTCCGTCCTGGAAATCACGCCACTGGCCATTGGGCACCAGCAGGTCCTCGAACCCGTCGAGGTCCACGTCCAAGATCAAGGGGCCCCAGGACCATTCGCTGGCTTCGACCCCGGCCTGCCAGGCGACATCGGCCCAGGTGCCGTCCCCGCGTTGGAGTTGCAGGACATTGCGCTGCACCTGGGCCCGGTCGGCGATCCGGCCGGGCAGACGCATCACCGGAGCCATCCCGGCCGTCTGGGTGTGGCGCCAGGCCCGATTGCGGCTGAACATGTCGACGGCGAAGAAGTCGACCGCGCCATTGCGATCGAGGTCGCCGAAATCGACCCCCATCGAGAAGGTGGGGTTGGTCCTCAGGGCCGACACCGACAGTTCTCGGAACCGGACGACATGGTCGGGTCCGGTCTCATTGATCCAGATGCGGTCCGGGGTGTGCAGGTCGTTGCAGACATACAGGTCGGGCTTCCCGTCACCGCTGAAATCATGGAACCGGGCGGCCAGCCCCCAATCGCGGGGAGGAGCCGACAGCGCCTGGCCCGAGGAGTCCACGAAGGCGCCGGCCGTCCAGGAAACCGGGGTGAAACGACCTCGACCGTCGTTGAGGAAGAGGGTGTCGACCTCCCCCATCTCCACCACTTCGCCGGTGGATCGGATCTCGAAGCGGTTCGTCAGGTCCGGCGCCGTGGCCGGCCTTCCATTGACGGCGACCACCACGGTGCCGGTGTCGATCTGTCGGAGTTGGTACCGGGTGTTCGGCTGGTCCAAGACGGTCGTCGGCCGGAAGCACGCGACGTACAGGTCCAGATCCCCATCGCCATCCACATCGGCCAAGGCCATCGAGGTCGCACCGGTGCGCGAGCGCAACCCGGCCGCATCGGTGGCTTCCTGGAAAAGCCCCGCCCCGTCGTTGAGCCAAAGGCGGGTGCCGCCCCCCAACTGGTTGACCAGCAGGTCGGCATCGCCATCGCCATCCACATCGGCAAAGGCCACACCGGTCGAATCGTTGGATCCCGACAACGGATTGAGCCAACTCACCCCGGGCAAGGCCCGGGCCGTGATGTTGGTGAACCGCCAGTCGCCGAGATTGCGGTACAAGGCGTTGGGCGAATCGAGCCCACAGAAAAAGACATCCAACCGCCCGTCTCCATCCACGTCGGCCAACGCCACCCCCGAACCGGAGACCAGATTGCGATTGGTGACGGCCCGATCCTCGGAGAGCCGGTTGGTGAACTCGACGCCCAGCACGGACGCCGACAACCGGGTCAGTCCCGGGGCCGACGGAGACACCGGTGACAAGGCTGTCCGACGGAGTCCCGGCTCGGCCGCCCGGATCAGGGTCAGCGAGGCCCACCAAGCCAGCATCACTGGCAAGACACGTTCAAGACCCGTCGGTCGGATTCGCAAGGCCTTCATGGGGTCAGGGTGATCTCGGCCGTCCCTGCGGCCACCGGCACCCGACGGACACCTCCGCCGGGCCAGCGGACCTCGACCTCTCCGGCGACGCGATCCGATGCGAGCACCGTCACCGGGCTGTCCACGCTGCAATAGCCGCCTCCCATGCGGACTTCGCGCCGCGGTCCGGCCTTGCCGGCCGCCCACCAACGGAGCGAGGCCCCGATCCCGGTCGGATTCCCTGGGGGGCCCTTGAGCCGGACGCGCAAGCCCGGACGCGCGGCCCGATTGCGGAACACCAGGGTGGGCCCGCTGTTCTGACCCAGCGCCAGATCCACCCGCCCATCGGCATCCAGGTCGGCCACGGCCACCCCCCGTTGCTCGCCCCAGGCCACGATGCCCGAACGTTCGTCCGCCTCAAACCCGCCCTGCCCGAGCCCCTTCAGGAGCAAGCCTCGACCGGCGTCATACCGGGCCTCGTCGGCTTGGATGCCGAAGTGATTCTGCGAGAGGAACACATCCTCGGTGCCATTGCCGTCCAGATCGGCGACAGCCACACCATACGCGGGGGCCGCCTGCGCCCGGGGCGGCAGCGGACGCCATTCCAGATGATCCCCGCGGTTGAGGAACACGCCCGAATCGAGGTTCAGCGCCGACACGCCGGGCAGGGTCTTCCAGAGGCTTCCGAACAGGTCGTCCATCGCGGCCCCACCGAACGACTCGGCATCGGGGAAGCGACGCGCCGCATCCGGAATCAATCCGGCCAAGGCGGGGCGTTTGCGGACCGGCCAATCCCGACCGTCCGATCCGACATAGCTTTCGAGCACATCCCAGATTCCGTCGCTCTGGAGATCTCCGTAGCGGATCCGCAGGGGCCGATGACGGGCATCGGCACCGAGGAAGTGATTCCGCCCCCAGTTTCCGGCCACGAGATCCATGCGCCCATCGCCATCGAAGTCTCCGGCGTTGACCCCCAGCCAAAGCCCCGTCCACTGGGAGAGGCGATCCACCCCGACCGGCAACCCCGCTCCCCGAAGCGGAGGATCCCAGGCTTCCAGCGAGCCTGCCCGATTGCGGAACAACCGGAGCGGCCCCCAGGCGGTGCCGACCGCCAGATCCGGATGCCCGTCGTCATCCAGATCGGTGAAGACCGCGCCCTGGGCCAGCCCCAATCGCTCGAAGGAATCACGGACCACCAGGCGCCCGCCACGGTTGCGGACCAACCAGGACGTCGCCGGCTCGGGATACCGTCCCGGCACTTCGCGGACACCGACGAAGATCTCCAATTCGCCGTCGCCATCGACATCGGCCGAAGCCATGGAACCCACCGGACAAGCGCGGCCCGTGAGGACCTCTCCGCTGGCCCCGGACGCCGGATCCACGATCCGGATCGCTCCCCCGTTGGTGAGTCCGTCTTCCAGATTGCTGATGCCGGCCAGGATCACCCCCCGCTGCACGAGGACCGTGGTCAGATCCCGGGAAGCCGGCTTGAGGAGCGCCGTGTTGATGACGGCGGAGAACCCGCCCCGGGCGTCGTTGGTGAAGACTCCGAGGGTACCCCCCTGCCCGGCTGAAATGAGGAGGTCATCCCAGCCATCGCCGTTGAGGTCGGCCCAGGCGATCCCCGGTCCGGCCTGGCTCAGATCGAACGGCTTGGTCGGTTGGCGGGCGAATTCATCGAAGGGGGTGTCGCTGTGGGTGTGCGTCCAGCTTCCGGTCACCGGCTCGAACCACGGGGGCGGGTTCGGGGTCGCCATGGCGGGCATCGTCTCGGCCTCCCGGATCTCCACCGTGCCCGGCACCACCCCGGCGCGCCGCGTCACCCTCCCGTTGCGCCAGGTGACCTCGACGTCGGCGGTGCTCGCGGTTCCCAAGGCGAAGGTGCGCACCGCGTCATCCCCGGACAAGTAGCGTCCTCCGGCGATCATCTCCTGGGACTGGACCGGAAGCCCCTGGGCCGTGACCCGGATCTTGGCTCCGATGCCCCGCGAATTGCCCCCGGCCCCGCGGAGTCGTACGGCCAGACGGGGCGCGGTGGCCTTGTTGCGGTAGAGCTTGGCCGGTCCATTCAGCGTGTTGAGCACCAGATCGAGGTCGCCATCGCCGTCGAGGTCGGCCGAAGCCATGCCCTGCTCGACTCCCGGGGCATCGAATCCCCAGGCCTGGGTGACATCCTCGAAGGTGAGGTCTCCCCGATTGCGGAAGGCCGCGTTGGGGGTGTCGAGCCGCGCGAACAGACGCCTCATCTCCAGCAGTTCACGCGAGCCAGGGCGTCGCCCCGCCCGTTGGGCCTCGGCCCGGGCGGCGACATCCACATCGAGCATGTCCATCTCGTGACCATTGGAGACCAGCAGGTCTTCGTAACCGTCCAGATCGACATCCATGAACACCGGGGTCCAGGACCACTCGCTGGCGCTGAGCCCGGCCAATCGGCCGATCTCGGCGAAGGTGCCGTCGCCCCGTCCCAGAAAGAGGGTGTTGTGGGAGAACTGGGGGCGATCGTCCCAGACCCCCGGTTGGTAATACCCCGGTGGCACCCCATCCATCTGGAGGCTCCGACGGCGATGCTCCCGACTGAGCATGTCCAGCACCAGGAAGTCGTCCACACCGTCCCGATCGATATCGGCCGCATCGACGCCCATGGAGAAGGCGCTGGTATGACGCAGCGCCAGCGCAGGCGCCGCGCTGAAGCGAACCGGCCCACCCGGGGAAGTCTCGTTGATCCAGAAGCGGTCTTCCGACTGGAAATCATTGCAGACGTAGAGGTCCGGCCGGCCATCGCCAGTCAGGTCCCGGAACAACACGCTCAGTCCCCAATCCTGGGGCGCCGAATCGAGCGGGCGACCCGCGGAGGTCGTGAAGGCTCCCCCGGTCCACGAAACCTCGGTAAAACCGCCACGGCCATCGTTGAGATACAGCGCATCGACCTCTCCATTCTCGCGGGGACCGGCCGGGGTCATCGTGAACCGCCCGACCAGATCGGCCTCGTCGGTGGAACGTCCGTTGTAGGCCACGATCCGCTGCCGCCCGTTCTCCTCCCGGATGGAATACTTGGCTCCCGGATCATCCCGGACTGTCACCGTCCGGTAATTGGCCACATACAAATCCAAGTCACCATCCCCATCGGCGTCGGCCAGTGAGAGACTCGATCCGGCCCGTTTGACATTGAGGACGGCCCCCGGTGTGAAACGCCCTTTCCCGTCGTTGTGATAACTCCGTGTGCCCTGTCCCAGGGTGTTGAACACCAGATCCAGATCCCCATCCCCGTCGAGGTCCGCCAAAACCACACCGGTGACCTCGAACGACGACAATCCGCCCGCTCCGAAAGCCGTTTGGGTGACCGGCTCAAACCGGAGTTGGCCGAGATTGCGGAACAACACGCTGCCCCCCGAATAAGCAGCCAGGAAGAGATCGGGACGCCCGTCGCCATCCACATCGCCCAGGGCGACACCGGAGCCATTGAGTGGAATTTGATTCGTCAGGTAACGCGAAGACGGCACCGCATTGGTGAACGCCAACCCGGTGAGGGCGGGCCCCAGCAATTCGAATCCCGGCGCAGACTCTCCCAAGACTCGTCCTTGGGCCAGCAGCCCGCTCAAGAGCAGCAGGATCCAATGGCGGCACCGGAGGGACACGCGCCGATGTTGGTGGGTTCCCATCGGGGATTCCAGCCAAGAAGTCCGTTGCCTGGGCCGCAGGAAAAGCTCCCGCAACGCGCTGGGCTCTAAAAGCCGAGGACCGGCCCGAGGCTCAGCCCCCCGGGGCCGGAGCCTGGGGGGCGGCGACTGAAACCCACCTCAGCGTGTGAGCTGCTTCTCGAGGTAGCCCACGTCCTGGCGGACCTTGGCCTCGACTTCCATCCGGTCTCGCACCTGACGGCAGGCATGCAAGACGGTGCCGTGATCGCGGCCACCGAACGATTCACCGATCGCGCTGAGCGAATGCTCGGTCAATTGGCGGGTCAGATACATGGCGATCTGTCGCGGAAAGGCGATGTTCTCGGGCCGCCGCTTGCTGGTCATGTCGGCCAATCGGATGTCGAAGTAATCGGCCACCCGCTTCTGGATCTCACTGACCGAGATGGCCACCTTGCCCTCTTCCTGCAGGATCTCGCGCAGCAGGGTCTCGACCGTTTCGAGATCCAGAGCCTTGCCGGAAAGCTGGGCGTAGGCGGCCACGCGAACCAGAGCCCCCTCCAGACGACGGATGTTGGTCCGGATCCGGTTCGCCAGGAAGGTGATGACCTGATCGGGCAGAGTCACGCTGAGGGCGGCCGCCTTCTTGTTGAGGATGGCCAGACGGGTCTCCACATCGGGAGCCTTCAGGTCGGCCGTCATGCCCCATTCGAAGCGGGAAATGAGCCGTTGCTCCAACCCCTGGATCTCGTTGGCCGGCCGATCACAGGTCAGCACGATCTGTTTGTGGGCGTCGTGCAAGGCGTTGAAGGTGTGGAAAAACTCCTCCTGGATCCGCTCCTTGCCCTGAAGGAACTGGATGTCATCGATGAGCAGCACGTCCAGTTCGCGGTGCTTCTTGCGGAACTTGGGCAATTGGCTGTTCTGGAGCGCCTCGATGAACTCGTTGGTGAACCGTTCGCAGGAAAGGTACCCGATCCGGGCATTCTTCTTGTTGGCCAGCACGTGATGACCGATCGCCTGAAGCAAATGGGTCTTGCCCAGACCCACACCGCCGAAGAGGAACAGCGGGTTGTAGGTGTGCCCCGGCTTCTGGGCCACTCCCATGCAGGCCGCATGGGCATGGTGGTTGTTGGAGCCCACCACGAACGTCTCGAAGGTGTTGTTCGGGTTGAACAACGGCTCCGACTTGCGGGGAAGCTCTCTGACCGCCGGTTCGGCCGCCCGCACCTCGGGCTGAACCACCCGCTCCGGTGCGGGTTCGGCGGTCACCGAGCGTTCAGGGGCCGATTCGGAGGCCGGGACCGCATCGGCCGAACGGATGGCAAAAGTGATCTGGATCGGCCGGATGGCCGCGCGACTCACCACCGAGCGGAGGACATCCAGATAGTTGTCCTTCAACCAGAACTCGCAGAACTCGTCAGCGACCTCGAGGGTCAGAGTGTCTCCATCCAGACAGCGGGCGGTCACCGGGGCGAACCACAGATTGTACAACTCCGTCTTGAGCATTCCACGGAGGTTCTGCTGGGCGGCCAGCCACAGTGCTTGGGGTTGATCGGACATGTTAAATATCAGAAGGGGCCTGAATCGGGCGGTTTCGGGATTTATTCACTATCGCCCATCACAGAACAAACGGGCCGACCTGATTCTGTGACAGTCTGGTGACCTCAGATGAAGGACCCTGGGGGAGACAACAGGCACCGGAACCCGCGCAAACAGCCTGGAATGCATGAAAACAAAGGGATTTCAACGCATTCTGAGGCATCGGGTTGAGCATATTGTGGAGCGGTTTCTTCTCGTGTCCACCGTGATTCATTCCACGGCGGGCGAGGCTTCTATGGCAAACTTCCGAGTACCGCGAGAACAAGTTTTCGGGCGTTGTTCCCAAGTTGTTCACAACCCCAAAAACGGCCCTAAATCCGGCGGATTTGACAAGCAAAACCGCCGGATCGGGCGACCGAAGATTACTTCTTGGCAGGAGCCGCCTTCTTTGCAGGGGCGGCCTTCTTGGCGGGCGCGGCCTTCTTGGCCGGAGCAGCCTTCTTCACCGGGGCGGCCTTCTTCACCGGGGCGGCCTTCTTGGCCGGAGCCGCTTTCTTGGCGGGCGCGGCCTTCTTGGCCGGAGCCGCCTTCTTCGCAGGGGCGGCCTTCTTGGCCGGAGCGGCGGTCTTGGCGGGAGCCTTCGCGGCAGCCAGGGCGCAGGTACGGGCGAAACGGAGTTCGCTGTTGGATTCGGTTGGTTTCACTCTGAGTTAGTTGTTGTTGTGTTTTTGGGCCAATCCATCGACCTCGAACCGCGGTCCCGAATCGGGACTCGGCTGAAGCCGACGGGCTGGAAAAGGGAGGTGACCACGGTGATCCGCGCAACGCGGCAGGACAAGGGAGCCCACCCCGTCGAACCGGCCGAACCGGGGATCGGAACCTTCGGTAGACCCATCGACAATCGAGCGATGACGATGACTTCCATCCATCATCTGCATCCACCTCGAGAGGGTCTTCATCGTGGTTTCGATCGGGGAACCTTGATTGAAATAATGCCCCGGGCCTCCTCTTGACAACCGGATTTCATCTGTTCGCACGAAATCTTTCCGAAATCGCCCGCAGGTGACATCGTCCACGGCCAGTGCGAGAGCGTTGGCAAAAAATGACCGAAGCCGCGGAGACCTACCTCCTGGCGGTGATCCTGGAGAATCTTCCCGGGCGCAAGGCGTCGATGATCCGCGGCACGCTCTCGATGCTCTCGCAGGTCTTCGCGGTCATCGTCAAACTGCGACGACTGCTCTACACGCTGCGAATCCTGCGCGACTCCACCCTCGGGGTCCAGGTGATCGCGGTGGGCAACCTCACGGTGGGCGGCACCGGCAAGACCCCGGTGGTGGAGAAGTTCGCCCGGGCCCTGCAGGATGCCGGACGCAAGGTGGCCATCCTGTCGCGCGGCTACCGCTCACGCCCCAAGCCCGTCTCGGAGCGACTGCTCGACAAGATCCTGCTCCGCGAAGACACCACGCCACCGAGGATCGTCTCCGACGGGCATTCCCTCCTGCTCGATTCCGAGACGGCCGGCGACGAACCCTACATGCTCGCCTCGAACCTGCGCGACGTGGTGGTGCTGGTCGACAAAGACCGGGTCAAGGCGGGGCGGTATGCGGTGGAGCACTTCGGCTGCGACACCCTGCTGCTCGATGACGGCTTCCAGTATTGGAAACTCGCCGGACGCCGCACCGATGTGGTGCTCATCGATTGTCAGCAACCCTTCGGCAACGAGCACCTGCTGCCTCGTGGCACCCTGCGGGAACCCCCCTCCCACCTGGCTCGGGCCAGCGTGATCTTCCTCACCAAGAGCGACGGCAAGACCGCCGCGCTGCGCGAGAGGATCGCCCAACTGAACCCGCGTGCGGGGATCATCGAGTGCGTCCATCACCCGCTGTACTTCGAGGATGTCTTCACCGGTGAACGGCGGGGACTCGAGCTGCTTCAAGGCCGCCGGGTGGCCAGCCTCAGTGGCATCGCCCAGCCCGAGAGCTTCGAATCCAAGCTCACGGAACTCGGCGCCGAGATCGTCCTGGCCCGTCGCTACGCCGACCATCACCGCTTCACGCAGCAGGAGGTGCTCGACGCGGTGAACCGCGGAAAGAAACGCCGGGCGGACATGCTCGTCACCACGCAGAAAGACGCGGTCCGCTTCCCCAAGCTCGATCGACGCGATCTGCCCGTCTACTTCATGCGGGTGGAGATCAAGATCATCGCCGGCGCCCAGGGTTTCGACGATGCCGTGAGCCGCATTTGTTTCCGTTAGCCCAGCCGGCCCCGCGGGTCATTGGCGGAACACGCTGGAAATCTGGACCGGCACCGACGCCGGGACGAATCCGAACTCCAGCCCTCCTCGGGGAACCTCCACCGAGACCTCGGGCCGATCATTGGCCGAGACTTTCAGAGTCCTCCCCTCATGGCGGATCCGGAGCCGATTCCACCCCTCCGGACGCAAGCCGTCGAGAACCGGCAGTCGGATCAATCCGGCGGTCCCCCCTGAGCGGAACACCACCGGCGGGACCGACTGCGCAGGCTTGCCGTCCCAGCGCCAGTCGAAGAGGAGCTCGTGGCGGCGGATCCCGGACTCCGACCAGAGCACGGCCTCCTCGCCCTCGCGGGCCGGCCGGCTCCTGAGAGTCCAGTCACTGGCCTTCCACGCCCCGTCATCGGCCGGCACCCGCCAACCGCGGAGGCTGCGGCCATCGTACAGACTCTTCCACGGGCGGGCTTCGGGCGCCGACTCCGCGGCAGTCGCCTTCGTGGATGGCAGCTCCTGGATCCGCAAGTGGCGCCAGTCCACGATGCCGCCTTCCGATTCCAGGGCGATGTAACCGCGACGCCACTGGCAGGCCGAGCCGCCGGAAACCTCGACTCCATTGACTGAAAGCCGGATCACCCCGTTGGTGGCGACGATGCGGTAGTGGTTCCAGTCCGGAGCCCCGAGGCTTCGGGATTCCTTGGGAAAGCTGCGGTCGCCGCGACTGGGCGAGAAGGGCTTCATGGTCGACCCGTGGATCGGGAAGATGTCGCCATGCGTGGTGAACCAGTCGGACTTGCCGTAGCCGTGGTCCAACACCTGGACCTCGATGGCCCTCAGGAAGGGCTGCCCCAGGGCGGGCATGGGGCCGGACCAGATGAACACTCCGGCATTGCCCCCGGGCTTCAGGTGCCGCCATTCGAGCTCGAGGATGAAGTTCTCGTACTGGCGCTCGGTGCGCAGGGCTCCGGTCGGAATCCCATCGCAGTGGATCATCCCGTCGCGGACGGTGAAGGTCTCGGGCGCGCAATTCACGTTGACCCACCCGCGCAGGTCACGGCCGTTGAAGAGCGGCCGGAACGCCGGATCGGCGGCCAGCACCGGCAACGCCGTCAGGGTCAACGCCATCAGGATTGGCGAACACAACAGGGAGACCGACGCAAGGCGTACGAGACGCAATCCAGGGAACATGGCCCGAGGCTCTCTCCGCCGAAGCGGGATGGAAAGGCCTGAAGCGGCCTGAAGGGGACTGAAGGGGCCGGAATAGGACCGGAATCAGGAGGCGCCCCCTTCAGCGTCCGTTCCACTGCTGATTGCGGGCCTTGAGGCGCTCCGGCGCGGGTTTGCTCTCGGGCAGCAGGGTCAGGTTGGTTCCTGCCACCCACGGCACCTCTTTGAAGTCCACGAACAACGTCCGCGGCACCATCTCAACCACGTGACCGAAGGCCCCGAGCGCCACGGTGCCGGGCAACTGCGTCGTGTCGACGAAGAACATGGGGCCGAACGGCGTGGAATTCGTGTCGGGACGGCTGTACACGTAGGTGATCGGGCCGTTGGTCACCCGCGGGGCGTTCTCGCCGGGAAAGCGGATCGACACCGGACCTCCGGTCAGCAACCGCGGATGCTCGATCCGCAGGACCGGGGTTCCATCGGGCTGCTTGTCGAAGGTCAGGTGCCACGCCCCGTTGCGCACCCGATAGGCCTCGCACCCCCCGTAGATCGTCACATACAGGAACAAGGTGGCGATGAAGATGCCGAAGAACTTCTTCAGCGTCCGCTCGGCCTCGGGTGAGAGATCGTTGTTCACGGGGTGCTCTTGGGGGATCGGGACACCGCCGCTCAGGCGTTGTAGGTGCTGGAGCTCACAGTGCCTCCGCGGCCGGTCCAGTTGGTGTGGAAGAACTGCCCTCGCGGCTTGTCCACCCGCTCGTAGGTGTGGGCGCCGAAGTAGTCGCGCTGGGCCTGCAGGAGGTTGGCCGGCAGCGTGGCTGAACGGTACTGGTCGTAGAACGCCAGAGCCGTGCTGAAGGCCGGCACCGGAATGCCCTTCTTGGCCGCCGAGGCCACCACGTTGCGCCAGCCCTTCTGGCACTTCTTGATCTCGGCGCGGAAGTAGTCGTCGAGCAGCAGATTGGCCAGCTTGGGATTCTTGTCGTAGGCCTCCTTGATCTTGCCCAGGAAGCGGGACCGGATGATGCAACCCCCACGCCACATCAGGGCGATGCCGCCGTAGTTGAGCTTCCAACCGTATTCCGCGGCGGCCGCGCGCATCAGCATGTAGCCCTGGGCGTAGCTGACGATCTTGGAGGCGTAGAGGGCGCTCTTGATGTCCTCGATGAAGGCCTGACGGGCCTTGGCGTTCTTCGAGGCGCTGAGCAGCGGCTTGGGTCCCTTGAGCTTGCGGGCGGCCTTCACGCGCTCTTCCTTCATGGCGCTGACACAGCGGCTGAACACGGCCTCCGCGATGAGCGTGACCGGTTGGGCGAGATTGGCCGAATCGATCACGGTCCACTTGCCGGTGCCCTTCTGGCCGGCCGTGTCGAGGATCTTGTCGACCAACGGGCCTCCATCGGAGTCCTTGAACGCGAGGATGTCGCGGGTGATCTCGATGAGGAAGCTGTCGAGCTCCCCCTGGTTCCAGTCGGCGAAGACCTGATGCATCTCGTCGGCCGTCAGACCCAGACCGTTCTTGAGGATGTTGTAGGCCTCGCAGATGAGCTGCATGTCGCCGTACTCGATGCCGTTGTGGACCATCTTCACGTAGTGGCCCGAGCCGCCGTCACCCACCCAGTCGCAGCAGGGAGCCCCGCCCTCCACCTTGGCCGACACGCCCTGGAAGATGTCCTTCACCGCGGGCCAGGCCTTGGCCGAGCCGCCGGGCATGATGCTCGGTCCACGGCGAGCCCCCTCTTCACCCCCGGAGACGCCGGTCCCGATGAACAACAGGCCCTTGGACTCGCAATACTTCACGCGGCGCTCGGTGTCGCCATAGAGGGAATTGCCACCGTCGATGAGGATGTCCCCGGGCGAGAGGTGGGGCACCAGCTGCTCGATGAAGTCGTCGACGGCCTGACCGGCCTTCACCAGCATCATGATCCGCCGCGGCGTCTTGAGCTTGGCCACCAGTTCGGGAATCGAGTGGGCGCCCTGGATCCGGGTCCCCTTGGCCTCGCCGGCCAGGAATTCATCCACCTTGGAGGTCGTACGGTTGTAGGCCACGACGGTGAAGCCGTGGTCGTTCATGTTGAGGATCAGGTTCTGGCCCATGACCGCCAGGCCGATGAGTGCGATGTCTCCAGTGGGGTTGCTCATGCGTCGAGTCTCGTTGCGGGAACACCGTATCGGTCGTCTTGAACGGCAGGCGAGAGGGAATTTCAGGGAGGCCCTGCCGCTTGCGCCGCCGTCGAAGATTGCTACCGTCCGACGCCTGCCGGCACGCGCAACCACGCCGAGGTCGGATGGAACATCAATTATGGCCCACGAACTTGCCCCCCTCCCCTACGCCAAAGAAGCCCTCGAACCCCACATCGACGCGCTGACCATGGAGATCCACCACGGCCGCCACCACAAGGCCTACGTGGACAACCTCAACAAGGCGATCGCCGGCACCCCGGTCGAATCCCTCTCGCTCGAAGCCCTGATCGGCAATCTGGCCGGTGTGCCCGACGCCATCCGTGGCCCGGTCCGCAACAACGGGGGTGGCCACTGGAACCACACCTTCTTCTGGAACCTGATGGGTCCCGGCCAGGGCGGATCGCCCACCGGTGATCTGGCTGCGGCCATCACTGCGGCCTTCGGCTCCTTCGCCGAGTTCCAGGCCAAGTTCGAGGCCGCCGGCATCGGCCGCTTCGGTTCCGGATGGGCCTGGCTCGTGGTCAACGGCGGCAAGCTCGAGATCGTCTCGACGGCCAACCAGGACAACCCGTTGATGGGCAAGGCGATCGCCGGCTGCGAAGGCAAGGCCATCCTCGGAGTCGATGTCTGGGAGCATGCCTACTACCTGAAGTACCAGAACCTGCGCGCCGCCTACCTCAAGGCCGTGTGGAACGTGATCGACTGGAACAAGGTGGGTGCGTTGTACAACGCCGCCCGATAAGGAGTCCCTCAGCCCGATTCACCGGCGCCGCTCCCTCGGGACGGCGCCGTTTTTTGTGGGCATCGCCCGCGGCCCAATCAGGCTCAATCGATCCGGATCGCGGCAGCCAAGGTGCTGAGATGGGATTCCAGGGCGAAGCGCTCTTCGAAACTACATCGCAACCGCCGGCCATCCACGCCACCCACGACCGCATGCAGCGCCTGGGCCAGGGGCGGCACCTCTCTCGGAATGCAGAGCCCCGGATAATCGGCCGGGAAATACTCCGGTATCGAACGCCAGCGCGTCGTGACGCACGGCAGCCCATAGGCCAGCGCTTCGATCAGGTTCAACGGTTGCCCCTCGTTGGCGAAGTAGGTCGGAAACAGGAACACATCGGCCTCCCGGAACAAGCGATCCTTCTGAGACCCCGAGACGAACCCCGCGATCTCCACGCAGTCCGCAGCATCGCCCCTGGCCACCCGTCCTCTGAATTCGGTCTCCTCGTCCGATGAGAGGAAGCTGCCCGCGACGGTGAGCCGGAACCGTCGCCCGGAATCGCCGCCGGAACGATTGGCCGCCACAACCGCCTCGACCGCCCCGAAAACACCCTTGTCGCGGGTGCAATGCGCCATGAACAGGACGCGGATATCCCGTCGCTCGGCGAGCCCGGCACGCCGTTGAGCCAATGTTGCATGGAAATCGGGGCAGGGATCGGGAATGCCATTGCTCACCACCGCCACCGACCTCGGGCGAAGCACCTCGGCATCGGCGCGGTTGCTCTCGGCGAGAACCAGCGCGCGATCGGCCCGTCCCAGAAAGAGCCGGGTGAGCCACCGCTCCACCGTCCAGGCCTCAGACTCGAGCCAGGCCCCGAGTCCGACGGCATGCCAGTGAAGGATCACCCGATGGAATCGCCACCGGATGAGGGCCATCACGATCCAGTCCCGATACAAGGAGGCCCGCTTGGGGGGCGAGGGAATGTAGTAGAGCGTCGGAAAATCTTGGCCACGGGCGGCGCGCAGGGCCTCGCGACAATAACCCCAGAGTGCCCGCAGCTTGCCCCCTCGAATGGATCCGACATCGTCCATGCCGCTCGACAACCTCGCATCGACATGGATCACCTCGAGTCCCAGGGAGGGATCCGAGCGGAAACCGTCCACCATCCACTTCACCATCTGGCTTTGACCATGGTGGGGCGGCGGAACGTGGGCGAAAACGAGGAGCTTCATCCGGAGATCGGAACCGCACTCAGCATGGATCAGCCCGACTGAATCGAAAAGCATTGCCTGAACCCGGGTCCGAAGCGATCGTTGCTGCTCGGTTCGGGACGTAGCTCAGCCCGGTAGAGCACTTGGTTTGGGACCAAGACGTCGCAGGTTCAAATCCTGTCGTCCCGACCACTTCTCAAGCAGTCCCTCCAGAGACTGTTTTCACTGGGTTTCTTACGTTGGGCTCCATTTCAGGACCTGCTCCGAGCCCGAGCAAACCCCTTTCGGCGCCCTTCCACTCCGGCCAAACTGGGCTCGACCCACTCGCGGGGTGTCCGGCTCAGGTTGGGCTCAGGTTGGGCTCCTGTTGCCCTCCTGTTGGCCGACGACCACGGCCACCGATGATCGCAGCCTGACTTCGGACCTGCCCGATCCCCATCCCCTCGGCACATAAAACCACCGCACCCCGGGGCTTCCCTGCCCTCCAGTCCGAGGCCCTGATTCACGGTTCGTCTGAATGCCCGCGACGGCACCCGCTCACGGCATCAACACCGGCGAAACATCGGAACCGACGCACGCAGGAGTGTGTCCCGGCGGGCGCAACCTACACCCCGCCCGGCCTATGAGGGTCTTCAACCCGCAGGAACGTGCCCCGTACCGGGCACCCATAACAAAAACGCCGCCCCGTTACGGGCGGCGTTGATGAATCTTCAGAATCGACTCCGGAGAGAAACATTCCAAAACGAAAGACTACCAAAACCAGGGTCGGAACCCCGAATCAGGCGGTCGGAGCCGGAGCAGCCGTCTCGGCGGCCGGAGCGAAGTCCACCCACTCGAGGATGGCCAGCTGACCGGAGTCGCCCTGACGCTGTCCGAGGCGCAGAATGCGGGTGTACCCGCCGTTGCGAGCCTTGAAGGCCGGCGCAATCGTGTCGCACAGGATGTGCACCACGTCGTGCTCCGCCTTCCAAGCCTCACGCAGCTCCTTGCCCTTGGCGGTCGGAGTGCCCTTGAAATGGCTGCGCGACTGCTGGCGTAGGCGAGCGGCCACCAAGCGGCGGTTGTGGACGTTGGCGGCGGTGGCCTTGGCCTTGCTGGCGGCATCCGAAGCGGAACTCGCGGTGGCGAGAGCCTCGTTGGCCAGCTTGCCCAAGGTCAGAAGCTTCTCAGCGACCGGTCGGGCCGCTTTCGCCTTGGCCAAGGTGGTGGTGACGCGCTTGTGCTTGATGAGCGAACTCACCAAGTTGGCCAGCATGGCATTGCGGTGGTCGCCTTTGCGACCCAGTTTCTTGTTGCGCTTAAGGTGGCGCATAATTCAGTCAGGTTAAGGATTCTTGTTCTCCACCGGCGTCTCCAACAGAGCCGGATCGATATTCATTCCGAGCGTCAGGTTCAAGCCGGTCAGCTTCTCCTTGATCTCGTTGAGGGACTTCTTGCCGAAGTTCCGGTACTTGAGCATTTCCTGCTCCGACTTCATCGCCAATTGACCCACGGTGGTGATGTTGGCGTTGTTGAGGCAGTTGGCCGCACGGACGCTCAGCTCGATCTCATTGACGCTCATGTTGAGCAGCTTCTTGAGCTTGGCCTTCTCGTCGTCCTGGGGCTTGATCTCGACCTCGAACTCCACGGCGTTCTTGTCGTATCCGACAAAGACGTCGAGGTGATGCTGCAAGATGGCCGAAGCCTGGGTCAGCGCGTCGTCGGGCGAAATGCGACCGTCGGTCCAGATCTCGATGATCAGCTTGTCGTAGTCGGTGCGCTGTCCCACACGGGCCGCTTCGACCGCATAACGGACGCGCGTCACGGGAGAGAACAAGGAATCGATGGCGATCATGCCGATCGGCTGATCCACCTTCTTGTTCTCGTCTCCGGGGCAGAAACCACGACCGACGCGAACCTCGAGCTCCATCTCCAGCTTCTTCTTGCGATCGAGCGTGCAGATGAGTTGGTCGGGGTTGACGATCTCGATGTTCTGGTTGAGCTCGATATCGGCGGCGGTCACCGCGCCCTCGCGATTGACCGACAAGAGCAACGTCTGGGGCTCACGGGAGTGGGCCTTGAACTTGACCTGCTTGAGGTTCAAGACGATGTCGGTGACGTCTTCGACGGCACCGTCCACCGTGGTGAACTCATGCATCGCCCCATCGATCTTGACGGAAGTGATGGCCGCACCCTCCAACGAGGAGAGCAGGACACGGCGGATCGAATTTCCGATCGTGTGTCCGTAGCCGGTTTCAAACGGCTCGGCGATGAACTTGGCATAGGTATCCGTCGCGGTTGTCTCTTCTTTGGACAACCGCTTCGGCATCTCGAAGCGACCTAGACGAACAGGCATAATTTATGGGTGCAATTTTAATCTGAACCCCATCCAAGAGGTATCCCGCCAGAGGATGGTGTCCCGTATAATTGCTGGTTTGACCGATACGGCGGTCAGGCCGGTTAGCGGGAATAAAATTCGACAACCGCCTGCTCGTTGGCGATCGGGTTGATCTCGTCACGGGTGGGAACCCGCAGGAGAGCGGCCGACAAGGCCTCGCGATCCAGACGGATCCAGTCGGGAACCACGCGGCTGGTGGATCCTTCGATGTTCTTCTGGACGATGGTCTTGGAGCTCGCGTGATCCTTCACCTGGATCAGGTCGTTGACCTTCACCGCATAGCTCGGGATGCTGACCTTGCGGCCGTTGACCCGAACGTGACCGTGGCCGACCAATTGGCGGGCCGCCGGACGGGTGAGAGCGAATCCGGCGTGGTACACCAGATTGTCAAGACGGGTCTCGAGGATTTGAAGCATCTTCTCGCCCGTCACGCCACGCATGCGCAGGGCACGCTCGTAGACATTGCGGAACTGCTTCTCTTGGAGACCGTAGAAGAAACGCAGCTTCTGCTTCTCCATCAGGCCGATGGCGTAGTCGCTGTGCTTGCGACGGGACTTCGGGCCATGGGCACCGGGAGGGTAAGGACGGCGCTCCAAATACTTGGAGGAGCCAAAAATCGGGGTGCCCAGCCGGCGGCTGATGCGAACACGAGGACCAGTGTAACGTGCCATTGTCGGAAATAGTTGAAGATTGAATTACACGCGGCGCTTCTTGCGAGGGCGGCAGCCGTTGTGCGGAACCGGGGTCACATCCTTGATCACGGTGATCTCCAGGCCGATGGCCTGCAGGGCGCGGATGGCCGATTCACGACCGGAACCCGGACCGTTGACGCGGACTTCGACCTCGCGCATGCCGTGGGACATCGCCTGACGGGCGGCATCCTGAGCGGCCTGCTGGGCGGCGAACGCGGTGCTCTTGCGGGAGCCCTTGAACCCGACCCGACCCGCGGTGCTCCAACCGATCAGGTTGCCCTGCATGTCGGTGATGGTCACCTGGGTGTTGTTGAAGGTCGCCATCACGTGGGCCACGCCCACCGCGATGTTCTTGGCGCCCTTGGCGCGGATGATCTTCTTCGCATTGGGATCATCACCGAGCAGGTCGGCAGCCGTCGGAGCGGCAGCAGCCGCCAACGGAGCCGGGGCGGCCGGGGCGGCCTGAGCCGGAGCAGCAGCACCCGCCTGAGCGTCGGCCGCAGCCTTCTTGGTCTTGGGAGCCGCCTTGGGGGCGGCCTGTTCGGCGGTTGCCTCACCGGCCTCGGCCTTGGGGGCCTTCTTGGCCTTTGTCTCTTCTGCCATAATCAGTTAAACGATGAAATTAAGCCTTGGCGGTCGGGTTTCTTTGGACACCCACCGTCTTGCGGGGACCCTTGCGGGTACGGGAGTTGGTCTGCGTGCGCTGACCGCGAACCGGCAGGCTTCGGCTGTGACGCTGACCCCGGTAGGACTTGATGGCCTGAAGGCGCTTCAAGTTCATGCCGAGTTCGCGACGCAGATCGCCCTCGGTCACATACTTGCCTTCCTGAATCGCATTCACGATCAACGAGAGCTGGCTCTCGTTGAGCGATTTGGCGCGAAGCGATGGATCGATGTTGGCGCGCTCCAAGATTTCGAGCGCATTGACCGGACCGATTCCGTAGATGTAGCGGAGCGCGATATCGATTCGCTTGTCCGCAGGAATATCAACTCCCAAGATTCGTGGCATAAAACGTTTCCTATGATCAGCCTTGCCGCTGCTTGTGGCGCGCATTGGAGCAGATCACGCGGATCACGCCCTTGCGTTTGACCATTTTGCAGTTCTCGCAAAGTTTCTTAACTGAAGCTCTGACTTTCATTTTCGAAATCGTAAACCCGTCAATACAACTGACTTTCTTCGTCCCGTGTCAAAATCTCTGGTCCAGAATCGGTGATCAACACCGTGTGCTCGAAATGGGCAGACACCTGCCTGTCCCGAGTGACCACCGTCCAACCGTCGTCCAATATTTCGACAGCCGGACTGCCCAAGGTCACCATGGGCTCGATGGCGATCGTCATTCCACTCTTCAGGCGGGTGACGGCTTTGGGATCGACGTAATTCGGAACCTGAGGTTCCTCATGGACGCTCCGACCCACACCATGACCGCAAAATTCGCGAACGATTCCGTAACCCGACCCTGCCACACTGCGTTCCACAGCCCGACCGATATCCAACACTTTGGCACCGGCTTGAGCCGCTGAAATCCCTTCATACAGTGCTTGGACCGTCGTATCCAGCAACTTCTGATACCGAGGCGTCCCACCCCCGACCATCAGCGTCATCGCGACATCACCGATGAAGCCCTGAAAACGGACTCCAACGTCGATCTTGAGGACATCTCCAAACTGGAGCCGGCGTCCGTCGCCGATCCCATGGATCACGGCCTCATTGACCGAGAGGCAGCACTGGGAGGGGAATCCCCGATAGCCCAGGAATGCGCTGAGCGCTCCATGCGATGCAATGAATTGGCCAACCATGGTATCCAGCTCGCGGGTCGTCATGCCCGGAGCCGCAGCCAAGGCCGCACTCCGCAAGACTTTGCTGGCGATGCGGCCAGCGGCCCTCATCGCGCGAATCTCATCGGCTGTCTTGATGATTGGTCTCCCCATGATTTCAGCGCCTGCGCTTTTGTTGGAGTCGACCCGTCACCCAGCTCACGGCCGATTGAGGTCTATTCTGTAACCGAGACTGACAAAGAACGAAAGAATCAGGCACGCCCGCGAACCTTGCCCTTCTTGAGGAAACCATCATAGTGCCTCATGAGCAGGTAGGATTCCATCTGCCGCATGGTGTCCAACAAGACACCCACGGTGATCAGGAGGGATGTGCCACCGAAAAACTGGGCGACCAAGGGGTCGATCTTCAGATACCCGCTCATCACGGTCGGGATGATGGCGATGATCACCAAGAACACCGCACCGGCCAACGTGATCCGGCTCATCGTGTTGTGCAGGAAATCGCTGGTCGCCGTACCCGGACGCACGCCAGGAATGTAACCACCGTGCTTCTTGAGATCGTCGGCCACCTGGAGCTCGTTGAACTGGGTGG
Source organism: Verrucomicrobiales bacterium (assembly GCA_027490985.1). Classification (GTDB taxonomy): domain Bacteria; phylum Verrucomicrobiota; class Verrucomicrobiia; order Limisphaerales; family UBA9464; genus SXXZ01. The sequence goes on from JAIXXC010000332.1 coordinate 52,228, forward strand.
CGACCCAGAAGTACGAGAAGAACAAAATCATCAGACCATACAGGAAGAGGTAGGTGAATCCTTGGCGCCCCAGATGACTGGCCACGTAGATCGAAACCTGTTTGGCGAACCCGGCCGGCAAAATCGCAGCCAGCTTCTCGAAGATCATGCCGGGGAACATGAGGATCGCCTGGGCGAAGATCACCGGCATCACGCCGGCGTAGTTGACGCGCAGCGGCATGAACGAAGTGCCGCCGGACATGATCTTGCGACCCACCGCCCGCTGAGCGTACTGCACAGGAATCTTGCGCTGTCCCTGAGTGATGAGAACCACACCGGCCACCACGATCGCCAAAACCAGCAGCAACAAGATCAGATGGAGCAGCTTGGAATTCTCTTGCTGGAACATCGACACTAGCGACTTCCCGGCGTTCGGCAGGCGGGCGAGAATGCCCACGGTGATCAACAGCGAAACACCGTTGCCGATACCCCGCTCGGTGATCTGCTCACCCAACCACATCAAGAACAAGGTTGCTGAGGTCAGAATCATCACCGTCTGGATGCGGTACAACCAGAGGTACTCGGCCGTCACCAGAGAGCCGGAAAATCCGGAGAATGCCTTCTCAGGATTCTCCCAACCGAGGGCCACGATCAATCCGTGGCCCAAGCACAGCACCACCGTCAGGTAGCGGCCATAAGCCACGAGTTTGGCACGGCCGCCCTCTTCGCGGGCCAACTTGCCCAGAGGGGCCACCACCGCCGTCAGCAACTGGATGAAGATCGTGGCACTGATGTACGGCATGATCCCCAAGGCACCCACAGCGCATTGTTCCAATGCACCACCGGTGAACATGGAATAGAGGCCGAATACCCCTCCCCCACCCGAGTTCTTGGCCGACTCGGCAAAATACGCCGCCAATTTGGAACCGTCCAAGCCCGGAACCGGAGTCAAGGCGATGACGCGAGCCACAGCCAGAACCAAGGCCGTGAAGATGATCCGGGACCGGAGTTCCGGAATCTTCAGGCAGTTCGCGAACGTGTTGAACAGTTGGCCAATCATTGACAGCGTGTTTTGAGGATTTACCCCGATCGGATCCCAAGGTCTCAGGCGACCACTTCAGCGGTTCCGCCGAGGGCTTCAATGGCGGTCTTCGCTGAGGCGCTGAACGCATGAGCGCGGACAGTCAACTTCTGCTTGAGTTCGCCCCGAGCGAGAATCTTGATGCCATCGTAGGTGCCGTTGGCCAGACCAGCCTTCTGCAAGGCAGCCACGTCGACCACGGAGCCCGCTTCGAAGGCGTTGAGCTCAGCCAGATTGACCGCCAGATAGGCGATCTTGAATCGCTTGTTGTTGAAGCCACGCTTCGGGATGCGGCGGATCAAGGGCATCTGACCACCCTCGAACCCGATGCGGATCGAGCTGCCGGACCGGGCGCTCTGACCCTTGCCACCACGACCGGAGGTCTTGCCTCGGCCGCTGGACTCACCCTGGCCCAAACGCTTCTTGCGGTGCTTGGCTCCCGGACGGGGTTTAAGATCGTGAAGTCTCATAAAATCAGGCAGTCTTGGTCGCGTTGATACGGTTCTCGAGGCCACGGGCCTTGAGAATCTGCTCTCGGGTACGCAGGCTGAGCAGGGCGTTCAAGGTGGCTTTGGCCACGTTGGACGCGTTCTTGGATCCGAGGGACTTGGAGAGGACGTCTTTGACGCCGGCCGATTCGACCACCGCGCGAACGGTCTTGCCACAGATCAATCCGGTACCCGGGCTGGCCGGACGGAGGAGAACCTTGGCCCCACCGAACTCGGAGTAGACCTCGTGGGGAATCGTGCTGGCCGAGAGCGACACCACCGAGATGCGGGACTTGGCGTTTTCGCCGCCCTTCTTGATGGCTTCGCTGACTTCGGCACCCTTGCCCATGCCCATGCCCACCTTGCCCTGCTTGTCGCCAACGACAATCAGTGCACTGAAGGAGAAGCGACGGCCGCCTTTGACGACCTTGGAGGAGCGGTTGATGTGAACCACCTTCTCGATCAAGCCATCTTTCGGCTCATCATTGTCGCGCTGGTCGCGCGAACCCCGGCGGGGTCCGCGGCCGCGGCCGCCGTCGGAATAACCCCGAGAAGGGCGATCACCACCGAACGACTGGGTGCCACCGGACGGCGATCCGGCGGGTGCAGCCGGGGCTGCTGAAATGTCTTTTTGGTCTGCCACAAGATTCCTTCAGTTCAAAATTTGAGCCCCGACTCGCGAGCGGCATCCGCCAAAGCCTTGACCTTGCCGTGATACCGCGCAGCACCGCGGTCGAAGACCACGGATTCGATCCCCTTGTCCTTGGCAGCGGCCGCAGCGCGCTTGCCGGTCAGGATCGCATTCGCCGCGTTGGCACCCTTCACCTCGGTCGGAGCGGACTTGTCGCGGGTGCCAACGGCAGCCAGCGTCTTGCCCACCACATCATCGATGAATTGCACGTAAATATGCTGCCCGGTGAACTTGACGCTCATACGGGGGCGGGCGGCAGTGCCCGTCACGGTCTTTCTCACCCGCCAGTGGCGCAGTTGAGCCAACCGATGTTTGTGCTCTGTTCTCATTCTAGCAAAATTAACGACAAACCGAATTACTGGACAGTCTTGCCTTCCTTGCGGACGACCTTCTCACCGGCGTAGCGGACACCCTTGCCCTTGTACGGTTCCGGCGGGTAGAAGCTGCGGATCTCGGAGGCGACCCGGCCCACGAGTTCCTTGTCAGCGCCATCGATGGTCAACTTGGTGCCTTCTTCGACAACCACCTTGATCCCGGCAGGAACCGGATAATTGATCGGATGGCTGTAACCGAGGGCCAGATTGATCACAGAACCCTGGAGGGCGGCCTTGAAACCGACGCCCTGGATCTCAAGCTTCTTTTGGAAACCTTCGGACACACCCTTGACCATGTTGTTGACCAGGGCCCGAGCAAGACCGTGCATGGCCTTGGCTTCGGAGGTCTCGGCCGAACGGCCCAGAGACACGTTGGTTCCATCGACCTTGGCGTGGGTGAAACGCGGCAGCGACAGGCCAAGGCTCCCCTTGGGACCTTCCACCGTCACACGGTCCCCTGCGACGGAAACCTTAACCTTGGCCGGAATGGCTACCGGGCTTTTTCCAATACGTGACATAACAAAATCCTTTACCAGACGTAACAGACCACCTCACCACCCACATTCTGGCGGCGAGCCTGGGAACCGGTCATCACTCCCTGAGGAGTCGAGAGAATTGCAACACCGAGCCCACCCAGAACCCGGGGAGCCTCGGATCCGGCCACATAGCGGCGCAGTCCGGGAGTGCTCACCTGCTTGAGGCCCTGGATCACGGCCTTGCGACCCTGATACTTCAAGCCCAACTTGAGTGTCTTGAGCTTGTCACCCTCGACGGCGACGTCGGAGATGTAACCTTCGCTCTTGAGGACCCGGGCGATCGCCTCCTTGAAACGGGAGTGAGGAATGGAAACCGAAGGGTGAAGCGCCATACCCGCATTGCGAATGCGCGTCAGCAGGTCAGAAACTGGATCAGCGTTCATGGATGTAGATGGGGGCTCGGATTACCAGCTGGACTTCGTGACGCCCGGGATGAGTCCCTGCAAGGCCGCCTCTCGGAACGAGAGACGGGAGACGCCGTACTTCCGGATGAACCCGTGACGCCGACCGCTCACGCGGCAGCGATTCACCACGCGAACCGGGCTCGCGTTCTTGGGCAGCTGGGAGAGGCCGGCGTAATCGCCCTTAGCCTTCAGTTCAGCACGGAGAGCCGCAAACTTCTTGACGGTCTCCAACTTCTTCTTGTTCCGGGCAAGCCAGGATTTCTTGGCCATACAATAGATTGTTTATTTTGAAAACGGCATTCCCATCATCTTGAGGAGGTCGTAGGCCTCTTCATTGGTGGGAGCAGAGGTCACGATGGTGATGTCCATGCCCTGCTGTCTCTTGATCTTGTCGAGTTCGATCTCCGGGAAGATCGTCTGATCGGGGATACCCAGCGAGTAGGTTCCACGACCATCGAACTGCCGGGAGCCCACGCCGCGGAAATCGCGGATGCGCGGCAAAGCAGCCGTGACCAGACGGTCGAAGAATTCGTACATCACCTCTCGGCGGAGAGTCACCTTGCATCCGACGGACTGACCCTTGCGGAGCTTGAAGTTGGCGATGCTCTTGCGCGAGATGTTCACCACCGCTTTGCGGCCCGTGATCATCTGCATTTCCTTGACGGCGTCCTCGAGAGCTCCCTTTTCGAGGGAGGCGCTCACACCCATGTTGATGACGATCTTCTCGATCTTCGGCACCTGGTGGACGTTCTGGTAGCCGCGCTTCTGCGTCAACGCAGGGCGGACTTCTTCGATATACTTCGTGTAAAGACGGGGTTTCATGGGTCTCAGCGCTTGCTCGCCTTGCGGGCGTCGTACTTATCGGCCTTCATCACGTTGGAAACGTGGATCGGCGACTCCAACCAGAGCAGCGCACCGCTCGGGTTCTGCTGGTTCTTCTTGACGTAGTGCAACATCGGCTTCACCAGACGGCGGCGATCGTCCTGCTCCTTGGAGCGTTCGTCGGTGCCTTCCAGAACGACGGCCTGACGCGAGGTGATCACCTCGGCGACCTTGCCGCGGCGGCCCTTGGCCGAACCGGTGATGACGACCACTTCGTCACCTTTTTTCACATGAAATTTGGATGCCATGTCTATTCCTCCTTCAATCAGATCACTTCAGGGGCGAGGGAAATGATCTTCATGAACTTTTTCTCACGAAGCTCGCGGGCCACGGGACCGAAGATACGGGTTCCGCGGGGGTTGTTTTCCTTGTCGATGATCACAACGGCGTTGCGGTCGAAACGAACGTAGGAACCATCGCTCCGGCGAACCGGATGCCGGGTGCGCACGATGACGGCGTTTTGGACCTCGCCCTTCTTCACGGTGCCATCCGGAGCAGCCTCCTTGATGTGGACCTTGATCACGTCACCCACGTGGGCGTAAGGCTGGTTGCTGCCCAGGACACCGATGGCCCAAGCCACCTTGGCACCGGTGTTGTCTGCGACATCCAGACTGGAACGAATTTGGATCATTGAAATTGCCTATGCTCAGTTTTTGACCGAACCGGCAGCCTGGTCTTTGACCGAGCCATCCGGGTTCAGGATGTCCACCAAACGCCAAGCCTTGAGCTTGGACAGAGGGCGGGTTTCTTGGATGCGGACCAGATCACCGACTTGGGCTCGCTTGGTCTCATCGTGGGCGTACAGCTTCTTGAAGCTCGTGACCACCTTGCGGTATTGCGGGTGGCGATAGCGGCGCTCCACCTTCACAACGATGGTCTTCTCCATTTTGTTGGAGACCACCTCGCCGATGCGCTCCTTCCGGTGTCCGCGTTCTGTGGATGTCTGTGACATACGGGTCAAGATTTCTTCGAAATTTGGGTCAACTGCGTCTCCCCACGCGCGACTTCGCGGCGGATATCGCGGATACGGTGCGGCTTCTCCAAACGGGCTGTCGCCTGTTGGAGGCGGAGATTGAACAACTCCTGCCGAAGTTCGCGGCACTTGGCAGCGAGTTCCGCAGCCGTCAGATCTTTAAAATTGCTTTTCGCCATGATCGTCCCCTCAACCCATCTTGTGACGTGAAATGAACTTGGTGGAAATCGGCAGCTTGGTGGAGGCCAAGCGCATGGCTTCCCGGGCGATCGCCTCGGGCACGCCGTCGACTTCGAACAAAACGCTGGCCGGCCGGATGACCGCCACCCAGGACTCGACACCACCCTTACCGGTACCCATTCGAACTTCGAGGGGCTTCTTGGTGAAGGACTTGTCGGGGAAGATCCGGATCCAAACCTTGCCGCGACGCTTCATGTAGCGGGTGATCGCCACGCGAGCCGCTTCGATCTGCTTGGTGTCCATCCAGCAGCGCTCCAGGGATTGGAGCCCATACTCACCGAAAGCGACGGTGTTGCCACGGGAAGCCAAGCCTGTGCGGCTTCCACGCTGCATCTTGCGATATTTTACCCTTGCCGGCATCAATGCCATAAACGGTCTCCTAGAAAATGGTTAGTTATTTGACCAGAACAGCCTCGGGACGAGCGTCGTCGGCTTTTCGATTCTCTGGCTTGCGGGTGTCCGCCTTTTTCATCTCACCTTTGCAAATCCAGCACTTCACACCCAACTTGCCGTACATGGTGTTCGCCTCGGCGAAACCATAGTCGATGTTGGCGCGGAGCGTGTGCAGAGGAACGCGGCCTTCGTGGTACATTTCCACACGGGCGATTTCAGCACCACCGAGACGGCCGGCGCAGCGGATCTTGATGCCTTCGACACCCTCCATCTGGCGGGCCTCTTGGACGGCCTTCTTCATCGCGCGGCGGAATCCGATGCGGCGCTCCAACTGGACGGCGATGTTTTCGGCGACCAACTGGGCATCGGCCTTCTCGTTCTTGACCTCTTGGATGTCGACATAGACATCCTTGCCGGTCAGCTTGGAGAGTTCTTCCTTGAGCTTGTCGATCTCGGAACCCTTGCGGCCGATGACCACTCCAGGACGGGCGGTGAAGATGGTGACGCGGCAGCGGTTGGCGGCGCGCTCAATGTGGATCTTCGGGATGGCCGCCGAGCCGAGCTTCTTCTTCAGAGCGGTGCGGATGGCGATGTCTTCCACCAGCAAGCCACCAAAGTCTTTCTTGTTGGCGTACCACTTGGAACGCCACTCGCGGTTTACGGGAACCCGCAGACCGATAGGATTGGTTTTCTGGCCCATGTTATTGGTTGTCCGTGAGAATGATCTTGATGTGGCTGCTCCGCTTGAGGATCGGACCAGCCGAACCGCGGGCCTTGGGAATGAAGCGCTTGATGCTGCCGGCGGTCTGGGCGTAGGCCCGGTGCACGATCAGCGAGTCGGCTTTCAATCCGTGGTTGTTTTCAGCGTTGGCAATGGCCGACGCGAGGGTCTTGGCGACCGCGCGAGCGGACTTGCGGGGCACCACCTTGAGCACCGCGAGCGCATCCACCGCGCGAAGACCCTGGACCTGTCGTACGACTTCCCGGACCTTCTGCGGGGACATTCTGAAATTCTTGAGTATGGCCTGAACTTCCATGACGTCGGTTCCTTACTGGTAGACCTAGGACTATTTGGCTTCGGCCTTGGCGGTGTGAGCGCCGTGTTTCTTGAACGTGCGGGTAAAGGCAAACTCACCGAGTTTGTGCCCGACCATGTTCTCCGTGACGAAGACCGGGCTGAAAGCGCGGCCATTGTGAACGCTCACCGTCAATCCCACGAACTCGGGGGTGATGGTGGAGCGGCGCGACCAAGTCTTGATCGGAGCCTTGGACTTCGCTGCCTGGGCCTTTTCGACCTTCGAGAGCAGATGACCGTCAATGAACGGACCTTTTTTGAGGGAACGAGCCATATCAGCTTACTTTTGCTTCATTGGACGGCCATCGCGGCGAACAACGATGAACCGGTTGGAGAGTTTGAACTTCTTGCGGGTGCGGAAGCCCTTGGAGAGCACGCCCCACGGGGAAGCCAGGTGCTGGCGACCGCCACCACCCTTGGATTTGCCCTGACCACCACCGTTGGGGTGATCGACCGGGTTGCGAGCCATACCGCGAGTCAGCGGACGGACGCCGCGGTGAATCGAGCGACCCGCCTTGCCGAGAACGATGTTCTCGAACTGAGCGTTGCCGACCGATCCGACGGTGACCATGCAGTCTTCGTGGAACTTGCGGATTTCACCGGACGGCAGACGCAACTGGGCGTAGCCGGCGTCGCGGGACATCAGGGTCGCCGAAGAGCCCGCGGAGCGGACCAACTGACCTCCCTTGCCCGGGATCATCTCGATGTTGTGGATCGCGATGCCCACCGGAATCTTGGAAAGGGGCAATGCATTGCCAACGCTCGGAGGAGCCGTCGGACCGCTCATCACCGTGGCGCCCACAGTCAGACCGTCGGGGCACACGATGTATCGGCGTTCCTTGTCGGCGTACTCGAGGAGGGCCAGACGCGCGCTACGGATCGGATCGTATTCGACGGCGATGACCTTCGCCTCGATGCCGATCTTGTTCCGGCGGAAGTCCACGGTGCGGACCTTCTGCTTGTGGCCACCGCCACGAGCACGAACGGTCACCCGGCCGTAGTTGTTGCGGCCTCCTGTCTTTTTCCTGGTGTAAACCAAGGACTTTTCCGGACCCACTTTCGTGATGTCCGAATAGTCCTGCACGGTCAAATACCGTGTGGACGGCGTAAGCGGTCTAAACGTTTTCACTGCAAATCAATCGTTGCACGGGGCGCAAACCCTCGTGTGCCTCGCCATCACTCCCTGTTGCGTCGGGCAACTCGGTTTTCGGCGGAGCAGTTTCGTTTTTCACTGGGAAGTGTTAAACGGGAGCGCAGAGCGTATTCTTTCCGGGGTGACCTTCAATACTTTTCTGAAAGTTTTTTCACCAACCGGCTCGATGGGCCTCCGGAAACATCGGCCGTTCACGGGGCTTCCGACCCCGTATTCGTTGGCTTTTTCCACGGTTTCGACGGTGGTTCGACCTCCCCCAACACCCGGTATCGAGTCCGGAAATGAAGTTTGGAAACTTTCGGCAACACCTCCGCGCCATGCCGTTCCACGAGCGCTTTGGCCGCGGATTCGACGGCCGGAGAAGCCCCACGCGGCAGGGGCATGGAGTAGGCTTTTTCGAGTTGTTTCATGCGCGCCAGATACTCGTGACGAGCCACGATCGATGCGGCCGCCACGGCCAGGTCTTCTTCGGCACGGTGGCGCTGAACCAACGGGAGGCCTTTGCCCAGATCCATGAGGGCCCTTTCGACGGTGGATTTGCTCGAGGCGAATTGATCGCTGATGGCCCGCACCGGCGGCGGGTTCAACAACGCCCCCCGTTCCAAGAGGTTTTCAATGGCCCTGGCGTGGCCCCAGGCGAGGACGGTGTTGACCGATCCATGGCGCGCATGAAGCCGATTGTAGGCCTCATTGCCGATGGCGATGACACTGACCTGGCAACCCGGTGTCTCACGGATGACGCGATTGAGCCGCTCGATCTGGGCGTCGCTGCCGACCGACTTGGAATCCCGGATTCCCTGGGTTTTCCAGGCCTCCAACACGGTCGCGTTCACGTAGACCGCGGCGACGCACAACGGCCCGAAGAAGTCGCCCTTGCCCGATTCGTCGACACCGATCCGGGGATCGAGCAGCGTCGGATCGAGGACCGCTTCGTAGCCCAGAGAAGCCTGGCCGATGATCTCGGGCTCCAGCACGAATTCGATGAACTCGCGGGTCCCCTTCCCTTGCACGACCAGCTTCCCGCTGAGGTAGAGGGTCACATTGACGTCCTTCTTGGCCCCGCTGATCCGGGCGTAGGGCACTTCCCTCAATTGGTATCCACCCCAGTTCAGGTGGCTTTCCAAGCGGGCGGCCTGTTCCGGTGTCAGCGTGGCGGTATGACTGGTCACAGGTCACGGTGGGCCCGGGATCGGGCCGGAAGTCGAGTCAGAACTGGCCCCAGAAGGGCCACAAGTTCAGCCTCTGGCCATGGGGCAGCAAGGGGGCGACGAGTTCGAAGGGCGGGTTCAGACACTGGAAGACCAAACGGCTCTCGCCGTGGAGCGGTTGATGACGTGGTTCGACCGGACAGCACGCGATCTTCCCTGGCGGAAGACGCAGGACCCCTACGCGGTGTGGATTTCAGAGGTGATGCTGCAACAGACGCAGGTCCAGACGGTGATCCCCTACTGGACGCGCTGGATGGACCGTCTGCCCACGATCCGCGATCTGGCCGAGGCTCCCCCTGAATCGGTTCTGAAGCTGTGGGAGGGCCTGGGCTACTACTCCCGGGCCCGCAACCTCCAGCGGGCCGCCCGCGAGATCCTCGAACGGTACGGCGGAGTCTTTCCTGGCGACGCGGCGACCCTGCTCTCGCTGCCCGGGATCGGCCCCTACACGGCCGGCGCGATCGCTTCCATCGCGCTGGATCAACCCGAGCCCATTCTGGATGGCAATGTCATGCGGGTGCTCACCCGAGTGCTCGCCCTCGAAGGAGATCCCAGGGCCAAGACGCTCAACGGCCGTCTCTGGTCGTGGGCGGCCCGGCTCGTCCAGACGGCCCACACCACCGAGAAACTGGGGCGGCGCCGATGTTCGCGACTCAATCAGGCCCTGATGGAGCTGGGAGCCATGGTCTGCACTCCGGGCGCGCGGCCCGATTGCGCCCGCTGTCCGCTGTCCGAAATCTGCGAGGCCCGGCGATCCGGCACTCCTGAGCGCTTCCCGGAATTGCCATCCAGGGTGGCGATCACCCCCCGATACCATGCGACGGCGATCCTCAAGCATCAGGAGCGATATCTGCTGAGGCTTCGCGAAGGCACGGAGGTCAATCGCGGGTTCTGGGAGTTCCCCAATTGGGAGATCGAGGCCGGCGACAACCCCGAAACGGTGCTGGGAAGCCGCTTGGGCATCGCCCCGAACGCCTGGACCGCCCTGCCCGATCTTCGCCATCACATTACGCGCTACCGGATCACTCAGCGGATCCGGCTCGCCGATCACCTGCCCTCCTCGGACCTGACAGCCGGCACCTGGCATTGGGCCACCCCGGCTGAACTGCGCGCACTGCCCATGACGGCGGCCCATCGGAAGCTGGCCCGCCGTCTGGAACCCGAGCCCGGGAAAAGCCCGCAATTGTCTTAACGGCCTGTCGGAGCCACTCTGTGGGGACAAGTGAACGACGGACGCCTCATCGCCCCAGAGCACCCGCATTTCTCGGGCTTCATCTTCAAGATCCAGGCCAACATGGATCCGAAGCACCGCGACCGCATCGCGTTCGTCCGCATCGTGAGCGGGAAGTTCGAGCGGGACATGACCGTGATCCATGTCCAGTCGGGCCGGAAGGTCCGGCTGAGTTCGTCCCACAAACTCTTCGGCAACGAGCGGGAGACCGTCGACGAAGCCTTCCCGGGAGACATCATCGGCCTGGTGGGCCACGACGGATTCGGCATCGGCGACACCCTGAGCACCGACCCCAAGGTCCGGTTCGATGAGATTCCCCGGTTCACGCCGGAGGTGTTCGAATATTTCCACAACCCCAACACGGCGAAGTTCAAGCAGTTCCGACAGGGTCTCGACCAATTGCTGCTGGAGGGAGTGGCCCAGGCCTTCAACCTGAAGGATACGGCGAGTCGGGTGCCCCTGCTCGCGGCGGTGGGCCCTCTCCAGTTCGAAGTGCTGCAATACCGTCTGGAAACCGAATACAACGCGGAGACGCGGCGCGAGAGTGCTCCGTTCACCGCGGTCCGCTGGCTACCGCAGGGCACTCCCACCGAGACGCTGGATTCGATTTCCCTCCCCACCGGAGCCCGCTTCGCCTTCGACATGGACTCCAACCCGGTGGTCCTGTTCCCCAGCGAGTGGTCGTTGGGGTACTTCGCGCAGAACCATCCCAATCTCGCACTGACCTCGCTCGCACCCCCTCGTTCGCACACCCGGTAACCCTCCATCGCCCTTTTCGAATCGCCTGATATGACCTCCGCGACTGATTTCGCCTCACCGGCCATGCCCGACTCGACCGGCCATTTCGGGCCGTTTGGCGGACGCTATGTTCCCGAAACCCTCGTCCACCCGCTCCAACAGCTCGAAGACGAGTACTGGAGAGCCCAGCAGGATCCGGAGTTCCAGCGGGAACTCGACTATTACCTGCGGGAATTCGTCGGTCGTCCGACGCCCTTGTACTTCGCGGAGCGTCTGACCCGATCACTGGGAGGGGCCAAGATCTACCTGAAGCGGGAAGACCTGCTGCACACCGGCGCCCACAAGATCAACAATGCCATGGGGCAGGTTCTCCTGGCCAAGCGGATGGGCAAGACCCGCATCATCGCCGAGACGGGAGCGGGCCAGCACGGCGTCGCCACGGCCACGGTATCGGCCATGTTCGGCATGAAGTGCGTCATCTACATGGGTGCTGTCGATTGCAAGCGGCAGGAACTGAACGTCTACCGCATGAAGATGCTCGGGGCCGAGGTGGTGCCGGTGAAGGCCGGGCAACAGACCCTGAAGGAGGCCGTCAACGAAGCCATGCGCGACTGGGTGACCCACATCCGGAGCACGCACTACATCCTCGGCACGGCCTACGGGGCCCACCCCTACCCCGTGATGGTCCGCAATTTCCACCGGGTCATCGGAGACGAGGCGCGCGCGCAGATCCTTGAACGCGAGAAGCGCCTTCCGGATCTGCTGATCGCCTGCGTCGGCGGTGGATCCAACGCCATCGGTCTGTTCTACCCGTTCCTCAACGACGCCTCCGTCCGGATGCTGGGAGTCGAGGCGGGCGGTGAAGGAATACTGCCTGAGAAGCACGCCGCCCGCTTCCAGGGAGGCTCGCTCGGAGTGCTGCAGGGGACCCGGAGCTACATCCTCCAGGACGAATTCGGCCAGATCCAACTGACCCACAGTGTGAGCGCCGGACTCGACTACGCCGCCGTTGGGCCCGAGCACGCCTGGCTGAAGGACAGGAATCGGGTGGAATACGGCTACGCCACCGACACCGAAGCGTTGGATGCGTTCCAGCGTCTGGCCCAGCTGGAGGGGATCATCCCGGCGCTGGAAAGCGCACACGCCGTCGCCGGAGCGATCCGTCGGGCCCCCACCCTGCCCAAGGACTCGGTGATCATCGTCAACCTCTCCGGTCGCGGCGACAAAGACGTCATGCAGGCGGCCCAGAAGCTCGAGATCCGGATGCCCGAGTAGGTCTTCTCTCGGCTCTCTGGGGCGTGCCACAGGGCCTGTGAAGCCGGCGAGATTGGCGCAATTGGCGCAATTGGCCAGACAGGCAGGATCGATCAGACAGGCCGCAAGATCGGACCTGCCATGGGCGCAGACCTCGCCTCTGCCCGAAGCTTATTCGGGCGTCCCCTCGTCGCGGCGCCCTCCCAGCAACACCTGAGGATCGGGCTTGGGGATGAGCGCGGTGCGCTCACGCAGCATTTGCGCCCGGAACAGATCGCGCTCGTCGGACCCCAGCTTCTCGCGAAGCGGATGGGCCAATTGCAGATGGGCCGGCTGACTGCGGAGGAACAGTTCGTCGGTGAGCGATTTCGGAGTCTTGCCGAAGACGCCCAGGTCGACGCCGAGCCGCAAAAAGCTGATGAGGTTCATGGCCTCTTTCGAGGAGATGCTCCAGCTGTTCCCAAGCACGCCATAGGCTCGGCCGATGTGATTGAGGAGCACGGCCGGTTTCTTCTCCATCTGGGAGAGGCGCGCGTTCTCTTCGTGCTCGATGATCTGGAGCAGGACCTTGTTGATGCGCTCCACGATGTCGTTCTCGGGCTCGCCCAGAGTCATCTGATTGGAGACCTGGAATACATTGCCCAACGCCTCGGTCCCCTCGCCATAAAGCCCCCGAACCGCCAGGCCGAGCTTGTTGACGGCTTGGATGATCTGGTTGATCTGCTCGGCCAGCACCAAGCCCGGGAGATGAAGCATCGCACTGACCCGGATGCCGGTGCCCAGATTGGTGGGGCAGGCCGTGAGGAATCCGTACCGCTCGGTGAAGGCGAACTCGACCTTCTCCTGCAGGGCCGTGTCGACCGCGTCGATGGCCATCCAGGCCTGCCGCAACTGGAGGCCCGGACGCAGGGCCTGCATCCGGAGGTGGTCCTCTTCGTTGACCATGACGCAGACGTTCTCCTGCCGGTTCAACACGATGCCGCTGCCGGCATTCTTGGCGGCGTGCTCACGGCTGATGAGATGGCGCTCCACCAGGACCTGCTTGTCGAGGGCCGGCAGCTTGTCCATCGATTCGGAGAAGGTCTCGTCGCCCAGTTGGGAGAGCGACTGGACGGCCGGCATCAACGTCTCGAAGGCCTTGATGCGTTCGGCCTTCTTGGAATGGCTCGGAAAGGGGACGGTGCGGAGGTTGCGGGCCAGGCGAACCCGACTGGAGAGCACGATCTTGTCATGCGGGCCGCTGCGCAGGCAGGCCTCGGAGGCGGGAACCAGAAAATCGAGGATGCTCATGGGAGGGATCATTCAGAGGCCTTGAAGGCCTTGATTTCGTCGCGCAACCGGGCCGCCGATTCGAAATCTTCCTGGGCGATGGCCACTTGAAGATCCTGATTCAGCCTCTGGAGCCGCTGGCCACTCGCCACGGCCTTCTGCATCGCCGCCGGCACCTTGCCACGATGGCGGATGTCCTTGTGCATGGTCTTGAGCACGGAATCCAAGCCTTCGGAGAAGATGTCGTAACAGTGCGCGCAACCCAAGCGACCGCTCTTCTTGAAGTCCGCCTGCGTATAACCGCACTGGTCACAGGAAAGAGCGCCCACCGCCTCGGAGGCCTCTTCCATCTTCTGGGCGGCGCCCAGACCGAGAAGATGGTCGGCGATGGCGAAGGCGGCCGGGTCGTTGTAGTTCTTCTCCTTCGCACAAGCGGCGCAGGCGTCGACCTTCTTGACCTTGTTGTCGGCGATCTCGGTCACATGGACCGTCGCCTCCTTCAGCTTGCAGAACTGGCACACCATAGTTTGCTGGGCAGATATCGATGCAGGAAGCCACGGAGTCAAGGTGAGGGGCACAACCCGTTCACCGGAGACATCTCCGAGAAAGACAGTCCGGAAGAATAATCCCCGGCGAACCGGGGCTTTCCGAAGCGGATTGGGCGGGGCGATCTTGGGCCCCGCCCTGAACCGATCAGGCAGCCGTGGACTGGGCCGCCTGACGCCGGGGGCGCAACAGGATCACCTTCTTGTCACTGCCGTCGACCTCCACGCTGTGGGTCTCGATGTCGGGATCCGATTTCAACGCCTGATGCACGATGCGGCGATCGTAGGCGTTCATCGGCTCCATTTCCATGATGTCGCCGTAGCGGCGCACCTTGTCGGCCAATTCCACGGCCCGTTTGGCCAACTGCTCGCGCGCCTCGCGCCGGTAGCCGCCCACATCGAGCATGACCCGGGGGACCGAGTCGTCGCCCTTGTGGAGGATGCGGTTGAGCAGGTACTGGATCTCTCCCAGGGTCTGCCCCTGCCGACCGATCAGCCGGTTGGGTTCATCGGTCTGGATGTCCAGCAGGAGCATGTCCTCGTAGTTCTGCTCGGTGACCGTGGCCTCGAAGCCGAGGGTCTTGAGCATCTGGCTGAGGGTGTCTTTGGCACTCATGAAAATGGCGATGGATCACTTGCGACGCACGGGCTGGGCAGGCACGACGACCGTTCCACCGGTTCCCGTTCCCGGCCCTTCATTCGACTTGGTGATCTTGGTCTGCAGGATGGTCATCAAATTCTGGGTCGTCCAGTACAGCGTCAGGCCGGCCGAATAGTTGTAGAACAGCACCCCGAAGAAGACCGGCATGTACTTGAGCATCTTCTGCTGGGCCGGATCCATCTGCGGCGAAACCGGGGTCAAGGTCGACTGCCACCAGGCCGTGCCCAGATAAAGCAGCGGCATGATGTTCAGAGGCAATCCGATGCCCGGAATGCCGAGCAACGGCAGGAAACCCATCCCCGGAATGACATACACGCTGTCGGGGCGCGACAAATCGCAGCACCAGAGGAAACTCTCGCCGCGCAACTCGATGGCCGTGCGCAGCATGAAGAAGAAGCCGATGAACACCGGGAAGGTGAGCAGGAGCGGAAGGCAGCCGGCCATCGGGTTGATCCGGTGCTCCTTCATGAACTCCATGGTCTTCTGGTTCATCTTGGCCGGATCGCTCTTGTACTTCTCCCGGATGGCGTTCATCTGCGGTTGAAGGGTCGACATCCGCTTCATGGAGCGGGTGCTGGCATTGGTCAGCGGCCAGAAGGCCAGCTTGATCAGGATGGTCAGCACGACGATGGAGGCGCCGTAGGAGGGGATCAGGGAATGGACCCCATTGAGCAGCAGCAGCAGCGCCTTGGCGCAGATGCCCGTGATGCCCGTGAAATCCATCACCAGGTCGATCTGCTTCTCGCTGGTCTTGAGCTGACGATATTCCTTGGGGCCCGCGTAGATGGTGTGACGGCGGACGACCTTTTCACCCGGCTGAAGGGTCTGGGCCGGATAGGTCAGACTCGTGTGGTAGGCGTGGGGTTGCGGATTCAACCGACCGTCGGCGGCCACCTCGGATGGAGAGGGCTTCGGCAACGGCACATCGACCACGCGGACCCCGGCCGGTGAGCGTTCGGGTTGGACGATGAGAGCGAAGAACTGATTGTGGACCGCGGCCCAGACCACATTGCTGTTGCCGCCGGAGAACTCGGTCCGGGGCGTGCTGATGGTCGAGCACCCCAGCGTGGCGTTGGCGAACCAGGGCTTGTTGATCTGCTCGGCCTTCTCACCGTTGAACCAGTAGGCGCCCTGGACCTCGGCCATGTCGTGGCGATCCATGGGGGTGGCCGCACCGACCACGTAGTCATGGGGCGGGATCGAAACCGCGGAACCACCGCGATTCTCGACGGTCACGACGGTCTCGAAGAAGTAACCGTTGGACAGCGCCCAGTC
>JAIXXC010000036.1 GCA_027490985.1 Verrucomicrobiales bacterium
CTCGGATTTCGACGTTTCGGGCGGAGCCGTGGCGGCCAGCGTCTTGGCGACCGAGTCGCTCAGATCGCTCTCCCCCCCGGTGAGGGTCGTGAAGATGACCACCGGGGTCCCGTTGGCCGAGAGGGCCGAGACGTCCAGCACGGTGGCATAGCCGCCGGCCTTGGCCTTCTCTTCCAGCACTCCGCGCACATCCCGCAGGATGGATTCCCGGACACGGCCCCGCTGTTCCATCAGCGCCCGCTGGCTGTTGCCTTGGAACTGCTTGATGTTGGTCTCCATCTCCATGATGTCCTTGCGCTTCTTGTCGAGATCCTTGCGGCGCTTTTCGGACTCCTCCTTCGACAGTGCGGGATCGTTGGCCGCCTCGATCTGCTTGCCGAACTCTTCGTTGGCCTTCTTGTAGTCGTCGTACATCGACTGGCCCATCTTCTCGAACTCGGCCAAGCGCTCCTTGATCTGGCCGTCGGCCTGCTTGGTCCTCCAGAAGTCGTCGAACACCTTGGTCAGGTTGATCACCCCGACCTTGCCTTGGGCGAGCGCGGTGGTGCTGAGCAGGGAGGCGGTGAGGGCTGCGGCGAGGGTGAGTGCGGTTCGATTCATGCGTACTAGGATAGATCCGATTGGAGTCACCGTTTCAAAAGTCTCGGGTCCAGCCAACGCCAAACTGGAACTTGCCACCGCTGCCGGTGTCGGGTCCGCGGGTGATGGGGATGCCGTAATCGAGTCGGAGGGGTCCGATCGGCAGGTTGAGGCGGATACCCACACCCCAGTTGTCGTTGTAGAGCCCGGTGTTGCCGCGGACCAGCGGGTTGCCGATCGCGTCGGTGGCGGCCGACTCCGGAGCGAAGCTGTAGGCCCCCGGGTACACCATGCCGATGTCGTAGAACATGGCGAACCGCAGGCGTTCGATGATCGGGATGCTGTATTCGGTGGAGCTGAACCAATAGGTGCTGCCGCCCACCGGTTCACTCGAGTAGTACTCCCTCGGACCGACGGAGCGGAACTTGTAGCCGCGCAGGTTGTAGAGGCCGCCCAGGAACCACCGGTCGAACAGCGGCACCCGGGTGGAGTCGCCGTAATAATCGACGACACCCATGCGGCCCGTGAATTCGACGATGTGGCCTTCGAAGATGTCCTTGGCGACACCGGCGTCGTCGAGCAGGCGCTCCGGGCTCCAGTATTGGGAGATGCGCGCCTCGAGCTTGTAGAAGTCGCTGTCACCGCCGAAGGGGCCGCCGACCAGTTCACCCAGCACCTCGGCCCGGTGGCCTCGGGTGGGCATCTGGAAGTTGTTGCGGGTGTCGTGG
This sequence comes from Verrucomicrobiales bacterium, assembly GCA_027490985.1. Lineage (GTDB taxonomy): Bacteria > Verrucomicrobiota > Verrucomicrobiia > Limisphaerales > UBA9464 > SXXZ01. The sequence continues at coordinate 1,308 of JAIXXC010000036.1, forward strand.
GCCAGCGAGGTGCCGAAGCGCGAGACCAGGCGGCTGCCTTCTTCGGCCAGGATCGCACTGCCGAATCGTTGCTGCTGGAACCGGTAACTGTCGGAGAAGCGGATCTGGATGTTCTCGAGCGTGTAGCTGACGTTCCCGATGAAGTTGCGGGGCAACTGGCGGGTCAAGCCGATGCGGGAGCCCGTCTGGCGCTGGTTGTAGTTGTCGGACAGGAAGTTCAGGTCGCGGTGGTACAGATCGACGCTCAGCGACAGCCGTTTGCCGAGGAACCAGGGCTCGACGAAGGTGGCGACGTAATCCTGACGGCGTGAACCCATCTGGGCCCGGAGTCGGGCCTTTTGACCCGCGCCGGTGAAGTAGGGCGGGTTCATGAGGTCGAAATTGCCCTGGCTCACCTCGACGAAGCCGATCACCGAATCGACCGAGCTGAAACCGGCGCCCAAAGCCACGTTGCCGGTGTTCTTCTCCTCGACGGAAATGACCAGATTCTTCCGGTTGGGCACGTCGGTGGGTTCCGGCTTGGCCTCGACCTTGTTGAAGAACTGCATCTGCTCGAGCCGGCTCTTGGAGACCTTGGCCCTCACCATGTCGAAGGTCTCGCCCGGGGTGATCGCCAACTCGCGGCGGATGACCTTGTCCTTGGTCTTTTCGTTGCCCTGGATCTCGATCTTCTCGACGTAGAACTTGTCGCCCTCCTGGATGCTGTACTTCAGGTCGAGGGTGCCTTTTTCGATGTTGGCGATCTGCTCGGCCTTGGCCCGCGACTCGATGTAACCGCGCGCCCCGTAGAAGTTCTCGATGGCCTCGGTGTCCTTGTAGAGCTTCTTGGGGGAGAAGATCTCGCCCTCTTTGAGTTGCAGGCCCCGCTTGGTCTTCTCGCCGTCCTTGGACGTGAGGTTCTGGGTGATCTGTTGCTGGGAGAAGAGCTCGTTGCCCTCGAAGCTCACGCCCCCGACCCGATACTGCGGCCCCTCGGAAATGGGCAGGTGCAGGATGAGGTTGTTGGTCTTGGGGTATTCGAACCGGGGCTCCTTGAGCTCCATGTCGATGAAGCCCTTGTCGGCGTAGAACTCGCGCAGCTTGTCCTTGTCCTCCTCGAAGACATCGTCCTTGAAGCGACCGGATCCGGTGATCCAGGAGAACATCCACCAACGGCGGGTCTTGATGACCTTCCGCAGTTTGCGCTGCTTGAACGAGGGGGCGTCTTCGAAGACGACGTCCTTGATCTTGACCTTCGGTGACTCCTGCACCTCGAAGGTCACGATGCCCCGACCGAGGGATTCGGTGATGCTCGGCTTGTAGTCGACGGTGGTCCGCTGCAACCCCGCCTTCTGGTACATCTTGAGGATGGCCTGGGTGTCGTTGAAGAGCTTGCGCTCGTCCATCGGCTCGCCGCTCTTCGAGGTGAGTTTCTTGCGGAGCTTCGAGGCGGAGTACTTCTTGTTGCCCGAAAATCGGATCTCGGTGATCAGCGGCCGGCCCTGCACCACGTAGGTGAGGGTGTATTCCTTCGGCACCCGGGTGCCATTGGGGGCCAGTTCGGTGGCCGTGATGTCTTCGGTGACCCGGATGTTGAAGAAGTACGACGTTCCGTAGAGATTCTTGATGTCGTCATCGACCGCGAACCGGCTGTAGGCCTCGCCCTCCTTGATCCGGATGTTGGCCCGGATGAGCTCTTCGCTCACGGCAGCGGGGCCGACATGCTTGATGATGATCTTGCGGACGATGGGGCTCTCCTCGGCCGCCGCCAATTGGAGGCAGGCCACGAGCACGGCGCACAGCCGCAGGCTGCGGTTCTGGATGAGTTTCATCAGCGGTTAGTCTTCGGCATCGATCTTCGCCGCACTCTCGAACCGTGTGAAGCTCTTAAAGAAGGTCAATCGGACATCCCCTGTGGGGCCATTGCGCTGCTTGGCGATGAGCAGGTTGACCGGATGGGATTCGACCGGTTGACGGGTGTCGGAGATGTCCTCCTCCTCCTCGGCGGGCTTGTAGAGCAGTCCGACCACGTCGGCATCCTGCTCGATCGCTCCGGATTCACGAAGGTCGGAGAGGCGCGGTTTGCGGTTCTTGTCCTTCTCCAGTTCGCGGTTGAGCTGGGAGAGCACGATGACCGGCACGTTCAATTCCTTGGCCAGCGCCTTCACACCGTTGGAGATGTCGGAGATCTCCTGTTGGCGGTTGTCCTGGGCCTTCTTGGAGTCCGAATGCATCAACTGGAGGTAGTCGATGATGAAGAGTTTGACCTTGTGCTGCTGCCACATCCGGCGGGCCCGGGCTCGCAATTGCAGGATCGAAAGACCCGGCGTGTCGTCGATGTGCAGGGGGCTCTTGGCCATCTTGGCGGCGGCACCGGTGAGCTTCTTGAAATCCTGCTCGGCCATGAAGCCTTCGCGGATCGACCGGGCGTTGACCCGGGCCAGCGAGCACAGCATACGCATGACCAGCGATTCGGAGGTCATTTCGAGGCTGAACACGCCGACCGGTTGCCGCTCGTTGATCACCACATGCTCGGCGATGTTCATCACCAGCGAGGTTTTGCCCATCGAAGGACGCGCTGCGATGACGATCATTTCACCGCCATTCATGCCGCTGGTCATCTTGTCGTAGTCGGCGAAACCGGTGGGGAGCCCGGTGAGTCCGCCGGCCCGTTGATGGAACTCCTGGATCATGTCGATGGCCCCGCGGACGAGGTCTTTCATCGGCTTGATCGTGGTGGTTTCGCGGTCTTCGCTGATGCGCAGGATGTCGCGCTCGACCTCGTCGAGCAGCCCATCCACCTCGCCCTGATGTTCATAGACACGGGCGACCACCGAGGTGCAGGCGGTCAACATCCGGCGCAAGACGAGCTTCTCGCGGACGATTTCCAGGTAGTAGGAGAGGTTGGCCGCGCTCGGGACGGCATCCTGCAGGCTGCTGAGATAGGCCAGCCCCCCGACTCCCTCGAGTTGGTTGTTGTCCTTGAGCTTCTGCTGGACGGTGATGAGATCGATGGGCTCCTTCTTGTCGTACATGTCGGCCAGCGTCTGGTAGATCAACTGGTGGCGCTGGTCGTAGAAGGTCTCGGCCCCGGCCTTGAGGGTCTCGATGCACCCGCCCATGGCTTCGTTGGGGGAGAGCAGCACGCATCCCAAGACGCCCTGTTCGGCCTCGGTCGAGTGGGGCGGCAGACGATCCAGCGACGAGAGGTCCAGCTTCGGGCGGACCCGGCGCGACCGTTTGAAATCGGGTCGGGGTTCGTCCGAGGCGGTTCCGCCGCGCTCGTCGGGATAATCTTGCATGGGGAGATTGAGGATCCCGCAGCCTCGAGGCGGAAGCAAAGGTTGTCCGCAACCCCCGGGGAATAACTCAGCCCTGGAAATGCTTGATTCCGGTGGGCGGCGTTCTCAGTGCGGCCACCGGCTCAAGGACGGTCGGTCTGAGGTGCGCTGGAGACGGCTCCGGGTGGGTTCGGAATCGGGACCCAGGCCAACAGGATCACCACGGCATGGATCAGGACATTGGCCCGGTCTCCGAGCAGGGCACACAACCCGAGGTCGGCTGCGGCCAGAACGGTGAGCAGGGTCGGCGCGCCCCGCACCCGGGAGACCAGAGCCCAACCCAACCCCATCGACACGAGGCCCGCCCCGCCGAAGACGCTCCAGCGGGCGGCCAGAGAGTCCCCCAGAATGAAGTTCAAGGCCTCGGCCGCCTTCCAGCTCCAGGCCCCTCCCGCCGAGACCGGTCGATCGAGGGTCAGACCACGAGCGAGGCTGCCGAATCCGAGCAGAAACGGACCCCACGCTGCCAGAGGGATCCGAAGTCCCGGAAGGCGAGCGGTCCAAGGCCGGACGGTACGCGGTTCGGTGAACCTGGGGTTCCGGGTCACAAGGCTTTGAGGATCTGACGGAGTCGCTGCCAGCCGGCCTCGCGGGCTTTCTTGTTCTCCGGACTGCCTGTGGGATCTTCACCGGCCCGCATGAAACCGTGTCCCGCGCCCTCGTAGACCACCGGTTCGTAGACTTTACCGGCCTTTTTCATGAGCGACTCCGACTTCGGGATCGTGGCGTTGACGCGGGCATCGTTGCCGCCGTAGAAGCCGTACACGGGAGCTTGGATCTTTGCCAATTCGGCCTCGTTTTCACTGCCGGAACCATAGAACACAAAGCCCGCCTTCACGCCGGGGTGATTGCTGACGAATCGGAAGGTTTGGGTTCCTCCCCAGCAGAAGCCGCCAACCGCCACCTTGCCATTGCAGGCCGGGAGTTTCTGAACGTAGTCGCTGGCCGCCTTCAAATCGGCGGTGACTTGATCGGGTGGGAGGGATCCGATCTTGGAGCGGGCGCCGTCGGGGCCTCCCAGTGATTCAGTGCCCCCGCCATTGGGACCCGTTCCTGAAAGCAAATCCGGCGCGATGGCGATGTATCCGGCTTCGGCCAGTTGATCGGCCACGCCGCGGACCCAGTCGGTCAACCCGAAGATCTCATGGATGACGATCACCGCCGTGGCCTTGTCTTTGACCTCGGGGTAGGCCACCCAGCAGCGGACCTCCCGGTTTCCGTGACGCACGGTGACCCATTCCAAATGGCGGGGGGATTTCTCCAAACGGGGTTTCGCCCAGTCCTGGGCGAGGGCCAGGCCACTCAGACAGCAGAGCAGGGCCAGGGAACGAAGCAGCAAGGTCGACATGGGGAATCGGGGTTGGGTTCGGAGGAAGGTTCGGGGGAATGAAGGCGGAGTTTCGAAAAAGCGGAACGATCATCGGAGGTGTCGGTCAGCGAACTGGAGATAGAATTCCCAATCGACCGGCGTCAATGCGTGAGCTCCGGAGCGGATATGGTAGCCGACCGAGCTTCCGACCGAGACATTCAAGGCCGGCATGTCGGGTCCGGGCAGTCCGTCTTGGCCGAGCAGGCGGTACACCTCGCTGGCCTGCCATCCGCTCAGGTATTCGCCCCGAGGATCGGCCCAGCGGTCTTCTTCGGCACTCGCGATGTACACCGCTCGAGGGGCGACCAGTGCCACCAGTTCATGCTGGTCGACGGGCAGGTCGCCGATCCGGTGGTTGTAATCCTTGAAGCGGCCGTTGAACCAGTGGGGAAAGCTGGTGTTGATGCGCAGGGTGGTCTCGCCATAGAACCGTCGTGCGAGGGCGGCACCGCCTTCACCCGATTCGTTGGCGATCACCAGCGCGAAGCGCGGATCGCGGGCACCGGCCCACAGGGCGGTTTTGCCAAGGCGGGAGTGGCCGATCACGGCGACCTTGTGACGGTCGATGGCCGGGTCGAGGCTCAGTTGGTCCAAGGCGCGGGTCAGAGCCCACGACCAGACCGCGATGCCCCCCCAGTCACCGGGTTGAGCGCGATGCCCGGGCTTCCGGGCGGCGACCGCACCGCGGAGCCCCTGTTTCCAGCCCTCGTCGAAGTCCGGCTCCGCGTCGCCGTAGTAGGCGGTGGCCAGCCCGTAACCGCGTTCGAGGATCCGTTCGATGGGCCAGGCCTCGGCGTCACTGCCCCGGCTGGACTCCCGGGCCTCGTTGCGGGTCACACCGCTCCGGGGGCGATTGGCCACCCAACCCCGTGCCAACGGGACATCGGCTTCGTGGGTGATGGTGTGGTTGCCATCGAAATTGAGGCCCAGGAACATCGGCACCGGCCGGGTGGCCTGGGCGGGGCGATAGACGAGCAGGTCGAGAAGGATCGGTCGGGGGCCCTTCGACAAGGGGACCTGGATCCGTTGGCGGATCGCTTTCCCGCCCAGCGCATGGGTCCGCGTTTCAACCACCCATCCTCGCTCTCGGGGCAGACCCGCGGGGATGCGCCCATAGACGTGCTCTTCGAACAACCGGACGAGTTCGTCCCGTCGACGGGGCCATTGGGCCGCCGTGGTGACGCGTTGTCCGCTCTGCAAGGTCAAGGTGTCGGGCAGGGTGTAGGGCGGAACGGCGCTCTCCACCTCGTTGATCGGGATGGCCACCGGGCTCTGGACGGCCCAGGCACTCAGGCACCCACACCCCAGCCATCCGAGACACGTCCGCAGGGAACTCATGCTTCACAGCGTCGTCACCCGGGCGTTCGATCGCAAGGCCGGAGGGTGGGCCCGAGACGACTCTGGCTGCGGGCGGACTCCCTCGGGGCGAGCCGCGGGATCAAGCCCCACCCACGACGGTGACCTCGATGGCCGAGCTTCGGTTCGGCAGATCGATGACCAGCAATTCGGCCTCCTCGGAAGCCGCCCCCTTCCGAAGGATCCCGTCGATCCGGACCCGGGCCTTCGGCGGCGTGTCCCAAAAGACGAGTCGCCAATTCTGCACGCGGCTCCGGAAGGTGCCTTCGGCCTCGCCGAGGTGCAGGCGTGTGGTTCGGCCTTGGCGGCGCAGCGAGATGAGCCGGGTGTGAACCTCGCCGGACTCGTGTTTTCGGCTGATCCCGTCGTCTTCATACCAGTGGAACACCCCTTCCGGGCCGGGCCACAGGTGCAGGGTGAGGGTCGGGCTCGGGGGTTCCTGGGTGGAGTTGCGCGCTTCGGTCAGCGGCAGAATGCCGCCGGCCCTCACATAGACCGGGATGCGATCCGGCGGTGTCTCGGCCAGGATGGATCGTCCGCCGACATGGCGTTGGCCGGTCCAGAAATCGTACCACACCTCGTTGGGCAGATAGACGCTCCGAGCCGGGCAGCCCGGTTCGAGCACCGGAGCGACAAGCAGGTCGCGTCCGAGGAGGAACTGCGAATTGCAGGCCACGGCGACCGGATCATTGGTGTAGTGATACAACAGAGGCCGCATGAGCGGTTCCCCCGCGGTGGCGGCCCGGTGGCTCAGGCTGTAGAGCAGAGGGATCAGCTGGTAGCGGAGACGGAGGGTCTCCCGGGCGATGCCCTCGAGTTCAGGACCGAAGGCCCAGGGCTCCTGATCACGGGTTCCCAGATTGCTGTGGTTGCGGAAGAACGGCGTGAATGCCGCGAATTGCAGCCAGCGCAGGAACAATTCAGGGGAGACATTGCCGAGGAATCCCCCGACATCGCCCCCGCAGAAGGGCACTCCGCTCAGCGACAGGTTCAGCAGCATGGGCACCGCGTCGCGCAAATGATCCCAGTGAGACGAAGTGTCGCCGGTCCAGACGATGGCCTGCCGCTGGATGCCCGCGTAGCCGGCGCGGGTCACCACGAACGGGCGCTCATCGGGCCGGTGCCGCAGCAACCCCTCCCGGGAGGCCTGGGCCATGGCCTGTCCGTAGAGATTGTGGACGGACGCGTGGGGTTGAGGTCCGGAATCGGTCCGGTGCAGGGCTTCGGGGGGCAGTGTCTTGTCGGGCCGCGCGAAATTGGCCGGCTCGTTCATGTCATTCCAGACGCCGTCGATCCCCTGGTCGAGCAGTGTGCGCTGTTCATCGCCCCACCAGGCACGGACCTCCGGGTTCAGGAAATCGGGAAACCGGGAGGGCCCGGGCCAGACCTCGCCCACCACATCGGAATCGGCATCGGCATTCCGCACGAAGGCGTGGCGTTGAAGACCCCGCTGGAAGACCGGGAATGCGGGGTCGTCTTTCACCCCGGGATCGACGATCGCCACGGTGCGGATGCCCTGCTTGCGCAGTTTGCGGGTCATCGACGCCAGTTTGGGGAAATCCGCGCCCACGGTGAATACGCGGTATCCCTCCATGTGGTGGATGTCGAGGTAGAGGGCGTCGCAGGGCAGATCCCGCCGCCGGAACTCCCGTGCCAGGGCCTCGACCTTGGCCTGGGTCTCGTAGCTGTAGCGGGATTGATGGTAGCCCAGAGCCCACTCCGGAGGCATCGGCATGGTGCCGGTCAGCTGGGAATATCGTTGCAGCACCCCCTCCACGGTGGGGCCCAAAAAGAGATACAGGTCGATCGGTCCCGTATCGGCCTTCAGGCTCCAACGGTCGGGGACCGTCGCCCCGAGATCCCAGCGCTGGCGGCCGGGGTTGTCCCAGAAGAGGCCGGCAGCCCGCCCGTGCCTCAGCGTGAGCGCCATCGGGATGGAGACATACAGCGAGGGCAGGGCCGGGTGGATCGCCGGCGCGTGTCCGAGGACGTCGATGTTCCAGAATTCCCGCACGGAGCCCCGGCGATCCAGGGGGCCGGTCACCTCGCCCAGTCCGAACAGGGCTTCGTGCTCGATGAGGTCGAGCGTCAGATTCGCTGCACCCTCGCTTGAGAAGCCCGTCGCGCCCGGACCGGCCGAGAACACCTCGAATCCATGGGCATCGTTCAACTGCCAGGCTCCCCGTCGGTCCCACGAGAACACGCCGCACTCGGTGGCCAGACACTCACGGCCGCCGATGCGCTCGGCGGCGGTCTCAGGGGGCGGTTCAGCCCACCCGATGACGGCGGCCGATGCCGGCGAAGCGGGCGCCCCCTCGCGCTCCAGCCGGAGGCGGAACAAATCGGGAGCCAGCGCCTCGATCTGCCCGGCGATGCCGGAGGGGGTGGGCAGGGCGATCATGCCTCAGGCCTTGTCGGCGGTATTGCTGGAGGTCTTGACCTCGATCACATCGTGCGGAGCGGCCTCCTTCTGACCCGCCGGACTCACCTGGATGTATCGGGCCCGGTCCCGCAGGCTCGCCAGGTTGGCTGCGCCCAGATAGCCCATGCCCGACTGGATGCCGCCGATGAGTTGGCCGACCACCGAATCGAGCGAAGCGGCGACCTCCTTCAGCGCCTCGATGCCCTCGGCCGCGGCCTTGCGCGTGCTGTCGGCGCTGTGTCCGTAGCGGGCCGCCGATCCGGCTTTCATGGCCGCATGACTGCCCATGCCGCGGTACTGCTTGTAGAGCTTTCCGTTGATCTCGACGATCTGACCCGGGGCTTCGGGGCAGCCGGCGAACATGCCGCCACAGATCACCCCTTGGGCCAGGGTGAGCGCCTTGACAATGTCTCCGGATTTGGTGATGCCGCCATCGGCCAGCAAGGTCACACCGCACGCCGCGGCCGCGCGGGATGTGACGTACAACGCCGTGAGCTGGGGAATGCCCACGCCCGCGACGACCCGGGTGGTGCAGATGGAGCCCGGCCCCTGGCCGACTTTGATCACATTGGCGCCATTGGAGGCCAGGAATTCGACCCCGGCCGCGCTGGTGACATTGCCGGCGATGATGGGCAGGTGGGCGAAGGCGTCGCGCACCAATTTCACGACCTCGCCGACCCCGCGGCTGTGACCGTGGGCGGTGGACACGGCCACGCAATCCACGCCGCGGTCGATCAGGGCGCCCACATGGCCGATGACCCGGTCCCGGTCGATGCTGCCGTCTTTGCGTCGGATGGTGGAAATGGCCGCACCGCACAGCAGGCGGAACTGGGAATCCCGCGCCGGTTTCAGTGCGGCCCCGGTCTCCTGGGTGATGCGCTCGATGTCGCTGAGGGTGAACAAGCCCTTCAGGCGGTCCTGGTCGTCGACGACGAGCAGTTTGTGGATACCGAGATTCTCGGTGAAGAAGCGGTCGGCCCGGGCGATGGGGTCGGCCCCGAGCTCACGTTCGGAAATGGTGCGCACCTGGGCGCGCGGGGTGAGTGCTTCGGACACCTTGCGGTGCGCGTAGCGGGGTTTGACGACGTGGCCTGGCAGGAGTCCGAGCAGGGTGCCGACCGCGTCGACGACCGGAAAGGTGCTGAAGCTGAAGCGTTTCTTCTCGATCAGTTCGAGGACGTCGCCGATGTGCTGCTCGGGGTGGACGCGGATGGGGTCCTGGATCAATCCGTGCACGTGGTTCTTCACGCGCGACACCTCCGAGAGCTGTTCCTTCTCGGGCATGTTGTAGTGGATGAGTCCGAGCCCACCATTCAGAGCCATGGCGATGGCCATGCGGGCCTCGGTGACGGTGTCCATGTCGGCGGACACCAGCGGGATGTTGAGGTGGAGCCCCTCGGCCAGTCGGGTGTCGATCTGGCTCTCCTTGGGGAGGATCTCCGTGTAGAGGGTGGCCAGCGTGACGTCGTCGTAGGTGAGGGCCGTCCTGCTGTGTGAGGGGAAGAACCGGGAAGCCGGTTGGTAGAACTCGGAATCGACCTCGTGGGCTGGGCTCGCGTCTGCCATGCACGACGATGGAAGGAGCCCGGCCGTGAGGCAAGGAAACTGAAGATCGTCGGAGCAGATTGACGATCGCCCAGTCAGCCAACCCCAAGCTGAAACGGCGGTTATTCGACCACCTTGGGAACGACGAACAACCCACCTGCCTTGGCCGGCGCGTTGCGCATGGCCTCGTCGTGGGGCAGCGATCCCGTCACGACATCGGGGCGCATCACATTCACCAGCGGAAAGGCATGGGCCGTGGGCTCCACCTGCGACACATCGACTTCCTTCAGTTTCTCGATGTACCCGAGGATGTTGTTCAGCTGGCCACCCAGACGCGCTTCTTCATCGGGGGTCAGCGCCACTCGGGCCAGATTGGCGACGTAATGGATGTTGAAATCGGACATGGGCTCGGGACTTGGGGTGGTCAGGGGGCCTGGAGTGCTGGGATGGCAGGGAAGTCAGTCTTCGCCGAATTTGGCGTCCACCAGGGCGCACAGTTCGCTCAGCGCGGTCTGGCAATCGGGGCCGGTGCACACGATGCGCAGCCTGCTGCCGGGACCGGCGGCCAGCATGAGCAACCCCATGATGCTCTTGCCGTTGATGGTCTCGCCGTCCTTTTCGATGAACACATCGCACTGGAATTGGCTGGCCAGCTTCACGAACGAAGCCGACGGGCGGGCATGGATCCCCTGCCGGTTCTGAACCGTGACATCCCGGTGAAGGGTCGATTTGTCGCCAGTGCTGGCGGCCGAACTCATGATGTCAGGATGTTTTGTCGGCGGAGTCCTGCCAATCTGGAAATCAGGGCTGCTCGCCGCAGGGCGCACCGGGTCAGGGGGCGGTTGTTTTGAGACGCTCGGCGTAGGACCGGGCTTCCCAGTTGTCCCAGGGATTGAGTTTCAGCGACGCGTCGACCAGCTGCCGTGCCCGCGCAAACTCGCCCCGGACGATCAGATTCCAGATCAGGGCATTGAGCACCGGGACGTCGTTGGGCCCCAGTTTCAGGGCCGATTCGAACTCCTCGGACGCCGACTTGAGGTCTCCGAGCCACTGGTGACACAGCCCCATCGCCACTCGGGTCCGGGCATTGAAGGGGTCGAGTCGGGCCGACTTGCCCAGCCACAGCAGGGCCTCCTGGGCCTGTTTTTCCCAGCCGGGCAACCCCTGCCAACTCAGACGGCGTTTCTCCTCGCCATACCAATGGGCGATCATCGGGTTTCCAGGGGCGAAGGCGGCCGCCTGGGCGAGTTCGTCGAAGAAACGATCATCGACCGCGGGGCGTCGCTCCGCGCGTTTGAGGTGCAGGTCTTCCCGCGCCGCGGTGATGCCGAACGGGATCATCCACCAGAGCAAGCCTCCCAAGACCCCGGTGGCCGCCAGTCGCAGCGGCAGATAGGACTTGATCCAGAACCGCTCGGTGGCGAAGCGGGTGTTCGAAACGAGGATTCCGGACAGGATCGACGCGGTGATGGCGATGGCGGGAATGTGCAGGTTGAAGTCGAACAGGCAATGCACCCCCAGCCCGCCCAGTCCGGCCACGCCGCCGGCGAAGAACGCGGTCCGGTTGCTCTGCTTGACTCCCAGGTCCGATGAACCCCGTTCGACATGACGCGAGGTGCGGTAGAGACCGTATCCGAAGGCCGCCAGTCCCGCGCCGACAAGACCGGCGCCCACGACCCCGTACTCGACCAGGAGTTCGAGGTACTCGTTGTGGACATGCTGGGGGCTCAGCGGCGTGGTGGGAGTGCGGTAGGCGGGAAACCGGGTGTCGAACTGGCCCGGCCCGACACCCAGCAACCGGTGGTCGGTGGCCATCTGCCAGGCGGGTTTCCAGATCCAGGCCCGGAAGAGGCCGCTGTCTTTCTTGCCCGAGGCGGTCAGCGCGTCGATCCGGGCGCGCGCCTTTTCGGACTGCACCAGGAACGTGACCGTGCCCAGGCACAGCACCGCCATGAGGGCCGCCATGGGGATCCGGTATTGCGGCCGGCGGAGCAACCAGAGCGAGAACAAGGCGATGGCGGCGGCCGCTCCGAGCCATCCCCCGCGCGACATGGTCACCGCGATGCCTCCCAGCATCACCAGGGCCGCATAACCGGCGACAATCTTCTGGACGGCGCCTCCGCGGCCCAGGAAGGCCTGCGCCAAGGCCAGCGGCATGAGCATGATGAGGAATGCCGCGAGGTGGTTCGGGTTGACGAAGGTGGCGCCAAAACGCTTGTAGTACACCAGCGGTTGGGTCTCCCAGAGGATCTTCTGCGAGTTCTGGGTGAACTGGACGATGGCGTACGCCGACGACAGCAGGCCGACGATCAGGAGGCCGTTGACCACCCAGCCCGAGGTTTCCTGACGGTGCAGGTTGTGCAGGCTGATGAAGAAGGCGATGGCGCAGACCCCGATCAGGAAGACCTCCTGCAGGGCCCAGTACGGGACGGGGGCCGAATGGCAACGCCAGGCGGCATAGCCGAAGAAGGCCGCGACAGCCCAGGTCACGGGGGGCAGCAGGAACCGGTGCGAGGGCTCCGCCCACATCCGGATGGCCCAAAGAGCTCCGGCCAGACCGATGGCGCCCAGGCCGACGCCCGCTTCACGGGGGTTCACCCCGGCGAACCAGAAGGTCAGCCAGGCCACCGAAAAGAGCAGCAACCCACCCACCAGACGCTCCAACAATTTGTCGAATCCCGAACTCGATCGCATGTGAGGCTGAAATGTTAAGAGACCCTCAAGGGCTTCGGGAAGGATTTAGCCCGGATATTTCAGGCCTCGCCCCGAGTGCCTCCCGAGGCGACCGCCCCGTCTGGGGTCCGGGCCGACAGCTCGTTGAGCCAGCGCCAGACCCGGAGCGACTCGGTGATGCTCCAAGCCTGGGCGTCGCAACCGCGGGGGTGATGGGGGGCATCGCCGTCGAGGATCTCGGGCAATTGCCCGGCGCACCCCGGCAGCAGGAGGGCATCGATGCTCGTCAGGTAGGCGCGGGCCGCCTCGATGGAGGCGGCGCTGCGGCCATAGGCCTTCACCACGGCCTCGCAGAACGACGGGAAGGTCCACACCCAAGCGGTGCCATTGTGATAGGCCGGTTTCCGACGCGTGTCTTCATCGCCTTCGTACGATCCCCAATAGGGCTCGTCGGGATGGTTGAGCAGTCGCCCGTGGTGCCAGACCGGCAGCGGCGGGTGGACCGGCAGCGGCGCCAGCGACCGCAAAGCCCCCGGGATCACCAGATGCCGCCGGGCCGCCTCGACGGTGCGGCGGGCCTTTTCGCCATCCACCAGATCGAGTGCGACGGCCAGCAGCGCATTGCTGCGCAAGGCCGTGTCGCGCACGGCCTTCTCGGCCGGATGATCCTGGTGGGCATGCAGGCAGTCGGCGAACCAGCCCAGACTCTCGTTCCAGAAGAGGCGATGGAAGGAGTCTTCCGCCTGCCTGGCCAAATCGGCCCAGCCACGGGTGGGATCGACCGGGGCGCAGTCGAGCCGGGCCAGCAGGCGCAACAGCCGGATCCAGAGCACCTGGATCTCGACGGGGTAGCCCTGACGCGGGGTCCCCGCCGGATGGTTGGTGTCCATCCAGGTGAAATGACTGGGGCTCCAGACCAGACCACTGGCGGGGTCCACGCGGATGCCCTGGGGGGTGCCCTGCAGGTAGCCGACCGCGATGGATCGGAGCACATCCCGCACGGTCCGGCTCTGACGGTCGCCCGTGTTCAGGTCGAACACCGCCTCGGCACCGAACGGATCGGCCTCGGCCAGTTCTTCGGCCACGATGCCGTACCAGAGCGAGGCGTCACTGGTCTCCCGGTTGGAGGCGTTTTCGCCGTGGATCGAGTTGGGCAGGGTGCCCGCTTCTTCGAAGCGTCCGAAGGTGACCAGGAGTTGGCGGACCTCGGCGAAGCGGTCGGCCGCGATGAGGCCGCGGGCGGCGATGAGCGAATCGCGCCCCCAGTCCAGGAACCAGGGATAGCCCGCGATGACGCTCACCGAATCGTTCCGTCGGACCACGAAACTGCGGATGGCCCGTCGCAGCAGGGTCTCGAACGGGCAAGCCGCGCTGCAGCCCAGGATCTCCTGACGTCGTCCGATGAAACCGTCGAGCTCGGCCTCGGTCACGTCGGCCGCCTCGGCGGAGACCGTGATCGTGGAGGCATCACCCGGACTGAGCGGGATCTCGAACCATCCGGGGCTGAAGGCGTCTCCGGAACCGTTCATCCCCCGACTGGCCTCGACCGGATGGGGAATTTCCCGACACCATTCGACGGCCGGATGAAAACGCCCGCGGGTCGCCAGAACCCGGAGTGCCCGCGAAGGGTCGGGTTGGAAGCTGAAGCCCGCGCAGTCGCCCGACGGATCCGCCGCGGTGCCGGGACGCGACAGATTCCGGGTCGATCGGACAAAATGGGATTCGGTCTCCGGATTGAGGCGGGTCTCCCAGTGGAAGTTGCGGTCTTCCAGATCGATCCGCACCACCAGCCTCACATCGCAGGAGGCGGGCAGGGGACGCCCGAGGCGGGAGTCGTGGCTCGGTGAAACCGGTCGATTGAAGCGGAACACGGTGGTGTTCTTGCCCTCGAGCATGTCGGCCACGATGCGGATCTCCACGCTGCGTCCGTCACCGGCGTTGGCGATGAACCGCCAGTGGGTGGGGGCGCTGGTCTCGACGTTCACGAGATTCGAGGCGTCCAGCGGCGAGATGAATCCGTCGGCATTGATCCAGACTCGGATCCGCTTGGCCATCACGTGGCGATCGACGGGCACCTCAGGATGCAGGTTCGCTCCCAGGACACAATCGTACTTCGAGTGGATCCGCCCCAGATCGAGACACAACCGCGCCATGGCACCGCGTCCGTTGGTGAGCAGCACCGTGGTCTTCTCCGGGTCGGGGGGGACCGAGGGCAGTTCGGCGGGGACCGAGTCGAGATACCGCACCGTCGCCCGGACCCGGCGTTCCGTCGGAGCGTAGCGTTCGAGCTCCAGCAGGACATCCCCATTGGAGTCGCGCGGCGGGAACACCGCGATGTGCCCTCCCTCGACCGGGATGGATTCCACGGGGTGCTCGAGCCCGCCGTTGACGGGGCGGGTGAGGGCCCGGAAGCGGTCCGCATCGCGGATCATCAACCAGTGGCCGGGTGGCACCAGCGTGATCCGCTGGCGATCCTTGAGCCGCCAGACAACCAGGGGCCGATAGGCTTTGGCATCGGGTTGATCCAGCGGATTTCCGTGGAGGATCGCGGCCAGGCATCCCTCGGGATCCCGGGCCACCCAGTCGGCGCAGCGTCGCCAATCGACCGGAAGGACGGTGCGGCCACGGCTCACCCGGCCAGCGCATTGGGCCGCCCAGTCGGCCCGCGAACGGGCCTCGCGATACGAATCGCCCGACACGCCCCGAGGCGTGGTCGAAGTGCTCAGGCAATGGGTGGCTCCGGGAGCGAGGGTGATTCTGATACAGGCGGCGGCGGGGGTGCCGTTCGGCAGGGGTTCCCACCGCGGGGCGGGCAATTGACCGATCAGATCGACGCCCGGCTGTCCCAGTTCCTGCCAGACCGTCAGGGGCAGGTCGATGGAACGGGTTTCCTCGAACTCGGTGTTGGCGAGGACCAGCACCCGATCCAGCCCGTCGGAGGAGTCCCGTCGCAAGGCGTAGACCGGACTCTGGGGTTCGCTCAACCGCTGGAGCACGGCTCCGTCGAAGAAACACGGATGGTTGCTGATCAGGCGATTCACCGCGGCCAGTTCGGTGACCAACGACTCGCGGGATCCCCACGCCAGCCCGCGGCTGCTGTGCACGTTGATCTGCTCGGTCGCACACCATTCGACTCCGGCCGTGAATCCGAAGCCGCCCTGGATGGACGTCAGGGCCGCCAGTCGGTTGCGGAAGAGCGACCAGCGGCGCCCCTCCGGCGTGGCGGGTTGGCCCGGCACGCCCCCATTGGCGGCCAGACGTGAATTGTCATGGGTCTCGCTGTAGTGGACGAGGATGCCCGACCGGGCGCTGGCGCGGAGATGGTGGTCGAGGTAGCCGCTGATCCCGAGGGATCCGTGGTTCTGGAAGAGTTCACTGTAGGCCCATTGCATCCCACCCTCGGCCAGACAGGCCTCGGTGGCTTCCCAAGGACCTCCCAAGCCCTCCAACAGGAAGACCGTGTCCGGAAACTCCCGACGGACCTTCGCCGTGATGAATTGCCAGACATGCGGGGGTATCTTGTACCCGGCATCGCACCGGAATCCGTCCACCCCGCGCCGGCACCAGATCAGGAAGGCGTCGGCCAGGTAATCCCACAGGGCCACGTGCCGCTGATCCATCTCGACGAGGTCTTCCCACACCACGTTCCAGGCTCCGGGACTCTCGAATTCACCATCGTGGCGGCGGACGAACCACTCCGGGTGCTCCTCCCATTCGGCGCTGCCCCAGCCGGTGTGGTTGATGACCAGATCCAGCATCAACCGGGCCCCCCGCGAATGGATCGCAATGGCCAGCTCGCGGAACTGGTCCACGCCCGTGGTGCGCCGATCGAATTCCACCAG
>JAIXXC010000071.1 GCA_027490985.1 Verrucomicrobiales bacterium
TGGCGGGTCACCTGGGCGGTGCCGTCGAAGGTCACCGCGGTGGGCGGCGAGCTGACAGCCAGCTTCACTTGCTTGATCTGCCAGCTGGGGGTGCTGCCCTTGGAGCAGTCGTCCCAACCGCCCAGGAACTGCACCACGATCTTGTCGCCCTGGGTGAAGGTGCCGAGGATCGCCGTGCTGGTGATGAATTCACCGGCGGCATAGCCCGGGGAATCGGCATTGAAGGCGCGCAGACCCTTGAGGACACCGTTGCCCTGGATCACACCGTTGGCATAGCCATTGGCTGTGAAGTTATCGGCTGAAACCACGGTGAAGGCGCCCCCGTTGACGCTGACGAGCACTTGGCCACCATCAAAGAAGTCACCCTCGAAGGAATAGCGGTGCGAGAAGCTCAGGGTCACGGCCTGCGATTCGGGCACCGTGTAGGTCGCCGAGTTGAGGCGGCTGTTGTAGGGGCCACCGCAATCGTCCACGGAACCATCGGCCGACCAGAGGCCGTTGGCCGGATCGTACACCCACGGACCCGGAGGCTCCGGCGTGGTGTTGGTCACGGTGAAACCACCGTCGCTCGAGGTGAAGGCCTGGGCCAGGAACGTGACCGCGGTGGTGGAGAGGGCACCCTCCTGATTGGTGGGCTGCTGGGTGAATTCCACTTCGGCGTTCGGATCGACATAGGTCGACAGGTACTTGCCGTCGATCGGGGCCAGCGAGGCCGCCGCCGTGGTGTCGGTCGATTTGCGCCAGGCCACCTTGAGCCAGTCGCCGCCGCCGCCTTCTTTGAGGAGCGTCAGGATCGCGTACTTCTTGCCAGCCTGCAGGCTGATCGGGGCGGCCGTGGTTTGCGGGGATCCGGATTCGGGCTCCAGGAAGCCTTTGCAGCAGCCCGGTTCGTTGATGATCGGAGCGTCTGTTGCCGGGTTGGGCATGGTCTCGTTGGCGCTCAGATAGACGCGGGAAGCGTCATCGGAGGCCACGAAGAAGTAGTAGTCGCCCGTCTCGGTCGGGGAGATGAAGCCGCTGATCCGGGCCATGTAGTTCTCGTGGCTGTCATCCGGGAACACCGTTCGGGTGTCGAAACGCCCCGTGATGGTGCCCAGTGTTGTCGGGGCGCCGGCGATCACGCGCGGGTCATCGAGAGCGGCCGTGATGGCGGCGTCGCTCGCGCTCGGCAGGTTGTCATAGTGCTCGAAGCGCAGGGCTCCGGAGACCCACTGCCACGATCCGAAGGTGATGGTGGAACTGGCGGCGATCGCCGTGGCGGGCACCATCTGGTCTTTCACCCCGGAGACGGTGACCGTGTAGGTTTGGCCGGCGGTCTGCTTCGAGGTGGTCAGTTCGACGACGTTGTCACCGATGCTGCCGGCCGGGGCCAACAGCGAGGCGGCGGTCACGGTGAGGCCGTTGATCTTGTAGTTGGCGGCCGTCTGAGCGGTGGTCGGATCCAAGGGCTCCGAGAACCAGACGCGCACCTTGTCGAAGCTCGACAGACCCGCGGCGTATTTGAGGGTCGGAGCGACGGCGTCGGCCGGGGTCACCACCAGAGCCACCGGAGTGCTGGCGCTGGAGCCATAGGCGCTGCTGACCACCACGTCATACGAGCCGGCATCGGCCGCGGTGATGCCGGTGAGCGCCAGGGTGGATGAGGTCTTGCCTGAGAAGTTCTGGCCGTCCTTGCGCCATTGGTAGGTCAACGGTGGGGTGCCCGAGGCCGCGGCCGTGACGGTGACCGAGTAACCGGCATAGAGCGTGCGGCTCGGAAGGCTCGGCTGCCGGGTGATCGTCGGGGCGACGTTGGCCGAGAAGTAGATCGACTGGATGTCGGCCGCGCTCAACGCCTTGTCGAAGACGGCGACCTCGTCGAGGTTGCCTTTGAAGTAGTCGCCGGCCGTGTTGAAGATGCCGCCGCCACCGATGTTGAAGTTGTAGCTGCTCGTGCCGTAGCCGGTGATCGAACCGCTGAGGCGGCCGATCTCCTTGCCGTTGGCATAGAGCACGGTGGACGTGGCGTTGCCGATCACCGCGAAGTGACCCCATTCGTTGTCCTCGAACGGGTAGGCGGCCTTGATGTTGCCACCGCGGGCATTGACCCACAGTTCGATGTTGGCACCGCCATCGGCGTCACCGAACTCCAGCAGGTCGTTCTGGCCGAAGTAGCCGCCGCGACCGCTCTTGACGGCTCCACGCCGGATCCAGCCCATCATGGTGAAGTCGGTCATGTCGTTCATCTGGAACGGAGTGCCGACGTAGCCGGCCGATCCATTGAAGCCACCGCCGACATTCGCGGCCTCGAAACCGGTGTAGGTGGGGGGCTTGGGACCGTCAGCGGCCGCCTTCAAGCCGGGGTTGTAGGAACCGGCGATCGAGGCCCCTGCGGTTCCGCTGTTCGCGGCCTTGGGCACGCTTGTCGGGGCCGTGTAGACACCCTCGTTCAGGCGGTAGTAAGCCAAAGGAGCCTGGGCCAGCACCAGACTCTGGTAGGTGGTGCTCGGATTGTTGGCCGCGCCGTTGGCGTAGTGAGCCGAGATTTCTTCGGCGGTCAGCGCCTTGCTGTACAGGGCGACTTCATCGGCGGAACCGTCCCACCAGAACGATCCGTCTGCCCGTCCACCGATGGCGAACCCGCCGGATTGGCCGGGCACGTAGCTCGTTTGAGCGGCCTCGGCCGCCTTGGCGCCATTGACGAACAACTGGGCCGTGGCCCCGTCATAGACCGCCACCACATGGTACCACATGCCGGATACGGGCGCCGTTCCGCCGGTGATATTCACCGAGGTGGCCGTGCCGTTGCTGTTGTACATGCGCAGGTTCCAGCCGTTCTCGGCCTGGTAGATCAACCAACCGGTGCGGGGGGTGGCGAATTGGCCGCTGGAGATCGCGCAGGTGAGGGTGCCGGAGCCCGCGGCGTGTTCGACATTCGGGCTGAGCCAGGCCTCCACGGTGAAGGGGGCCTTCGGGTTCATCTCGGGCATGTAGGGCACCAGGGTCACCGAATTGGCGGTGGCATCGAAGCCCACGGCGCTGTCGGTGCGGCCGTTCAGCGCACCGGGAACCGGGTGCTGAGCCGTTCCCA
>JAIXXC010000283.1 GCA_027490985.1 Verrucomicrobiales bacterium
CTTCGGACGGGCCGAAGTGACCCTGTCGCCCCGGGAGCTGCAAACCCTGGTGCTCCAGCAGGCGGGTGCCCTGGCTCACCTGGCCCGACGACATGGCAGCCGGTTGCACCACATCAAGCTGCACGGGGCGCTCTACCATGCCGTGGATCGCGATGAATCCCTGGGCCGGGCCTATGTCGAGGCGGTGGCGCGCTGGTTTCCCAAGGTGACGATTTACGCACGCGCCGGAGGCCGCCTGCTGACACTGGCCCGCGAGGGCGGAGTCACCGCCTGGGCCGAGGGGTTCATCGACCGGGCTTACGGCGCGGATGGCCACCTCGTTCCGCGGAATCAAGACGGGGCGGTGTTGACCCGCACCCGGCAAATCACCGAACGGCTGAGCGAATGGCGGCAGACCGGCGGATGGAAGAGCCTCGACGGGGCTTGGGTCGCCGTTCCGGCCCGGACACTCTGCCTGCACGGCGACACGCCCGGGGCCCTGGCGCTGGCGCGGGCGATCCGCAAGGCCCTTTCCTGACTCGCCGACGTTGACCTGGAGGCGGCCCTACCAGACCCCGGCAGCGCCCTCGCCCCGAGGATCGGCTGAGGCGGACCAACGTCCCTCCGCATCACGCCCCACCGCCTGAGCGGCGCCGAGCGAGGCATCGACCACCACCGTGTGCCCACGGCGGCGCAATTCGGCGATGACGGCCTCGCCCCAAGCCCGCTCCACGTGGAGTTCATCGGGCTTCCACTGGTGATGCAGGCGCGGAGCGGCCAAGGCCTCGCGGGGCGGCTTCTTGAAATCGACGGTCCGGAGGATCGCCATCAAGGTTTGCGAGATGATGGTCGGCCCGCCGGCCGCACCCACACTGAGGATCGGACGCCCCTCCTTGAGTACCAGCGTGGGGCTCATGCTCGAGAGCGGCCGCTTGCGCGCTTCGATGGCATTGGCCTCGGCCCCGACCAGGCCGAAATAATTGGGCACGCCCGGCTGCGCCGAAAAATCATCCATGTGATTGTTGAGCAGGATGCCCGTGCCCGGCACCACCACCTTGCTGCCGAAGCTGGTGTTCAGCGAAGCGGTGCAGGCCACCCAGTTGCCCTCGATGTCGGCGGTGGAGAAGTGCGTGGTGTGTCGGTTCCGCTCGCGGGTGAACCAGTCGCGATCGGCCATTGGCGGCGTGCCCGCCGAGGCGACGACCACGGCCCGATCGAGGCGGATTCTCCGGGCCAGTTCGGCCGCGTAGTCTTTCGAGACCAGGCCGCGGGGCACCTTCGCGAAATCGGGATCCCCCAGCCAGCGGGCCCGATCGGCGAAGGCCAGTTTCATCGACTCGGCCACCACATGGGCGAAGTCGGCGGAACCGTCACCCATGGCCGCGAGGTCGAAACGCTCGAGGATATTGAGGATCTGCACGATGTGGACCCCTCCGGAGCTGGGCGGCGGAAAACTCACGATCTCATACCCGCGATAGGTGCCGCGGACCGGTTCTCGCGGCACCACCTCGTATCGGGCGAAGTCGGAGGCCGTGACCACGCCGCCATGGGCCTTCATCCAAGTCTCGGTCTTGCGCGCGAAGTCGCCGCGGTAGAACCAAGCCACCCCGCCCGTGGCCATCTGCCGGTACGACCGGGCCAAGTCGGGTTGGCGCAGAAGATCACCTGCCGACGGCACCGACGGCAGCCCCTTGAGGAAGATGGCCTCGCTCTCGGGGAACAACGCCAACTGGGAGCGTGTCTCCTTGAGGCGTCCGACGTAGTGTCGGTCGAGCCGGAATCCCTTCTCGGCGACCCGGGCGGCGGCCTCGAGGAGACGGCCCAACGGCAGACGTCCGTAATGGGTGCTGGCGTAGTCGAGCGTGGCGAACTCGCCGGGAATGCCCACCGACAGGGCGCCATCCCGGCTGAGACGGGAATCGGCCTGGCCCTCACGCAAGAACAGGTCACGCGTGGCCGCGGCCGGGGCCATCTCACGGCCATCGAGGGTGATCAACCGCCCGTCGGCCAGGCGCAACGTCATGAAGCAGCCGCCGCCGAGGCCTGAATTGTGCCCATCGACGACGCCCAGGGTCAGCGCACAGGCGATGGCCGCATCGACCGCATTGCCCCCGTCGCGCAAGGCCTGCAGGCCCGCCTCGGTGGCCACCGGATTCACGGTCGCGACGAGTCCCTTGCGGGGTGTGAGCGGATCGGCAGCGGCGACCGACGGGGCCCATCCAAGGACGGTCAGAAGGCAAACCAACACCGGCATGAATCCCCTTCGGAACAAGGATTGGCCGCTGGCGCCGACAGGGGCGCACCGAGTCGATTGGGAGTGGTGTTTCATGGAGTTGCCCGACCGGTCTGAAATTCAAGCCTGTCCCCGAAACCCGATCAACCCTGGGCCGAGTTCAGCAAACAGGAGTGAGGGACAGGCTCACCGGATTCGAATTGGCCGGTTGATTCTCCGAGCGGTTCGAGTTCCATCAGCGCCATGGTCCCCCGCAGCACGTCTCCGCAGCCTCGGGCCTTCACGCTCATCGAGCTGCTGGTGGTCATCGCCATCATCGCGATCCTGGCCGGCATGCTCCTGCCGGCACTGGCCAAGGCCAAGGAGAAGGGACGCAAGACCGCCTGCTACAACAACCTGCGCCAAATGGGATTGGCGATGCTGATGTATGCCGACGATCACGGAGGAAGGGTTCCCCGGGGCAACGAACCGTACTGGTGGCAGATGTACATCCCCAGCCTGGGCGGCACCGCGGCCGCTCGCGACCAGTACGGCCGGATCAAGGTGTACACCTGCCCGAGCTATCCCAACAAACGCCAGGTGGTCTGCTATGTGGTGAACGCCTGGCAGTTCAGTAGCCCGCGCGACACGGTCGGCAGCGAGGTGACGGGGGCGGTGAACCTGCAACGCGTCCAAAGCCCCTCCGACACGATTTATTTTGCCGACAACGAGAGCGCCCCGTGGCGGCCGGTGTTCACGGTGACCAACGTCATCGGCAGCGTGGACCTCAATGACGTGTGGACGCCGGCCCACCTGCCCTACGGGGCCACGGGGCGCACTCTGAGTGGCGAACGCCGCGTGGCCGCCAAGCGCCATGGCGAAGGATCGAATCTCCTGCTCTTCGATGGCCACGCCGGATGGAAAAGCGGCCGGGCCATGACGGTCGATGACTGGCGCGAGCAGCGGTATTGAAGCGCTGCATCCCGTGTCCCCGACTCATGCCGCAGGCGCAAACACCGTCAATTCCGGGATCGCGGTGACGAACCGAGTCCCAAGACGTTCCAGCGCACTATTCTGCTGACGCACTTCGGCGGCGATGTTCCACGGCAGGATGAGCAGGTAGTCCGGCCTTCGCTCAGCGAGGATCGATGGAGGAAGGATCGGAATGTGACTGCCGGGCATCCACTTGCCCTGCTTCGAGGGCGCGGCATCACACACAAAGGGCAGCAGGTCGGGTTTGACTCCGGCGTAGTTGAGCAAGGTGTTGCCCTTGGCCGCCGCTCCATAGGCGGCGACCGTCTTGCCGGCCCGCTTCTGTTGGATCAGGAAGAAGAGCAAGTCGTCCTTGATGCGATTGGCCTTGGCTTGGAACCCCTCGTAACCGGCCGGACTTTGCAGGCCGCGCCGCACTTCCTCGGCCACCAATGCAGCCACGGCAGGAGCCTCCGGGCGCGGATCCTCCGCATGGCAACCGTAGACCCGGATGCTGCCGCCATGGGTGGGCAATTCGTCCACGTCCCAGACCCGCAGGCCCGCCGCGGCAAAGATCCGCTGCACCGTATGCAGGGTGAAATACGAGAAGTGCTCGTGATAAACCGTGTCGAACTGGTTCTGTTCGAACATCCGCATCAGGTGCGGGAATTCCAGGGTGATGGTTCCAGTGGGCTTGAGCGTGGCCTTCAGACCCAAGGTGAAATCATTGATGGCCGGGACGTGGGCGAAGACGTTGTTGCCGATGATCAGATCGGCCTGTTGCCCGCCCGAGGCCAGACGCCGCCCCAGGGACTCGGTGAAAAACTCCCTCAAGACCGGAATCCCGATGGCCTCGGCCGCCTCGGCGGTGCTGTCGGTGGGCTCGATGCCCAGACACGGGATGCCCGCGGCGACGAAGTTCCGCAGCAGGTATCCGTCGTTGGAGGCGACTTCAATGACCCGACTGGCCGAGGTCAGCCCCAGTCGTGCGGTGATCCCCTCACAGTAGCGCGCCGCATGATCCAGCCAACTGGTCGAGGTGCTCGAGAAGTAGGCGTAATGGGCGTCGAACAACTCCGCTGCGGCCGCGTAGTCTTCGGTCTGGACCAGCCAGCACGCGTGGCAGACGCGGATGACCAGCGGGTAGCCCGTCTCGGGCGCGCGCAGGTTCTTGGCGGTCAGGTAGGCGTTGGACGGCGGGGCCGAACCCAGATCGAGGACCTTCTGGACCAGCGTACTCTCGCAATGACGGCATCTCATACGGGCACTCCTTCAAAGTCGTCGGACAACAGAGCGCGGTTCTGATCGCGCACGGAAATATCGGTCACCGGCAGCGGCCATGCGATGGCGAGGCGGGGGTCGAACGGATTCAGCGCAGCCTCATGCGCGGGAGCGTAGGCGGCGGAATGACAGTAGAGCAGCTCCACGTTGTCGCTGAGGGCCTGGAATCCGTGAGCAAAGCCTTCGGGAATCAGCAGGGCGTGGTGGTTGTCTTCCGAAAGGCGCTCCGCATGCCATTTCAGGAAGGTGGGCGAACCCGCACGGACATCGACAGCCACATCCCAGACCTCCCCACGGATGCAGCTCACGAGCTTCATTTCGCACTGCGGGGGGAGTTGGAAATGCATCCCTCGCAGCGCCCCCGACTGCACGGTCCGGGCGTGATTGATTTGCCGGATGGGCCGAATCCAACCGGCCTCCTGCAACTCGGCATCGCAGAAGAGCCGGGCGATGAAACCCCGCGCGTCGGAGTGGGCCTTGCGCGTCACCCGCTTCAAACCGGCCAGAGGCAGGTTCTGGATCTCGAAGCGGCTCATGGCAACGCGGTGTATTCCCGGATGTCCTGTTCGCAGAGCCGCCGGGCATCGTCGCCGACCGCCTGGGCCTGATACCAATCAAGAGTCCGTCGTACCCCCTCGGCCAAGCCCCAACGGGATCGGTAGCCCAACCGACTCCGGGCCTTGGCGCTCTCCAACAGCAGCAACCCCGCCTCATGAGGGCCTTGGACTGCTTCGTGATAGTGCACCGCTGCTCCACCCACCCCGTTCCGCGCGATTTCGATCACCGTACGCACCGAGGCCGCATCGTCTTGGAGGGGACCAAAATTATACGCTTCTTCAGCGGCCTTCCGGTGCCACAACGATTCGGCGAGCAACAAGTAACCCGCCAGCGGATCCAAGACATGCTGCCAGGGGCGCACCGCTCCCGGACGCCGGATCTCCAGCACCTGGCCCTGCTGCCAAGCGCGGACGGCATCGGGGATCAGCCGGTCTTCGGACCAGTCTCCCCCACCGATCACATTGCCCGCGCGGGCACTGGCCAGACGCACCCCCTGGGCCCGCAGAAACGAATCGCGATAAGCGTCGATGACGAGCTCGCACGCCGCCTTGCTGGCGCTGTAGGGATCGGCGCCTCCCAAGGTGTCCTCCTCTCGGTACGGCCGTTCCCATTCGCGGTTTCGATACACCTTGTCGGTGGTGATCATGACCGCCACCTGCACCTCGGCGAGACCCCGGAGGGCATCCAGGACATGGATGGTGCCTTGGATGTTCGTGGCGAAGGTCTCCACCGGCTCGCGATAACTGGCGCGCACCAACGGTTGGGCTGCCAGGTGGAGGACGATCTCGGGCCTGAAATCACGGATGACCGCCGCCGTCGCGGCCCGGTCGCGGATATCCCCCATCCGGCTCAGGCAACACACCTCGGCCACCCGGGCCGACTCGAAGAGGCTGGGGTCGGTGATCGGCGGAAGACTCAACCCCGCCACCGTGGCTCCCAAGTGATGCAACCAGAGGGTCAGCCAGGAGCCCTTGAACCCGGTGTGACCGGTGAGCAGGACCCGCTTGCCACTCCAGAATTTCGGGTCGGGGAGGCTCATGGTGTGGACCAGACCTTCCAGGGAGCCTTACCCGAAGCCCAGAGTTCCTCGAGCTGGTTCTTGTCGCGGAGCGTGTCCATGGGCTGCCAGAATCCCCGATGCTCGAAGGCCATCAACTCGCCCCGCTGGGCCAGTTGGACCAAGGGATCGTTCTCCCAACTCGTGCGGTCGCCCTCGATGAGTTCGAGCACTTTGGGCGACAGGACAAAAAACCCTCCGTTGATCAACCCGCCGTCGCCCCGGGGCTTCTCGGTGAATTCGCGCACCACACCCGCCTCGATCTGAAGGGCGCCGTATCGTCCGGGCGGTTGAACGGCCGTGACCGTGGCCCATTTGCCATGCTCCCGGTGAAACCGGATGGAGGCCCCGATGTCGACGTTGGCCAAGCCGTCGCCATAGGTGAAACAGAACGCCTCGTCGTTCTCGACATACGAGGACACCCGTTTGAGCCGACCACCGGTGAGGCTCTCTTCGCCGGTATCCACCAGAGTCACCCGCCAGGGTTCACCGTGGCGCTTGTGGACCTCCATGCGGTTGTTGGCCACATCGAAGGTCACATCCGAGGTGTGCAGGAAGTAGTTCGCGAAGAACTCCTTGATCACATACCCCTTGTAGCCGCAGCAGATCACGAAGTCGTTGACCCCGTGGGCCGAGTACATCTTGAGGATGTGCCACAGAATCGGCCGGCCGCCGATCTCGATCATCGGCTTCGGTTTGAGATGGGTCTCCTCGGCAATCCGAGTTCCATACCCGCCCGCTAGAATGACGGCCTTCATCGATTGGTGGGACTTGTCCAAAACCATCACCGCCCATCGGGCCCTGCACGGCTTCCATCGAGTGAAGCCCGGCTCAAGACCCATCCGGCACGGAGACTGTTCCGAGTCTGGCCAGTCCGCCTCCGGAGGGTCAACCATCGGTCGAGGGGATGGTCGAGGGGATTTGCCGACGGGGAACGCCCACCCGCCCCACCCGACCCGGACCACCTACTTCTCGACGATGCAGTAGAGGCTCTGCCGCCCCCGCAGGAAGAGCTGCTTGCCCACGATCGCCGGAGAGGCGTCGAACCCATCGTCGAGGCGGTTCTTGGCCAGCACTTCCAGCGCATTGCCCTGACGGAGAACGGCGGTGTTGCCGTCGCGGCCCACCACATAGACCCGGCCGTCAGCGGCCACCGGGGAGGCATACACGCCATTGAGTCCTTCCAGACGCTCCGCCTCGAAGTGAGCCTTGCCCGAACCGGCATCGAAGGCCGAGAGCATCGCGCTGTTGTTGGAGAGGAAATACAGCGTGTTGCCCACCAGCAGGGGCGACGGGACGTACGGAGTGCTCTTGGCGTGCGACCACACGATGCCGTCGGTGCCGGTGAGATCGCCAGAACGGTCCAGGCGAAGGGCCTGAAGGGCATTGCCCCGATAGCCGCTCATCAAGAACACCCGATCCCCGGCGGAAACCGCCGAAGGGATGGCATTGACCGTCTGCCCGCCGCATTCCCACAACAGTTTGCCATCCTGGAGATCGTAACTGCGGACCTTGTGGGTGCCATTGACGATCACCTGTTTGCGACCGCCGTGGCTGACGATCAACGGAGTGCACCACCCGGTGGGCTCGTCACGGTGCTGACGCCAGAGCTCACGACCGGTGCGCTTGTCGAGGGCCACGATGAAGTCGTCGCCCTCGTGGTCCCAGAGCACGACCACCGTGTTGCCGTCGAGCGCCGGCGAACTGCCCTCGCCGAAGCTGTTGCGCGTGCGCATGTCGCCCAGGTCCTTTTCCCAGAGGAGCTTGCCCTTCAGGTCGTACCCGTAGAGACCGAACGAACCGAACGAAACGATCAGGTGCTGGCCATCGGTGACCGGGGAGGCCGAGGCGAACCCGTGATCCTTGTGGTGGCCTTCATGGGGCAATTGGGTGCGCGGCGAATGCATCCAACGTTGCTTGCCGGTCTTGCGGTCGAAGCTGATCACTGTGAACTGCTGGGCGCGGGTCGGGCGATCCACCATCCCTCCGCCACCGCCGCCGGGGCCACCGGGGCCACCGCGACGGGGTCGATCCGGGCGATCGGGACGATCGGTGGGAGGACCACCCGCTTCCGAAGCCTCCGCAGCCGCCTCGGGCCCGGTGGGCACCGCCGTAAGAATGAACACCTGGTCTCCCCAGATCACCGGTGTGGAAGTCCCCCGCCCCGGAATCGACACCTTCCATTGCACGTTCTCGGACTCGCTCCACCGAATCGGCGGATGGGCGTCGGGAGCCACACCGCTGGCCAATGGACCGCGCCAGGCCGGCCAATTCGCGGGCGAGGCCGCCTGCAGCGGGGCCAAAGCGCCCCACAGACAAAGGGACAGGGTTGTGAGGTGAAGTGAAGGGGTGGTCATGGCTTCAGAAACAAGACGGCGGGGATCCATCGCGGTTACAAGGTGCGATTCAGGGACGGGGTCGCCCCGATGACGGCACGGACGACTCCGGAACGGGTTCGCTCAAGGTTTTCAGGAAGGCCACCAGTGCCGATTGGTCTTCCGGGCTCAGATGGAGTCCTCCGGCCGCATGCTTGGCCAAGTTCGGATCCAAATTGGGGCTGGCTCGAACCCCCTCCGAGTAATGGCGCACCACCGCCTCCAGGGTCGGGAAGCGGCCATCATGCATGTAGGGCGCCGTCTGGGCGATGTTGCGCAAGGTGGGCGTCACGAACTTGCCCCGATCAGCCTCACGGCCAGTGATGCGCCCTCGACCGGGATCCTGAGGCTTTTCATCCAGCCCGTTGTCGTGGAATTGGTGATCGGTGAAGAGCGGACCTCCATGACAATGGAAGCAGTCGGCCCCGCGTTGACCCATGCGGGGTTCGTTTTCGGTCATGAACAACTCCAAACCCCGACGCTCCTGATCACTGAGGCTGGCCTTTCCCTGAATCGACAAATCAAACCGGGACCGGAACCCGGTGAGGGTCAGGACGAACTGTTCCAAAGCCAACGCCATGCGTTCGGCGTCGATGCGCGGCGTCCCGAAGGCTTTTGCGAACAGGGCCGGGTAGTCCGGCATGCCCGAGAGTTTGCCGACCACCGAGTCCAAGGTCTCGGCCATCTCCGTCGGGTCCTGGATGGGCATCAACACCTGCTCCCGCAGCGACCGGGCTCGACCGTCCCAAAAGAACTCGTGCTTCCAGGCGAGATTGACCAAGGCCATGGACTGCCGAGTGCCCGACTGACCTCGGACGCCCGGACTGAACCGACGCGGGTCGGAAAAGCCGGTCGACGCCCCATGGCAGGAGGCACAGGCGATGGATCCATCGGCCGACAAGGCGGTCTCGTGGAACAAACGACGCCCCAACCCGATCCGTTCCTCGATCAACGGATTGTCCCGTGGGAGCGCCGGCATGGGAAAAGTCGCCGCCATGGCGAATCGATGGGGCGTGTAGTTCGGAGGCAGGTCTTTGGGAACAACCGCGGGAACCGCCTTTGCGGCCATCTCGGAACCCGCCATCCACTCGCCGACACGGAACGACAAGGGCAGGTTTCGGCCCAGGGCATCGGCCAGTGAATCCCGGTCGCGCGAATGGGTGGAATGCCCCTCCCGCGCGAGCGAAATCGGACTGGGCAGGCGGAACAGGGAGGCCAGATCCCAGTCCAAGCGGAGGGCCCCGTCGCGGGTCAGATCCAACGGCACCGCGAGCGATATCCGGGTGCGGCGGGGATCCCGGGCAAAATGCAGCGAGTAGCCAATGATGGGGCCGGAGCCCGAACGATGGCGCCCTTCGAGCGCCATGAAGATGTACCCACCCTGCCAGTCCCAATGCAGACCGTTCAGAACGGGTGACAACGGATCGTCGGGCAAGCGTTTGGCCGGATCGGCGTGGTTCTCGATCGGATCCGGCCCGATCCAAAAACGCAGCGCCCGGTACTGACCCGCAGGAACCGCCTTCAAGGTCCACCGCAGACGACCGGTAGCGGCATCGATCCAGGCATGGGCCGGGGCCACATCCACCCACTCCCCTCCGGCCGTCTCCAGTGCGGCCCCCGAAACCAGGGCGCTCAGTCGGGTCACCGACAGCACTTCGCCGGAACCGGTCTCGTGACGGAGCGCCTCAAGCTCCAGAGGCTTGCCGTCCCAGCAGGGCCGGAAGACCAGATCCAAGGAGACCCCCCCCGCACGGACAACCAGCACCCACCCGATCAGGACCGTCATCCAGAAGGTTCTCCCACCGATCGATGCAGAAATTCGCCGACTCATCGAAGCATACCCCAACGGCACACACCGTCGCCGCAGCACTGTGAGCCGACGTGAGAACCCTTTCAACCGGTCACCGAAAAACAAACAGCGCGGCGGAGTGACTGGCACACCCGCCGCGCTACATCGGAACCCGCTCGAAAATTACTTCGCGCTGGCCGTGATCCAGGCCTCCTTGTGGGCCGTCCACAACACCGCGTTCTTGAGCAACTGCTGGTAGGCGGCATGCCCGTGGGCGATGCCATCGTGACCCAGCGTGATGCCCGCGATGCGGGCCTTGGGATGCTTCACCACGAAGACCTGCGGGAAGTCCTTGTTCTTGGACTTCGAATGCGCCGTGGCCAGCACCTGGATGGGCGTGCCCGCCGGATCGGCCTCGTAGTAGTAGAGCTCGTCACTGAGCTTGAAGTGTTCAGGAACGCCCTGCATCAGCGGATGCTTCACGCCGGAGGCCGTGACCTCGAATTCCCCGTAGGCGTCATGGCCGCGCGAACCGCCACCGGCCAGTTCCCGGTTGTAGGCAGGCCAGTTGCCCCAGTTGTACCACAAGCCCGGGTGCAGCAGCACCAACCCCTTGCCAGCCGCGGCATGAGCGGCGATGGCCTCACGCACCGCCGCGTCGGGGAACGCCTTGTTGGCGCTGATGAGCAGGATGTCCGCCGACTTCACGGCGTCGACGGTCACATCCTGCGGCTCCCGGTACTGGGCCGAGATGCGGCCCGAACCATTGAGCATGGCCACATCGGCCAGGTTGAACCAGCGGTTGTAGTCGTGCGAGGCACCGCCACCGATGAGCAACGTCTTGAGGCCGTCGCCCCACTTCAGCGGAGCCACAACCGCCTCGGCCTGAGCCTGCTCCGGACCGGCCGGGGCACCCAACTCGGCCGTGATCGCGAACAGGGTCGGTGCCACTTCGTTGTCATAGCTCTCCAGCACCAGCTTCTGGATGAAACCCGGCTTGGTGATGTTCTTGGAGAGCCAGCGGATCTGACCGGGCCCCTTGGTCCAGCTGGGCAACCCCTTGGAACCGGTCACATCGGGCCGGCCTCGGTAGTCGGCGATTTCCACGCCGTTCTTCAGGACGATCTCCTGCGTCGCGCCACCTTCGAACACGGCCGTGATCTTCAGGGCGTTGATCTTCTCGCCGACGGCCGGGTAACCCCAGCCCGCCACGCCGCCCAGGATGTGCAGCTTGGAGGCGGCCACCCCGACCTTCACCTCGACCCGCTTGGGCAGGTTCTTGCGCGACCAGGAGTCGGAAGCACCGCCCTTGAGCACCACCACGTTGGCCACGGCCTTGTCCGGGCTGATCACGTCGAAGGGAATATCCTCCACGCGCTTGAGGCCGTAGCTGCGGAAGCTGACGGTGTCGTCCTCCTGCTCCGGCGTGATGTAGAGGCCACGACCGCTGTTGGCCGTGAAGGCCCCGCCCAGATCGATGATGCGGAAGCGGTTGTCGTCGACCGTCATGTAGGCGAGCAAGTCGCGCAGGGCCGCGGCCCCCAAGGCATCGAAGCCCTCGGGCATGAGCGAGCGACCGGTGGACTTGCGGCTGGCGATGTCGGAGACCCGCAGCGTGTGATCGGACGACGCGTCGCGCAGGACGACTTCCGAGGCGTTCTCGCGATCGATGACGCCGTCGAACTGATCGCCCGACTTGGTCTCGATGCTGATACTGATGAAGTTCGGTTCGACCACGCGATTGGGATCGACGATGTGGATGAGCAGGTCGGCGGCACCATGGGCGCCCATGCCGTTGAGGTTGGGAGCCAGGTTGCGGCCCTCGCCCTTGTAGATGTGGCAGCCGGCACAGTTGGCGGTGAACACCTTCTTGCCGTTGGCCACGTCGCCGGGTTTCTCCACTTCCGGACGGAGTTTGGCGATGAGGGCGTCCTTCTCCTTGGCCTCGGGCCCCTTCAGGTCGTCGATGACCTGAGTGGCCCGGGCGGCGATCTTGGCGTCACCATGGGTGCGCAAGCGGTGCAGACGGGCCGGTCCGAGCAGCACCACGTCGATCTTGCGGGTAGCCAGCGCCTCGATGAAGGCCGACGACGAATCGGCCCGCTTGAGGACCTGAGCGAAGGCCGTCTCCAACTGACCGGTGGGCAATTGGGCGAATCGTTCCACCAGGGCCATCCCACCCTCTGGAGCGGAACCCAAGGCTTCGATCAGGGACTTCTGGAGCGCCGGGCTGATGCTCGGAGTGACCAAGCCGGCGACGGCCGGAATCACCGACGCATCGATGTTGCGAACACCGATGAGGTTGGCGGCGATCTGGCCTCGGGAAGCGTCCGACAACGAAGCGTCCCGAATCTGGGCCGAGGCGGCCTGAATCGCCGGCTTGAGTTCGGCTGACAGAGCCGTGGCCGCTTTCCATCGGGCCACCAGAGGCAGCACCGATCCGGCGGTGCGACCCGAGGCCAGGAGCGACTTCAGGGCACCCAGAGTGGCTGCATCCAGTTCCGGCTGCAGGCGGGCGTCGAGCGCGGCGGACAACGCTTCCAGGGCCGCTGCCTTGAGGCCGTCGGTGGCGGCCGATTGCCGCGCCAGCAACTGCACCATGCGACCCGCCAACGCCGCATCACGACGGTTGGCCACCAGACGCGCCAAGTGCGGCACATAGCTGGCGAGGAAAGCCGGATCCTTGGAGGCGAAGGAGGCCTCGAGGAAGAGCAGCGGATCCCGATCGGCAGCACCCACCGCCGCGGACTCGAGCCAGCGGTCCTTCAGATTCGGCCAGGCGGCCACCACGGCATCGGCCAGAGCACGGGAGGCCGGTAGGGAACCCGCGGCCATCAAGGCATTGATGCGCACGCGACCGTCGGGATCGCTCAGGCGCTCGATGACCGCCTTCTCGGTGGTCTTCACCGGATCGGAATCCTGGGAGCGGAGGTTGGACGGGTTCGAAACCAGTTCGGTGGCCACGCGCAGCGCGTTCTTGCGCACCCACGGCGACGGATCATTGAGCACCGACGCGGCCGCACCATCCTGCCAGGGCACCGGACCGTTGGAGGCGGCCACACGGTAGAGCCACAGCGCCTGGATGCGGGACTCGGCCGGAGCCGACGTGTCACCGATCAACTGACCCAGACTTTCCAGGGCCGATTCCAACAAGGCGGGTTGCTCGATGAGCAACCGGTTGGCCGTCGAACGCACCCACCCATTCGGATGGTTCAGGGCCGCCACCAACGTGTCGGCGTCGCTGCGGTCGAACTTCACCGTCGGCAGCGTCTTGGCTTCCTGGTGCTGGATGCGCCAGATGCGGGTGAAGTGATGATCCCGATCCGGGCGGGAGGCCGCGTTGCGGGCGCCGTGACCCGGGCCCCGGGTGTCGTTGTGGACGGCGATCTGATTGTAGAGATCGACCAGATAGATGGCCCCGTCGGGACCGACACGGCTGTGGATGGGGCGGAACCAGTAATCGGTGCTGGCGAGGAACTCGGTCTGCTTGCGGCCGTCTTCCTTGCGCCCCTGATAGGTCGCGCCCTTGGGGTCGAGGAACTCGTGGTGGAAGAGCTGGCGGGTGGCCTCGCTCATGAAGAACGAATACCGCTCGGTGGCCGCCCACTTGGCCGGCCAAGCGCCGCCGTCATAAATCGTCGCGCCTGCGGCCGCAGTCCACGCGCCCACCCAGTCGATCTGGACATAAGGCTGACGCTTTTCGTCGAAGGCGGGGTAGATCTTGTTCTCCTCGATGACATTCAGGAACGACTTCATGCCACCGACTTGTCCGCGGGCCAAAATCTTCTCGGGGATCACCACGTGGCAGATCGGCTCGCCGCAGGTGGCGGTCGTGAAGAGGATTTCGTTGTCGGGGGCGATTTCGCAGCCCCAGGTGTTGCAACCGCCGGCGGCGATTTGCTCCACCGCGGATCCGTCGGGCTTGAAGCGGTAAATGCCCGCGGCGATGTCGCCGAAGTCCTTGGAGCCATCGGCCGACTTCACGCGACCGCGGGTGTAGCCCACCGATCCGTAAATCCAGCCATCCATGCCCCACCGGAAATTGCTGATGACCGCATGGGTGTCGAAGGTGCCCCAACCGGTGTAGAGCGTCTCGACCTTGTCGGCCTTGCCATCGCCATTGGTGTCGCGGATCCACAGGATGTCCGGGGCCTGGGCCACGATCACGCCGTCCTTCCAGAACACCAGAGACGTGGGCAATTCCAGACCGTCGGCAAAGAGCGTCCGCTTGTCGGCCACGCCGTCGCCGTTGGTGTCTTCCAGAATGGAGATGCGGTCCAGCGGCTTGCGGGATTCCTTGCCACCGACCGGGAACGCGGCCGGGTTCTGGGCGCGGTTCCAGTAGGCCTTGAAGTCGTTCTTGTTCACGTCACGACCGCCCGGGTACTCGGGCGTCTCGACCACCCACAGACGCCCCTTCTCGTCCCAGTCCATCGACATGATCTTCTCGGCCACGTTCTCGTCGGCCGTGAGAGACACCTTGAACTCCGGATGGGTCTGGAAGGTCTTGAGCGCCTCGGCGGCGGGCTTCGGCCCACCGGCCGGGTACTTGAGCGAGGCCAGCTCCTCGGGCTTGCAAAACTCGTCGGCGTTGGCGCGCTTGCCCGCCCAGGCGATGCCGCGCAGCAGGATGGCCCGGTAGTGCGGGGTGTTGAACGAGTCATACTCGTGGCCGGGGATACTTACAAAGGCCCGGTAGGGAGCCTTGCCCTCGGGCAGCGTCTTCTCGTAGGTCCACAACTGGGGCCAGATGTTGAAGACATCCACGAAGCTCTGGGCCAGCACGTTGACGTCCTCGGCCATGTCGAGGCGGTTGTAGACCTCGTCCTTCCAGTCGAAGTTCGACACGCCTTTCACGATCGGGTGCTCAGGATTGACGAAATAAACGCCGACGTTGCCCTCGTGCCACTGGGTCTTCTTGTCGCCGTCCCAGCGCCAGGCGCCGCCGATGATCTTCTTGCACCACTCGTGCTGGTCGCCACTGACCACGCCGTCATGGAGCACCACCACGCCACCCCCGCGGGCCAGGAAGTGCTCGAAGCGGCCACGCTCGTCGCCGGTGATCTTCATGCCGTCGGCCGCGTAGATCACGAGCACGTCGGTGGCCTCGAGTTGGGCGGCCGTCGGGAATTCCATGGCGCCGCTGGCGGTGATGCCCCGCTCGGTGAGGAGCTTGGCCCATTCACCCAGGAATCGCGGGTGATCGTGCTGGTTCGGGCCGTGGGTTTTGACGCCGCCGCGAATGAACACGCGGAGCGGAGCGGCATGGAGGCCGAAGGTGACGGCCAGCAAGGCCCACATCGGCAGGAGGGATCGAAGCAACTGTTTCATGGCTGAGTGCGACAACGCGAACCGTGGACTCCGTCACCGGGCCGCGCATTCGGTGGAAGATTGATCCTCCATGGACGCACGACGGCAAGGGAGAACCCAGAGGTCGGAAGGCGTTGTTGGGCACAGGGTATCCGATCCATCCCCGGGCGCTATGCGCGGATGGCACGCGGAGATGTCGGCGATGCACCAGCCGCCCCGGCCTCGGAGGCGTTGACGAAGCATTTGATGCGGGGGCCATCCGGGGTCACCGTCGGCGCTGGTCATGACCGATTGTTTTGCCTTGCTCCAAGAACCGCGTCGCCCCTGGCTCGACGCCGACGCCCTGAAGACCCGCTTCCTGGAACTGTCCGCGACCACGCATCCCGATCGCTTCCATGGCGGCACCGAGGCCGAGCGGGCCGAGGTCAATGCCCGCTCCGCCGAACTCAATGCGGCCTACAATACGCTCAAGGAAACCCGGGACCGGCTCTTCCACCTGCTCGAACTCGAGCGGGGCGCCCCCTCGCGTGACATCCAGCGGATCCCCGCCGGAACCATGGATCTGTTCGTCGAGATCGGTCAGTCATGCCGTGATGCCGACACCTTTTTGGCGACCACGCCCAATTCGGATTCCCCGATGCTCAAGCTCCAGCGGATGCGGCAGGCCCTCGAGTGGAGTGATCGGTTGATGGGCCTCCAGCGGCAGGTGAATGCCCGCCGGGAAACTCTCGAGGCCACCTTGCGTGACCTCAATGCGGCCTGGGAGTCGGCCCCTCCCCCGCCAGCCCCGGATCGAATCCAACGCCTGCCGCTCGAAGCCCTCGAAGACGTCGCCCGGGCCATGAGCTACGTCAGCCGATGGACCTCCCAGCTGCAGGAACGCCTGGGTCACCTGGCCGGTTGATCCGGTCGTCGGATCAATGCGGGCCGACCTGCAAGGGGGCTCCGGCGGTGAGTGAGCGGACCATGACGTAGTCGTCCATCACGTAGCCGCCGCCGATGTCGTTCACCACGGCGGCTTCCTGGATGAACCCATGACGTCGGTAACAGGCGATGGCCGGATGGTTGGCCTTGTTCACATGGAGGCGGACCTGCTGGCAACCCACTCTGGATGCCGACTGGCAGGCATGGTCGAGGAGTCGGCTGCCGATGCCCTGCCCTTGGTACTGGGGCAGAACGTAGAGTTTGTGGAGGTGCATCACAGCCCGGGTCGGCTCGAGCTTCGTGGCGAGATACCCCACGGGCCGGCCGTCCACGAGGGGCCATTCGAAGCAAACCCCGGACCGCCAATCCTGAAGCAGGCGCTCCGGCGAATACATCCACTGGAGCATGTATTCGATCTGCCCCGGCGAGAGCAATCCGGCGTAGCAGGATCGCCAGATGTCCTCGGCGAGTGC
>JAIXXC010000182.1 GCA_027490985.1 Verrucomicrobiales bacterium
GCGACCCCGTTCAGGACAAGGCTCGACAGGGACCACACTCCTCGCCTACACCGAAGGCACGGCTGTCGCGGAAAACCAGCCGGAGGGAATCTTGATCACGGCCCGAGGGTCGTTGTTGAAGGGTTCCTGCAAAACCGCATGACCCAAAGCCATTCATCCTTGGCGGACCAAGTCCGCACGTTGATTCGACTCTCCCCCGGTGGGGCGACCGCACCCGATGTCGTTCAACCGTCCCCCGGCACACCCGACTGGGAATCCGTCGCGCTGAGCCTCTTCGAACTCCAGTACGCCACCGTGCCCGCCTACCGCCTGCTGTGCGATGCCCGCGGGCGGCGCCCCGGCTCGGTGCGGTCTTGGCGGGAGATCCCCACGGTGCCCACCCAGGCCTTTCAGGAATTGGAATTCACGGCCCTGGCTCCGGAAGCACGGATCCGGGTCTTCCACTCCTCGGGCACCACCGCCCAACGCCCCAGCCGCCACTACCATCACGCCGAATCGCTGGCGCTGTACGAAGACTCGCTGCGCCCCTGGTTCGCGGCGCACTTGCTGGCTCCCGGTGGTTCCGTTCCAACCGGTTGGCGCCCACGCTGCCTGGCGCTGACGCCACCGCCCGCCGATGCGCCCCATTCGTCCCTGGTCCACATGCTCGAAGTCGTGATCCGCGACTTCGGGGGCAGCGGATCGGTCTTCACCGGCCACGTCGGCGACGACGGCGCCTGGGAACTCGGCCTCGACACCACCCTCGAGGCGCTCGAATCGGCCTGCGAGGCGGGCGCCCCGATCCTCGTCCTCGGAACGGCCTTCCTGTTCGTCCACCTGCTCGACGCGCTCTCCGCACGAGAGCGATCGTTCCGGCTGCCCGCCGGTTCCCGGGTCATGGAGACCGGAGGCTACAAGGGCCGCTCCCGTTCCCTGCCCCGGGCCGAATTGCACGCGGCCCTCCGTGAGCGTCTGGGCGGACCCGATGTCATCCCCGAGTACGGCATGAGCGAACTCTCATCGCAGGCCTACGAGTCGAACGGGCTCTTCCGATTCCCCACGTGGGTGCGCATCCGGACCGTGCATCCCGAAACCGGGCTCGACACCGCCGAGGGCGAACCCGGCCTCCTGCGCATCCACGACCTGGCCAATGTCTGGTCGG
Source organism: Verrucomicrobiales bacterium (assembly GCA_027490985.1). Lineage (GTDB taxonomy): Bacteria > Verrucomicrobiota > Verrucomicrobiia > Limisphaerales > UBA9464 > SXXZ01. The sequence continues at coordinate 1,142 of JAIXXC010000182.1, forward strand.
TGGCGGCGCTCGAGACCGGCGATCTCGGCCGACGCCGCGGCGATGGCTTCGTGCTGCTGGGCCGGGCTGCCGACGCCGAACCCCGGGGGTGCTCCCGGATGACCCTCTGACCCGGTCATGACCCTCCATCAATTGTTCCTGGCCGACCTCGGCCCCGATCTCGAGCTCACACCGGAGACGCTGCGGCAGGCCGGCTTCGCCGTGCGGCGCAATCGCAACGAGTGGCTGCTGCGGCAGCGCACCCGGGCCGTGATCGAAATGATCGCCCATACGGCTGAACAGTGGCTCGAACCGACCCACGGCTACCGCATGATCGCCCTGCGGGAGGCCCCGCGTGAAACCGGCTGGAGCCCGGCCACGCTGGCGCGCGGGCTCGACGCGTTCTTCGGTTCCATCACGGTCGAATCGCTCGAGGCGCTCGTCGCCCAGGACCTCGGAGACACCCGTCGGCTGGACGATTTCGGAGCCGGATCGGCCGAACACCGCACCGGGCGCACCTCCATGGCGGTCGGGCCCGAACTCCTCGTGCACCTCACGGCCGGCAACCTGCCCAATCCGGCGCTGTTCTCCATGATCCTCGGCCTGATCACCCGATCGGCCCAGATCGTGAAATGCCCCCGCGACGCCGCGCTGCTGCCGCGCCTCTTCGCCCACTCGCTGGCCGCGACCGAGTCCAAGCTCGGGGCCTGTCTGGAGCTGGTGTCCTGGAGCCACGACGATCGGAACGCCCGCGACCTCGAAGATCTGCTCTTCGCCGAGGCCTCCTGCGTGACCGCCACCGGGAGCGACGAGATGCTCGCCGGTGTCCGCCCCCGCATCCCGGCCCGCACCCGCTTTGTCGGCTATGGCCACCGCCTCAGCTTCGGCCTCATCGCCAAGGAATCGCTGAGCCCGTATTCGCGCAAGCGCCTGGTGCGCTCGATGGCCGACGACATCACGGCCTGGAACCAGCTCGGGTGCCTTTCACCCCACGCCTACTACGTCGAGGAAGAGGCCTCCGGCAGCGCCGAGACCCTCGCCGCCGAACTGGCCGATGAGCTGGATCGGCGCGAGGCGACCGAGCCGCGGGGTTCCATCGGGGTCGCCGAGTCGGCCCTGATCCAGTCGCGGCGGAGCACCTTCGAATTGCGGGCGGGCGCCATGGCCTCGCTGACCGAGCGCAATCTGAACCGCTCCCTCTTCTTCGAGCCACCGGCCATGGTCCGGCTCTGGGCGAGCACCGAATCCACGGCCTGGACCGTGGTGCTCAACCACGACGCCCGTTTCCAACCTTCGTGCCTGCACCGGTTCATCGAACTCAAACCGATCCGTGAGTGGGCCGAGCTCTTGCGATACGCCGAACCCTTCCGCCATCAGGTGTCCACCGTCGCCGTGGCCGCGCCCGACGACCGCCTGCCCGAGATCGCCCGTCGACTGGCCCATTGGGGCGCCAGCCGCATCTGCCCCATCGGTCGCATGCAGGAACCGCCCGCCGCCTGGCGCCATGACGGCCGCCCCGCCCTGGGCGACCTGGTGACCTGGACCGACCTCGAAACCTGACCCGATTCCGGAACCCCACCCTCCCTTTCATTGCCATGGAACTCCGCAAAACCTTCCAGATCGAAGCCGCCCATCGCCTGCCCAATGTGCCCACCGGCCACAAGTGCGCCCGTCTCCACGGACATAGCTGGCGCATCGAGGTGGCCATCGAGGGGCCCGTCGGCGATCAGTCGGGCTGGGTCATGGACTTCGCCGATCTCAAGGCGGCCTTCCAGCCGATCTACGACCGGATCGATCACCATTACCTCAACGACATCCCGGGCCTGGAGAACCCCACCAGCGAGCGTCTGGCGCTGTGGATCTGGACTGAGCTGAAGCCGCGCCTCCCGCTCCTGTCGGAGCTGGTCATCGCCGAGACCTGCACCTCGCGCTGCGTGTACCGGGGGCACTGAAATCCCCGGGGTACGAGACACGGGGCAAGGGGGACACCGGCGTCACCCGATGCGGTCCACGGGGATCTTGATGACCACCTTGCGGATGATCCCGGCCTGACCGTGGATCACCTTCGGGCGATGGGCATCGCTGGGGAAGAAGATCGAAAAGCGGCCCGGGGCCTGGGTGAGCGGGGTGTACCCGGCGGCCGGATGCCAGAACTGGACATCGTTGCCGAAGGGGCCATCGGGACTGAGAGCATCGCGCTCCACCCAATCGATCGTCTCGATCCCACCGATCGTGTACTGGATGTCGATGTGCGCCCGGTGACTTTCAAAGCGGCAGAGTTCCCGCGCCTGGGTGGTGTACTCCTGCACCGACGCATGCAGCGTGGGCCCATCCAACTCGTAGGTCCCCAGCGGTGTGTCGTGTCGCAGCGTGCGCAACCAATCCACACAGAGGGCCCAGACCGGATTGGAGCGAAGGAACGGAGACCAGGTCTCGGGAC
>JAIXXC010000170.1 GCA_027490985.1 Verrucomicrobiales bacterium
AGTCGGCACTGGTCACGAAGACCGAGGGATTGCCGGCGTTGTCGAAACTCCAGATGCGGCTGTGCTCCAGGAACCGGTCGATGATGCTGTGCACCCGGATGCGCTCGCTCCGGCCGGGAACCCCGGGCTGCAGACAGCAGATGCCTCGGATGATGAGGTCGATCTCGACGCCGGCCTGGGAGGCCTCGTAGAGCGAGCCGATGGTCTCCTCGTCCACCAGGGCGTTCATCTTGGCCACGATGCGCGCCGGAAGGCCCGCCCGCGCATGGTCGGTCTCGCGCCGGATCATCGTCTGGACGCGCTGGTGCAGCTCGAACGGAGCGAGGATCAGTTGGCGCGTGGGGCGGTGCTGGCAGACGCCGGTGAGCAGGTTGAAGAGCGTGGTGGCATCCTCGCCGACGTCCGGACGGCAGGTCAGCAGGCTCAGATCGGTGTAGAGCCGTGCGGTCGAGGGATTGTAGTTGCCGGTGCCCAGATGCACATAGCGGCGGATGCCGTCGTCATCGCGCCGCACCACCAGACAGACCTTGGCATGGACCTTGTAGCCGACCACGCCATAGACCACGTGCACCCCGGCCTCCTCGAGTCGCCTGGACCAGGCGATGTTGTTGGCCTCGTCGAAGCGGGCCTTCAATTCCACCACCACGGTGACCTGCTTGCCGTTCTTCACCGCGTCCATCAGGGCGCCCACGATCCGGCGGTCGCCGCCGGTGCGGTACAGGGTCTGCTTGATGGCCAGGACGCGCGGATCGGCCGCGGCTTGTTGCAGGAACTGCAGCACGCCGTCGAAACTCTCGTAGGGATGGTGCAGCAACAGATCGCCCCGACGCAGCGTCTCGAAGACATCGGCCCCCTCCTGAAGGCCCTGGACTCCGGGAGCCACGAACGGAACATCCCGCAGTTCCGGGGACTGATCCCCTTCGACGATGGCCATGAGCCGACCCGGAGCGATGGGCCCTTCGATGGCGTAGAGGTCGTGGGCCTCGAGCCCCAACGTGGCGAGCAATTCGCGTCGGATCTCCTCGGGGCAATCGGCCGAGACCTCCAGCCGCACGGCCTCCCCCTTGCGGCGGTTGTGCAACTCGGCCTCCACGGCCAGACGGACGTTGGAGACCTCCTCCTCGTCGATGTAGAGCTCGCTGTTGCGGGTGACGCGGAACAACCACCAGTCGTCGACCTTCGGCACCCCGAACAGACCCGCCAGATTGGCCCCGATGAGATCGGACAAGAAGACCGAGTCGCGGCGTCCGTCAAGGCGGGGTAGCCTCACCAGATGGGGCAGCACGCGGGGCACCTGGACGATCGCCAGACGGGTGGCTCCGGGATCACGCCCCTCCGGAGTGCGGATGCGCGTGATCAGGTTCAACGATTTGTTGAGCAGTTGCGGGAACGGGTGCGAGGGGTCCACGGCCAACGGGGTCAGGACCGGGTACACCTTCTCCTGATAATAGGCCGACAACCATTGCCGATCGGTCTCCTCGAGGATTCCCGGCTTGAGGAAGCCGAAGCCCTGCGACTCGAGCGCGGGCTTGAGATCCTCCGACCAGCAGCGATCGGCCTCGCGCACCAGGGTCCGCACCCGGTGGGTCACCACCCGCAGACACTCGCTGGCGGTGAGTCCGTCTGGAGTCCGGTGGACGCCCTCCGATTCGATCTGCTGCTTGAGTCCGGCCACGCGGACCTCGAAGAACTCATCCAGATTGGAATGGGTGATCCCCAGGAACTTGACCCGCTCGAGCAGCGGCACGGCCGGATCCAAGGCCTCATCCAGGACCCGCTGGTTGAATTCCAGCCAGGAAAGCTCGCGGTTGAAGAAACCCACACCGGGCGCCTGGGCCTGCGCCGAGGATGGCGACGGAATCCCGGTCTGGGGTTTCGGAGATCTGCCGGCAGGAGGACGTTGACGGGACATGAGGCGGTCGAGGGGTCAGGATAGCCCCGACATTCCCCCTGTCGACAGTGACATTTGGGCGACAAGGCGAACCGGCATCCGAGTCGGGACCTCGCCCAGAGGTCCATCGGACGGCTCCATCGGATATCCCGACCGGATCGGACTTCGACCTAGGCTCCCCGCGCTTTCTTTTTGTCTTCGCGGATTTTTTCGACCACCGCCGTCGGCAGGTGGCAGGCGGCCGCGACATCGGCGAACCGGTTCCAATCCAAGGAGAACCGGTCCATCCCCAGACCCAGGTTGTCGAAGTAGAGACTGCCATTGAGGGTCCGGATCTTCATGCCCCGGAACAGGTTCTGTCGGGTGACGATGTAGAACAGGGCATGGGCCGCGGCCAGGTCTTCGACCGTCGGCATGGAGGTCTCGTTCTCGTCGAACTTGCGCCTCAGAAACAGCTTCTGATCGGCCAGAGTCCGATTCTGGCTCTCGTCGACACACCCGTCGATCGCCAACCGGGTCTCCGTGGGCCGCCCTTCGGTGAACGACGGCATGCCCAACCACACCTTGTAACGGTTGGGGAACACGTAATTGCGCTTGTCGAGCTTGTAGTAGATCTCCTGGGCCTCTTCGAGGATCCGGATGCGCGGAACGTTGGGAGGGATGACGAAGGCGATTTCGTGGGGACCCAGGATCTCGACAAAGTACTTGGCCCCGAAGGATTCACGGGCCGGCAAGCGGGCCTGGATGTCGCGAAGGGTGCGCTCCTCGGCCCGGATCTGATCCTTGATGACCGTGAGGGTCGCGAACTCTTCGGGCGTGTTGGCGATGCTGAAGATGGTCTCGTAGTCCGCCCTCAAGGTATCGAGACGCTCTTTGGACTCCTCGTACTGGAGCAGGATCTCGGATTCGGAACTCATGGGATCACCCCTTCCTCGCTGAGCCCCACGTGGTGGAGCCCACCCCCGGACCGGGAACGCCGGGCGCGCGAGTGGACCGAATGGGCCCTGAACGGAGCAGGGCCCGTCGTGCAACGCCTGTCGATCGGATTAACAGCCTTGGATCTCAATTGAATGTCCGTTTACCCTACGGATGGGATTGGGCACTGTCATTGTAAACCGTCGGTTGATGAGCCGGTTGCCTATCGATTTCCGATCTGCACTCCCACCGAATTGACCGCTGAATCATTCTGACGCTGTCGATGTTGTGGGTTCTCCAAGTCTGCCCGAGTACCCCCGGTCGCCCCAGAACAAGCGGTTATCGGCCGGATAGGTTCTCGACTTGAGGAAAAACACCTCGACGGATGAGGCGGAGCACCGCACCAGAAACGCCTCGTTCCAAGGCCCTGGAAAGAAACCCCGCAACCCGAGAACCGGCCGGTATCCGACAGGGTGATTCGTGCGGCCGCAAGGACCCCCAATTGCGTCCCAATGCAACGGTGAGAAATGAACCGGGTGGGTCGATCCAAGGGCCCGACGCCGACCGCGTCAATCGGACCTGTTAGAGAGGCGGATCGGAAGCCTGCGGAAAAAGCAGCGGCGGGCTTTGGGGTGACACACGGATTACACCGCCAAAGCCCGCCGGCCCATCCCCACACGGGGATGAAAGTGGCGACGATCCTGGCGCCCATGCCTGGGCTGCGGATCGATTTCGGGGAGAACGACCGAATGGATAGAGGTTTGAACCCGAGTCGGTCAAGCCTCTCTTTCGGCCCTTCTTTCGACTCCTCTTGGGCCTCCCCTAACGGCAACCAACCTAGGCATAGGAAGGGGCCGATTCAAATCCGGAAGCGTGAATTTCCTGTGTCGGCCGAATCCCCTGCGGAGCGCCTCGACTGGGTGGATCCGGCGCAACCCGGGGGAGCTTCAACCCGCCTTTGGCGGGGCTTCGGGCCGTGTCTTCCCGGCGGCGCGACGATCCCATCGGGCCTGCATTTCCGAGGGTCGAAGCGATTCCACCGCCTGCGAGAGCATCCACTCATGGCCGTCGGAATCCCGGAACCGGCAACAGCGGTGGCCGTGGAAGTGCGTCTGAAGGGGCTGCAGCACCGCCATCCCGGCGGCGGCACACCGTTCGGCGATCCGATCCACCTCGGCGACAAAGAGGCACAGGGACACCCGCGGCCGCGTCGGTCGGGCACCGGATGGAGTGGCATCGGCCGGCAACGCCTCTTCCAGAAGGATCAGGGATCCATTCGGCAACCGGATCTCAAGATGCGCCCACCGCCCGTTCACGGGATCGACCAAGCGATACAGCTCTTCGGCCCCGAAGGCCTCGCGGTAGCACTGCAGCGCCTTCCGGGCGTCGGTGACGCTCAAGACCGGAGCCAACGGCGGGTAGTCGGTGGGTTGGTCGTGCGGCATGGTTGGAAAGCGGAGTCCGCCCGAAGCCAGCCCCCTGAGAAGCCTAACGGGCCATGGGGCCATGGGGATCGCCGCTCCCTCTCCGGTCAGGGCCGGGATCGGGACGATCAGTGATATTCCTGGATGGTCTTCACCGAGTAGCCCTGCCGTTGCAGCGCCGCAATGCCCAGCGCGGCCGCCTTGGCCCCGCTGATGGTGGTCATGATCGGAGTCCCGGTGATGACGGCCGTGGTCCGGATGCGAACCTCGTCCTCCCGGGGGGCGGCGCCACTGGGCGTGTTGATCACCAGCTGGATCTCCTTGTTTTTCAGCAGGTCGACGATGTTCGGACGGCCCTGAAGCACCTTGAGAGTGCGCTCCACCTTGAGGCCGGCCGCCTCGAGCCGGGCCGCGGTGCCATCGGTGGCCACCAGTTGGAAGCCCAGGGCCAGATAGCTCTGGGCCACCTCCACCAGGTCCTTCTTGTGGGCATCGGCGATGGAGATGAACACCTTGCCGCTCAGGGGCAACGGCGAGTTGGCCGCCATCTGGGCCTTGGCGTAGGCCACCCCCAGATCGGTGTCGAGACCCATCACCTCGCCCGTGGAACGCATCTCCGGCGAGAGCAGGATGTCCTGACCGAGGAACTTGTTGAAGGGGAAGACCGATTCCTTGACGGCCCAGTACTTCGGCCATTCCTCGGCGGTGAAACCCAGTTCCTTGAGCGTCTTGCCGGCCATGACCTTGGCCGCCAGCTTGGCCAGGGGGCGCCCGATGGCCTTGCTGACGAAGGGTACCGTGCGCGAGGCCCGGGGGTTGACCTCGAGCACATAGACGACCTCGTCCTTCACGGCGTACTGCACATTCATCAGACCACAAACCCGCAGCTCGCGGGCCATGGCGTGGGTGTACTCGCGGATGGTCTCGATGACCTTCGGCGACAAGGTGTGGGGCGGCAGCACCATGGCCGCATCGCCGGAGTGGACCCCGGCGAACTCGATGTGCTCGAGCATGCCCCCGATGACGATGGTGGCGTCTTGGGGATCGGCGAAGTGGCCGACGTCGGCGATGCAGTCCACATCGACCTCGGTGGCATCTTCCAGGAATTTGTCGACCAGCACCGGGCGCTCGGGCGAGGCCTCCACGGCGAACCGCATGTAGTGGGTCAGCTCGGCGTCGGAGTAGACGATCTGCATGGCCCGGCCACCGAGCACGAAGCTCGGGCGCACCAGCACCGGGTAGCCCAGTCGATGGCTGGCCTGGAGCGCCTCCTCGGCGTTGGTGGCCAGACCATTGGGGGGCTGCGGAATCTCCAGCTTGTTGAGCATGGCCGCGAAGAGCTTGCGGTCTTCGGCGATCTCGATGCTCTCGGGCGAGGTTCCGATGATGTTGACCCCGTTCTTCTTGAGGCCCAGCGCGAGGTTCAACGGGGTCTGGCCGCCGAATTGGGCGATGGCCCCGGAACAGCCTTCCCGCTCGTAGATGTGCAGGACGTCTTCGAGGGTCAGCGGTTCGAAGAAGAGCTTGTCGCTGGTGTCGTAGTCGGTGGAGACGGTCTCCGGGTTGGAGTTCACCATCAGCGTCTCGAAACCGTCCTCCTTGAGGGCGAAGGAGGCGTGCACGCAGCAGTAGTCGAACTCGATGCCCTGGCCGATGCGGTTCGGACCCCCGCCGAGGATCATGATCTTCTTCTTGGCCGAGGGGGTCACCTCGTCGTCGCCGCGGTCGTAGGTCGAGTAGTAGTAGGGCGTGTAGGCCTCGAACTCCGCGGCGCAGGTGTCGACCAGCCGGTAGCTGGGCACCAACCCCTGTTTCTTGCGCTCGACCCGCACCTCATCCTCGGTTCTGCCGGTGAGATGGGCGATCTGACGGTCGGAGAAGCCGAGGGATTTGGCGCGTTGCAGGAGTTCAGGTTTCATCGATGGACGCAAAACACCCGGAGCAAACCGGAGTCGGACTCCGGTGTCGAGTCTGCACGGAACCAAGCCAGACGCTCCGGGCCGGCCGGCGAGGGTCCGGCAGCCTCGCGGAGCAGCCCGCTCATCCGCCCACTCGGCACCGGGGCCCAAGCCGGCGGCGAGGGCCGAGGGCCCTCAGCCGGGACGATTCAGGCCTTGGGCTTGAGCTGCGGGAAGAGGATCACGTCGCGGATGCTCTCCTGACCCAGGAGCATCATGCACAGACGGTCGATGCCGATGCCGATGCCGCCCGCCGGGGGCATTCCATGCTCGAGCGAGATCAGGAAGTCTTCGTCGAGCTTCTGCTGCTCGCCACCGGCCTGGTGTTCGAGAGCCTCGCGCTGGGCGATCGGATCGTTCTGCTCGGTGTAGCCCGGAGCGATCTCCTGGCCATTGATGCAGCATTCGAAGACCTCGACGGTGGTCGGGTCTTCGGCCGAGATCTTGGCCAAGGGCACCAACTGCTTGGGCAGGTGGGTCACGAAGGTCGGCTGGATGAGCGTGGGTTCGACGAGCTTCTCGAAGACCGCTCCGGTGACCTCGAAGTCTTCGTAGCCGTCGGCGATGTCGCCCGCGAGCTTGAGGTCTTCGACCGCACGGCGGCGGCGCTCTTCGGGCGACACCTGGAACCAGTCGGCTCCGGCCTTCTCCCGGACGAGATCCTTGTAGCGGGCCCGACGCCAGTGGGAGAGGTCGATGGTCTTGAAGACATCGCCGTCGGCGTTGCGGTGCTCGATGTGCAGGGTGCCGACCACGGTGAGCGCCACGTGCCGGATGAGCGACTCGACCGTCTCCATCATGGTGGCGTAGTCGCCATAGGCCTCGTAGGCCTCGAGCATGGTGAACTCCGGATTGTGCCGTCGGGAGAGCCCTTCATTGCGGAAGTTGCGGCCAATTTCAAAAACCTTGTCGACACCGCCGACCAGCAACCGCTTGAGGTACAACTCGAGCGCGATGCGCATGTAGAATTCGCACCCCAAGGCATTGTGGTAGGTCTTGAACGGCTGGGCCGCGGCTCCTCCCGGAATGGCCTGCATCATCGGCGTCTCCACCTCGACATAGCCCCGTTGATGGAAGAAACCACGGATCTCCTTGAGGATCTGGGAACGCTTGAGGAAGACATCCCGCACCGGTTCATTGGCGATCAGGTCGAGGTAGCGCTGCCGATAGCGGATCTCGGTGTCTTCGAGACCATGCCACTTGCCCGGAGGCGGCCTCAGGGCCTTGCCGAGGGGGATGAAGGACTCGACCTTCACACTGGGCTCGCCCATGCGGGTGATGAACAGGGTGCCTTCGATCCCGATGAAGTCCGCCAGATCGATGAACTTGAAGATCGCGGCGGCGTCTTCACCGAGCACTTTGGGCTGGATCCACAGCTGGATGCGGCCGCTCACGTCACGCAGATCGAGAAACTGGCTCTTGCCCATGTCGCGGTGGGCGGTGATCCGACCGGCCAGGCGCACCCGGGTGCCCTCGGGCAGACCCACCGGCTCACCCTTGGGCTCGGGCGATTGGTTCCATTCCGCCCAGCGGGCCAGCTCGGCCCTAACGGTGCCGCACTGGGCATCGGGCCGAAACGCATTCATGAACGGGTTGACGCCCCGGGCATTGAGTCCGGCCAGATTCTGGCGGCGCTGTTCGATCAGGGAATTGGTGTCCTCCATGGGGAGCAAGGGTCAGAGATGGGGTGCGGGACGCAGGATTCCGCGGTCTTGCGCGAAAGGGCGATTCAACCCGATTTCACGTCGGGTTGAGAAGTCCGAAGACGGCCTACAGGCGCCACCGCGTCCGAAGGCACGAAACGGAAACGGGAAGCCGAGGGCATCGAACGACGGGGCCCGAACCGGGCCCCAGGGCGATCTCGTGGCGCGCTCCGGGCTGCAGGGCCCAAGAGCCTCGCCGATCACCGAGGGTCACAGACGGTCAAACCATTCGGGGACAGGTTCCGATGAAAAATCCCTAGCCTTGGAATCCCAGCGACGAGCCTGCAAGCCCATGGTCTCTCCGAGAAACAGGCCTGACGCGTCACATTCACCCAACACCGAAACTCCCCATCGGCCAAACGGGCAATGATTCAAACCGCCCATGGCCCGCTGGCCGGTGACCCTCAGGCCGAGAACGACTTGCCGCAGCCGCAGCTGCTGTGGGCATTGGGGTTGTTGATCTTGAAGCCGCCACCGGTCAGCGCATCGCTGAAATCGATGACCGAACCGCGCATGTAGTTGGCTGAGAACGGATCGACCACCACGCCCACCCCGTGGAATTCGGCGCTCAGGTCATCGGGCCGACGCTCGTCGAACACCATGCCATATTGCATGCCGCTGCAGCCACCGGCCTCGACAAACACCCGAAGGCTCTTGCCGGCATTCTCGGAATCGCCAGCCAACATGACGGCGATCTGCTGGGCAGCGCTCTCGGTGACAGTGACAACGGCGTCTTGGGCAACCACGGTTTCCATTGCTTCAGGCTAAAAGTGCCCGTCGGGACTGTCAAACCATCGAAACGGCCGAAACAGTCGATCGAAACGACGGATGACGCCGGCGGGCACGTTCTTCGCGGGCGGGTGGAAGCCGTGTTGCCACCAAGCCCCCGGGGCCTCGCGGGTGGGCCCAATTCGAACCGACCCGCTCGACCCAACCTATTCGACCCAGTCTACTCGACCCAGTCTACCGCACAGGCCGCGCCCCCCCGGACCGGAAACCCCAGAGCTCGGAGCCGGGCCTGGCACCGCCGCGATTCGGAGGGGCTCTCTGCAAGAACGCATCGCGGCTGGCCCAATGGGATGACGCGGCAGACCAGGCGAGGTCACCGGACCTCGACCCAATAGAAGACCGGCTGTCCCACCGGGGGTGTTTCGGTCATCGAGCCCCCGTTCAGGCCACTGGCGATCACGGTCGAAAGCCCATTCCAACCCACCGATCGGACCACCGTGTAGGTGAATCCGGCTTGTGTGGGCCAGGTCAGGCGGACCGAGCCTCCGGCACCGGGTTCGGCCTGCACGCGGATGGGCCGGACGGTGGGGTCGGTGAGCAGAGTCAAGGAGGCCTCCTCGCTCAGGACCGACTCCTGACCGTCGCTGATGCGCACGGTGTAGATTCCCAACTGATCGCGGTACACCTGCGCCACCCGCAGCTCCGGACGCGTGGCCCCGGTGAGCGGTTGTCCATCGAGGCACCATTGATAGGTGAGAGGCGTGCTGGCGGAGGCGGCCACCCGGAACAACGCCCCACCGCCCTCGGGAACCTCCAGCGAGCGGGGTTGGCCGGTGATGACGATGGCCGGCGGTGCGGAGGTCGAGCCGGAGCCGGACGAATCCGAAGCGGGTTCCTGCGGCTGCGGGTCCACCGGCACCCCTCCCGAAGCAACCCCCATCAGCCGAAGGTGATCGATCCGCCAGGTGCCCACGGTGCTGTAGGTGCCGCCGACTGCCGAAAAGGAATCACCCTCGAAATCCGAGACCAGACGCACGCGGAAGTCGGGATTCTCGGCCGCTTCGGCGATGCCCGAAAGATCGACGGTCAGTCCATTGGTGAACACGCTGGCCACCGTCCAGGTGAGTGTGGGACCCGGCCGCCACGCCTCACCACCCGAGGCATACAGCACCTGCAGACGCCGGCTCGCCGTGCTGGTGGCCCGGAGATCCAATCGGACCTCGATGGCGCGATAACCCACCGTGGACGCGGCGATTTCGAGGCCCGCCGTCCGGGCCCCGGTGCCCTGTTTGGGAAAGCCCGTGAGTTGCAGGGCGAAATCGGCATTGGTGGTCGGATCGCTGGACCCCACGCCCGAGGCCGGAGCCGAACGCACCCCCCCTACGACCGCCAGCGTGGCCGTGCCGGACGTGGCGCGCAGGAGATCGTTGGTCCGGTTGAAATCCCAGAGCGCGATGGGTTGTTGGGCCCTCAGGCCCACCGGCGCCATCAAAACCAGAAAGGCCAGGAAGGCGAGGGTGCTGCGGGTTTGGGCCCGGGTTTGAGCCAGGGTTTGAGCTACGACGGTGATCAGGATGGAGACACGGGAATGGATTTTCATGGCGAGGATCGGTTTGCAGGGGCGAAACCTCCATGGCTCCGCCGTCACCCAGGGATTCGTGGGCAGGGGCGCCGTTCTTTCAGAAAAAAGCGCGGGCGGTTTCACCCGAGGCGCGACTCGACATCCCTCGGGCCCCACTTAGCCTCGCGCCATGAGCGTCGCAGCTGCAGGGAGAGTGGCGTGGGCAATGGCGTTGACTCTGGGAATCAACGGGGTCGCCGCCGACGGCCTGCCGGCACCCGGCTTCACCCCGGAGTCCCGCGGCGAGCACGCCCTGACCGGTGTCCTGGCCCATGTGCGCCCCGGCGTGACCCTGACCAATGCCACGCTCCTCATTCGCGATGGCCGCATTGCCTCGGTGGGTGTCGGGCTCAACATCCCCGCCTCGGCCCGGACCTGGAACCTGCCCGGCGCGCACGTCTACGCCGGATTCATCGATTCGTACCTGACGCTCGGATCGACCGCCGGCGCGGTGACCACACAGGGCTCTGATTTCCCGGCGACCGGCACGGGATCCCTCACCTCCGGGGCCCCGCGGTTTTTTGGAGTGCCCGGCCAGGAACGGGATGCCGGATCCCCCGGTCCTGCCCATGGCATTGCCGAGGTGACACCCGAACGCCGAATGATCGAGGGCTTGTCCCCGGATCCCAAGGAATTGGCCGCGCTGCGTGAAATGGGCTTCACCGCCGCCAATGTCGTTCCGGCCAAGGGCATCCTGCGCGGCCAATCCGTGGCCATCAGCCTCTCGGACGTGTCCCCGAACCGGGCGATCCTCAAGCCCGACACCGCCCAACACGTGGCCTTCGCCGTCGGCGGCGGCGGCGGGGACGCCTATCCCAAATCGCTCATGGGAGTCATTGCCACGGTGAGGCAGGCTTGGATGGATGCGGCGTGGTACCGCGCGGATCAGGCCGATTACAATTCAGCCGGACGCTCCAGCACCCGACCGCGTCCCGAGTTCAACGCGGCACTCGCTGCGCTCCAACCGACGCTGGGAAGCCCTTCCGCTGCAGGCTCCCAACCGGTGGTCTTCGAAAGCGGCAGTGTCTTGATGCAGGACCGGGCGTTCCGGGTGGCCTCCGAAGCGGGGGTACGCCCGCAACTGGTCGCCAGCGGTCAAGAGTGGCGACGACCGGACCTCCTGGCACCCCTGGCCAAGGCGGCCGTTCCGTTCATCGTGCCGCTCCATTTCCCGGCGCTGCCCAAATTCCCGGAAGATTCCGCCTGGGATTCTGTTTCGCTCGACGTGCTCAGGGCCTGGGATTGGGCCCCAGAAAACCCGGCTCTACTCGTCCGCTCCGGGCTGACCATCGCCCTGACCACCCACTCCCTACCGGACCGGAAATCCTTCCGAACCCAACTCCGGACCGCCCTCGACCGTGGGCTCTCCGAGTCGGAGGCACTGGCCGCCCTGACCACCGCTCCAGCCGGGCTGTGTGGATTGGGGGATTCACTGGGCACCTTGGAATCGGGAAAGCTCGCCCACTTGACCGTGGTGGAACCGGGGGGCGGGTTCTTCGATCCGGCTTCTCGGGTCACGGCAGTCTGGATCGATGGCGTGGCCTACGAAACCGACGCCGCCCTCAAGACGCCTGAAAAGAAAGAACCCAACCCGGAGGCTGAGGCCAAGAAGGCTGCCGAGCGGGATCTGGCCAACCGACGGGTGGCTCATCCGCCCACGGAAGGCAGGGGACCCATTGCTCATCCGGGTTCGGTGATCGTCCGCAATGCCACGATCTGGACGAGTGGTCCCCAAGGCATCCTGCCCCGGGCCGACCTGCTGGTGGCCCATGGAAAGATCCAGGCCGTGGGTGCTTCGCTGGCGGCCGGTCCGGCGGTCCAGGAGATCGATGGCACGGGGTTGCATGTCACCCCCGGCATCCTTGATTGCCATTCGCACTCCATGATCCTGGGAGCCGTCAATGAAGCGACATTGCCCAGCACGGCCATGGTCCGCATCGCCGACGTGGTGAATTCCGAGAGCGAGAACATCCACCAACAACTGGCCGGCGGCACCACGCTGGTGAACTTGCTGCACGGATCGGCCAACCCCATCGGCGGCCAGAACTGCGTGATCAAGCTGCGCGAAGGAGCCACGCCCGAGGCGCTGAAATTCGAACCGGCACCCGGTGGCATCAAGTTCGCCCTCGGTGAGAACGTCAAACAATCGGGCTGGGGCGACAAGGCAGTGACCCGATTCCCGCAAACCCGAATGGGTGTGGGCACCTTTTATCGGAATCGATTCACCGCGGCCCAGCAGTACCGTGAGGCGTTCCGCAAGGGGCGCCAGGCCGATGGTTCTCCGGTGCGCCGCGATCTGGAGCTGGAGGCCCTCATGGAGATCCTCGACGGCACCCGACTGATCCACTGTCACAGCTACCGGCAGGACGAGATCCTGGCCTTCCTGCGCGAGATGGAATCCTTCGGGGTCCGGGTGGCCTCGCTCCAGCACATCCTCGAGGGCTACAAGGTGGCCGACGAGATCGCCCGCCACGGAGCCGGCGCCAGCGCCTTCGCCGACTGGTGGGCCTACAAATACGAGGTCATCGACGCGATTCCTTACGCCGGGAGCCTGATGCGTGAACGCGGGGTCACCGTGAGCTTCAACTCCGACTCCAGCGACCATGCCCGTCGGCTGAACTTCGAAGCGGCCAAGGCCGTGAAGTACGGCGGCACTCCCGAAGCCGAGGCGTTGAAATTCGTGACCCTCAATCCGGCCAAGCAACTGGGCATCGACCACCGGGTGGGCTCGCTGGAGGCGGGCAAGGATGCCGACTTCGTGCTGTGGAGCGGCTCACCGCTCGATTCCTCGACCCGTTGTCTGGAGACCTGGGTGGACGGCCGCTGCTACTTCCGCCTCTCGGCCGAGACCTCACGGGTGAAGAGCCTGCAGGATGAGCGGAGCGCCCTGCTCGCCAAGGCCCGCAAGATCGCCGGGGGCGGGGGCGACGCCAAGGCCTCCGATCAGGCCCGGAAACAGTTCTTCGAGCGTGCCCTCGAACAGGCCCGCCACTGGGGCGTGAAGGAATGTCAGGACTGCCTGGTCCGCCAGGCGGAGTGACGGCCGGCGCGGTTCCGCCATGAACACCCCGACTCCACGACGGGCCATTCGACGCCGAACACAGGGGACCGGGCTCGGAAATCCGCAGGCGATCCGAACAGCCCACCCCGATCGATCCGATCCGTCGGACGCCTCCGGAGACGAGCCTTCTGTCGGCGTGGTGATCTCGGGCTGCGATTACCTGGGGCTCTCGGACGACCCGGTGATCCGTCGGGCCTGGCTGGAGGCCTCGGCCATCGGCCCTCTCCAGACGGGGGCTTCGCGCGCGACCACCGGAGACCATCCCCTCTACCGGCACGCCGAGGCGACCATCGCGGGCTTTCTGGGAGAACCGGCCGCCGTCCTGACCGCCACCGGCTACCTGGCGTCACTGGCGGTGGCGCAAGGCTTGCGCGACCGGGCCACCCAGGTGCTGGTCGACGGCTCGGCCCACAACTGTGTGCAAGACGGAGCCCGCCTGAGCGGATTGCCGGTCATCACCTTCGCTCCGGGAGACCCGAAGGCCCTCCGCGCGGCACTGCGCGGCCTGCCCCGGTCGGCCCGACCCCTGGTGGCCACCGATGGAGTCCACGGGATCCGCGGGGGCATGGCCCCACTGGCCGAGTACCTGCGGGCGTTGCCCGTGGCGGGATGGCTCTGGGTCGACGACGCCCATGGCCTCGGATCCGTGGGCCCGACCGGTCGAGGATCACCCGAGGTGTTCGGCCTGCGGGATTCCCGGCTGATCCGAAGCGTCACCTTCTCCAAGGCCCTGGGCGTCGCCGGCGGCGCGGTCATCGGCGAGGCGGCCCTGATGGAACACCTCCGAAGCCGGGCCGGAGCCTATCTGGGATCGTCGGCCCCGCCGCTCGCGGTCGCGGCGGCCATCGCAGCGGCCGTGGGTCGGGTGCACCGGCTGCCGGGCCGGGTCCGCCGCCTGCAGGACTGGGCCGTCCGTTTCTCGAAAGCGCTGCCGGCCCGGCCCGAGATCCTCAACGACCCCCGGACTCCGGTCACGGCGATCCATCCCGGCGATGCGGCTCAGGCCCAGCGCCTCACCGAAGCCCTGAGCCGGGCGGGCTTCATCCCGCCGTGGATCCGCTATCCGGGCGGCCCCGGCGACGGATTCTTTCGCATCGCTCTGAAGGCCACCCATTCCCGAAGTCAGATCGATCGGCTGGCGCGGGCGATCCGCGCAGGGTTCAAAGCCTAGGCACCCTCGGGGCCACATCCCGTCGACATCCCGTCGACATCGGGGTGGCTCATCCTCGGCCCGGACGACCGATCCCGCCGACTCGTTCCGGCTCAGGGAGAGCCGTCGGTCTCGCGGAAGTCCGCACCACGCCGCAGGCGGAAAGGATCGCTGCGGACGATCTCGAGGACCAGTCTCGGGGCCCGATGCCCGTCGGCCTCCACGGTCTCGACGATGTGCTTCACGGCGGGAATGTCGTAGTACTCCACGCCCCGACCCAGGGCGTAGGCGAGGATCTTCTCGGTGAGGTGGCGCAAGAACAGGCGCTTGCGCGCCAGGAGCACCTTCTTGAGCGCCTCGGGCCCGACGATCACCTCACCGCCGGGCAACTCGCCGCGGGCATCGACCCCCTCGCCGGACACCTCGGTGCGCCAGCGACCGATCGGGTCGAAGTTCTCCAGAGCGAATCCCAGCGGGTCCAGGCGGGCGTGACAGGCTCCGCAATTGGGATCCTTGCGATGCTGCTCGAGGCGTTGGCGGAAAGTGAGGCCGTCGCGCTTCTCATCATTCGGGGGCAAGGTGGCCACCAACGGCGGCGGAGGCGGGGGCGGCGTTCCGAAGACCTCTTCGAGCAGCCATTTGCCCCGCAGCACCGGGCTGGTCCGCTGGGGATAACTCGTCTGGGTGAGCACCGCGGCCATGCCGGTGACGCCGCCGCGGCGGCGGTCGGGCAGGGAGACCTTCGTGAAACCGGAGCCGGTCACCCCGGGCAATCCATAGTGCCGCGCCAGTTCGGCATTCACCCAGGTGTAATCGCTGTCGAGCAACTCGAGCAGGCTGCGGTCCTCGCGCAGCAGGCCGGCGAAGAACTCGCTCGGCTCGGACACCATGGCCTCTCTGAGTGCCGGGGTGAATTGAGGGAACTTGTGGGGATCGGGGGCGGCGACCGAACCCAGGGTCCGGATGCCGAGCCATTGGCCCGCGAACTGTTCCGACAAGGCCCGGGCCTTCGGATCGGCCAGCATCCGCCGCACCTGGGCCTCGAGCACCCCGGGTTGTGAGAGACGTCCGGCATCGGCCAGCGCGAAGAGGGTCGCGTCGGGCATCGACGACCACAGGAAGTAGCTCAGGCGACTGGCCAGAGCGTGATCGTCGATGGGCACCGGCTTCGGGCCGGGCGGATCGGCTTCGACGCGGAAGAGGAAATTCGGGGACACCAGCACCGCCTTGGCCGCCGCCAGCGTGGCCGTCCGGGAATCGGCCCCGCCCCGATGGATGCGGTGATAGAATCCCATCAGGCGAGTCACCTCGTCATGGGACACCGGACGACGCCACGCGCGCCGGGCGAACTCACGCAGGTTGCGGGCCGCCGCCGCCGACTCCGACCGGTACCAGGTCACCGGGGTCCGAAACAGCGCCTCCGCCGGTGCGGCGGCCAACACCTCCTCGGCGGCCGCGAGGTATTTCTCCAACAACATCGGCGGTACGAACAGGGTGCTGGCATTGTTGTCGAAGCCGCCGCCACCGCCGCCGTCGGCCGGGAATTCGTCGGCCGGACGCAGGTTCACCCCGAGGAGATCACGGACCGTGTGGTTGTATTCGGCGCGACTCAGGCGGTGGGCGATCTTGGGTCCGGGATCCAGCGGGATGCTTCCGGGAGCCGGATTGTCGAGCAGTTCCCGAAGCCCGTCGCCGAGCACCAGGCGCTCTTCCTCGGTCGGTTGGATCTTGCGGCTCTCCGGGGGCATCTGCCGCTCTTCGATCTGACGCACGGCGCTCTCCCACAACTTGGGATTGCGGTAGATCGACACGAGGTTGGTGAAGCCGTCGAGACGCACGCCCCCCTTGGCCTTGCGGCCGTTGTGGCAATCCCAGCAGTGCCGCTGCAATTGCGGCAGCAGGTCCGCCTGGAAGTCCGCGGCCCGAACGGCGCACACGGCGGCGGCGGCCAGGGACAGCAATGCGATGGGACGGTTCATAGACGAGTTTTTCAACGCTCCCAGGTCCCGTTCAGCGCGGCCTCGGGTGCGTCCGGTCCCGGAAGCGTGACCGTTCCGGCACGAGTCGCAACCTCGGCGCGGCGACATGGCGAAAGGGCGACGCATCGGCGCGGATCACGAATCGCCCCCTCCGGCATTGCCTGCGGAACCACCGCTGGCACTCTGCGCCCCATGCCCACGCAGTCCCCCCGTCTCTCCCTCGCCGCAGGTCTGCTGTCCCTCGGCGCAGCCCTGTCGGTCGTAGCGGCCACCTCGGCTCCGGTCCCGTTCCAAAGCCCGGAGACGGCCCTCGATCGGTACGTGGCCCAACCCGATGCCGCGTTCCGCTGGAAAGTGGCCGCATCGACCAATCTGGGGCGCTCGCAGGTCACCGTCATCGACCTGACCTCCCAGAACTGGCTCACCACCAACGAGGTGAACCGCACTCTCTGGAAGCATTGGCTCACCGTCGCCCGACCGAAGGATCTGGCCCACAAGACGGCCCTGCTGGTCATCGCCGGAGGAGCCAATCGGGAGGGTGAACTCCCCAAGCCCAGCGCCGAGCTGACCCGGATCGCCGAAGCCACCCGCTCGGTGGTGGTGGAGTTGAAGATGATCCCCAATCAGCCGCTGATCTTCCACCGCGACGGCAAGGAGCGCGTCGAGGACGACCTCATCGCCTACACCTGGGATCAATTCCTCCGCACCGGCGACACCCGTTGGCCGGCCCGCCTGCCGATGACCAAGGCGGTGGTCCGCGCGATGGACGCGGTGAGCGCCTTCACCGCCACCGACGCGGGGGGCGGACAGGCGGTGGAGACGTACGTGGTGGCCGGCGGCTCGAAGCGCGGGTGGACGACCTGGACCACCGCGGCGGTGGATCGGCGTGTCGTGGCCCTCTGCCCCATCGTGATCGACCTGCTCAACATCGAGCCGTCCTTCGTCCACCACTTCCGCGCCTACGGCACCTACGCCCCGGCCGTCGGCAACTATGTCGAGCAGGGCATCATGAACTGGCAGGGAACCCCGGAGTACCGGGCCCTGATGAAGATCGAAGAGCCCTTCGAATACCGCGACCGGCTCACCCAGCCCAAGCTCATCATGAACGCCTGCGGCGACCAGTTCTTCCTGCCCGATTCCTCGCAATTCTATTTCGATGAACTGAAGGGGCCGAAGTACCTGCGCTACATCCCCAACACCGACCATTCGCTCAAGGGTTCGGATGCCTACCCCACGCTGATGGCCTGGCACCATGCCACGGTCAACAAGACCCCCCTGCCCCGGTTCACCTGGAAACAGGAGGCCCCCGGCCGCATCCGCGTGCAGGTCACCGATGCGCCGAAGGCCGTGAAGCTCTGGCAGGCCCACAACCCGAAGGCGCGCGATTTCCGCCTGGAGACCCTCGGCCCGGTCTGGACCTCGACCGACCTCACCCCGGACGCCCAGGGAAACTACCTCGGGCAGATCACGCCTCCCTCGGCCGGCTGGACGGCGGCCATGGTCGAATTGACCTACGACCTCGGAGCTGGGGCTCCCCTGAAGCTCACCACGGCCGTCTACATCACCCCGGACCGCCTGCCTTTCGCCGCCGACAAGCCCGAGCTGCGCGTCAAAGGATTCCTGAGTCGCTGAGAAGACGGCGCCTGCAAGGGCTCTCGCCCGATCCGGGGCCTCGGGATTTCCCGGGGCCCCTTTTTCATCGGAGCGACCCGGACGGCTATTCGTCGCCGCCGCCACCGCCACCGCCCCCATTGCCCCGCTTCTCCCAGCGGCGCTGGGCCCGTTCGGGCAAGCTGTTGTCGACCTTCACCTGATAGGATTCCGCTCCGAAGAGGGCCACGATCGCGTTCTCGAACTCACGGGACGGAGTGACATGATAGCGGTCGTTGGGCTCGATCCACACCGACTCCCCTCCGGGCATGCGGATGCACAGGTACATCAGCACCGAACCCGAATGGGCTTCGACCAAGGCCTTCAAATCCGCCAACCGCGTGTCGCCGAGTTGGTCGGACCTCAAACGCAACTGGACCCGCTTGGTGAACTTCTTCGGGGCCGCATCCAGCGGCAGGATCTCCTGGGGGAAGAGCTTCGGCCGTTCCTCGCCGGTGCTGACCTCGGCGGTGACGAGCAGCGCCTGATTGGGCACGAAGAGATCCACGTAGCGCTCGTACGACTCGTTCATGGCCAGCGCGGTGACGGTGCCGGTCATGTCCTCCAGTGTGACCATCGCATAGGGTTTGCCCGTCTTCTTGGACGCCCCTTTCTGGACGGCCGACACGAGTCCCCCGATGCGGGTCATCGACCGGTTGGGCAAAGTCGCCAATGCCTCGATGGTGTGCGTGGTGTGCCGCGAGAGCAGTTTTTCGTAGGGGCCCAGCGGATGACCGCTGACGTAGAAGCCCACCAGTTCTTTTTCGTCGGCCAGTTTCTGGGCCAGGGGCCAGTCTTCCTGGACCACGGGCTTTTCCGCGCGTTGGCGGGCCGCAGGCGCGGCCTCAAAGGTATCGAAGAACGAGACCTGACCCCGGGACTTGTCGGCCGCGTTGGCGCTGGCCCGGGCCATCGCCCCTTCGATCTGATGGAAGACCGTGGCTCGGTTCGGCCCGATGGAATCGCAGGCGCCGGCCTTGAT
>JAIXXC010000214.1 GCA_027490985.1 Verrucomicrobiales bacterium
GCCAAACGGATCTCACCCGGGGCCCCGCTGAACCTCGGGTACACGCCCGAGATCTGCCGGGAACTGGGCTTCATCGAGATCCCGCAGGTCGCCCAACCGATGGAGTTCACCCGACGGTTGGGAGAGCCGTTGGTGTTGTTCGGGCCGTTCAATGACCGGCTTCGCATCACCGCCCTGACGGTGCGCGCTCTCGGGAAGGGCGACTATTCCGTCGAGGACCGCCATGCCGAGCGGGATATGAACGGTACGGGATCCTCGGGATTCACGAACCAGAAGAACGCCTCCTTTGAGCGCACCGTGAGCGGCGGCGGCCGGGCGGTGACGGTCCGACACGAGATCCTGCCGGACTCGTCGGGCGTGAAGTTCACCGTGCGACCCGAGACCGGCCCCCATCAAGCCCTGTGATGATGCGAGGCGCATCTCCTCAATGGTTGGCCACCCACCACCGTCGAGGGGGCCCTAGATCAAATAGACCTTCCGGCCTCGACGTTCCCCTTCAGCTCTTACCTTGTCGGGGTTCTGCTTCACCCAATTGATGACCGCCGAATAAGGCAAGCCGGTGACTTCGCTCAGTGCGACTTGACTCAAACCCTGAGACGTTTTCCGGAGCTCGTTGAGAATCGTTTCTGAGATATCGGTTCCTGCGGCAATCCTCTGACGTTTGACGGAGGATGTGCTGTCACCCTCTGCGAAATCCAACCCGATTTCCCGGCCGATGGATTTCAACTTGGCATCGATCTCGGCGATTTTGGCCTCATGCGCCTCACGCTCTTTCATCAGGACATTCAGGGCGTTTCCCGTGATGAGAGCGAGTTTCTGCTCCAGCTCGCGTTTCTGGGCCTCAATCAGCTGATTGATGTCGTTCATGGTGAGATTGGAGATGTCTTTGAAGCTCGTGATAGCGGCGGAAAGTATCGCTTCTATTTCTATCTTTAAGGTCGGATTCTTTTTTCCACCCACAAAAAACGAATGCAATACCACTCGCAGATGATTGTCGCTGAGGAGCGCCAGTTTCTGTCTATCTTCCACCATTATTGCTGATATCATTTCAGCAATCTCGGCAGTTTTAAATCGAAGCTTTTTCAATCTATTGGAGCCATTGAGTTTCACCCATGGATCAACCGGATTGAAGTACGTTTAAGTTGATTGATTTTGCAACCCCTTTTCTAGAAACGGCGGCCCGGAGCCGGCATCTGGGGTGTTGCCCGGGGCCTTCTCATTCAGCCCCTTCAGGGCTGCCGGCTCGCCGCGCCAGGCGTCCCAGGGCGTTGGCCCTGGGCTATCTCATCCGGCCCCGTCGGGGCCGTCAGCGGCTCATCCCCCCATCAGGGCAGCCGGCGGCTCATTCGGCCCCGTCGGGGCCGTCAGCGGCTCATCCCACCATCAGGGCAGCCAGCGGCTCATTCACCGCGTCCGTGCCGCCGCCAGCTCAATTCCCGCCCGGTGGGACAGGGGCTGGCCAGGCGAGCGTAACGGGTCTTGCCTTGGGTTGTTTGCCTGATCCCGCGCAGGGCTGGCCAAGGTCACGGGTGTTGTCTGGGGGGACGTCGGCCGGCCCGCCGGGGCGGCGGATGGGTGAAAGGGTCCAGCGATTTTCGGCAGACAAATCGAACCGGGTGCTGCGTCCTCCTCTTGAACACCGATCTCGATGGCCGGCTCCGATCCACTCGAAACCCTGTACGACGCCCATGCGGGAGCGCTGTTCGCCTATGCGTTGAACCTGACCCGGTCGGATGCCGACGCCCGGGACCTGCTCCAGGAGCAATTCCAACGTCTGGCCCGACACCCCTTGCCAGAAGGAGTCCGGGACGCCCGCGGGTGGCTCCTCCAGTCCATCCATCGGTTGGCCATCGATCGCATCCGACGCCGAACGACCCGCGAGCGGGCGGCCGAGCGATGGTCGAAGGAACCCTTGGAGCTGTTCGCGCCCCATGCCGATCCCGACGAGGCCGCCTTCCGTCAGAACCTCGCCGAGGCCCTGGGCGACCTGCCCGAAGACCAGCGCTCGGTGGTTCACCTGAAACTGTGGGAGGGGCTGACCTTCGAAGCGATCGCCCGACTGCTAGAAATCCCGCCCAACACGGCCGCCAGTCGCTACCGGTATGGGATAGACAAACTTCGGGCCCGACTGCGTCCCCTTTACGAAGAGATCCGCTGACCCGGAAACACGACCATGGAAACCCCTCCTTCTCGCTCGGATTCCGAGAACCTGGACGCCTGGGAGTCCCGACTGTCCCAGGTGCCGCTGGTGTCGCTACCGCCCGAGCTTCGCGCGGCCTGCCTGAAGACCCATGCCTCGAGGCCGGCGTCTCTGGATGGGGCGACGTTCTGGCACACCCTTTGGCAAACGCTCTGGAATGAGCATCGATGGGCGCTCCACGGGTTGGCTGCCTCATGGGCCCTCATCCTCGGGCTCCAACTGACGACCCCGGAAACCCCCATCTCTGTCGCCGAATCCAGGACCGCCATGACTGACGAGACCCTGCAATGCCTGACCCGACAGCGGGAGGAACTCATGGCGTCGATGCGGGATGGCGAGGTCTCGGACCTGCAGGGTGAAGAAGAAACCCGCCCCTCGGTGAGGCGGCCCGCGCCTGCCTTTCCGAGTCCTCGAAACGACACGCTCTCGACCAATCGGATGAGCTGAAGCCCCAACGCTGTTCCAACGGTCCTCGATTCATCCGCGACTCCCCTCAATCCTCGCCCCGAATTCCATGAAACTCCTGCAACGACTCCATCTCCTCCCGGCCGATGATCACCGATTCGGATTCTGGCGGAGCCTTCTTGTGAGCCTGGTGACCGGGCTGGTGTTGAGCACCCTCGTGATTCAGATCTCCGAAGAGGATTCGTTCTCTCTCCGGCTCGGTCTGGGGCTCGGGTTGTCCCCGCTGGGCTGGCTGGTGCCGCTCTTCTGGAATCGCCGGGCCATGGCCCTCGGGGCTCCGGGGTTCTGGGCGGTCTGGGGCCGCTGTGTGCGGCGATGGACCTGGGCAATCGCGGTGGTCGTCACCGTGATGTTCCTCGCACGCGCCATCGAGGGCTTCCGCGCGGCCCGGGCGTGGCAGGAGACCGAGGCCCGTCTGAAACAGCGCGGTGAGCCGCTGACCTTCCAAGAACTGGTGGGGCCTCGCGCGCCTGACGACCAGAACTTCGCCCGTCACCCGCTCATGGCGGGTATCTTGAGCCACGAGGAAACCACGAACGCGAAGGGACGGCCCACCCACCGCTGGACCGGCCAACGCAAGCTCGCTGAATTCCAGGACGCGTTGCGGTTCCCGGATCCTCCGACCGATGGACCTAAGGGTGGCAAGCGGTTGCGGCGCACGGGCCCCGACCTGGAGGCACTGGCCGGTGTGCTGAAATCCGGAACGAACCGGGCGAGGCGGACATTATATGAAGCCGGCCGCACCGAACCGCGCGAAACCAACGACTTGTTCCACCTGCCCATTCCCCCGGCCGCGATGCCGGCCCCGCAGGCTGTGCTGTATGCGTTCGAAGGACGCCGGGCGATCCTCGACCAGGTCACCGAGGCGGCACGGCGGCCCCATGCCCACTACGACATCCGCTATGCGGACGGCCCGAACGCCATTCTGCCCCATCTGGCGCTCCACAAATCCATGGCCGTGCAGCTGCGTACCCGCGCCGTGGCCCGGGTGGCTGCGGGCGATACCGCGGGGGCCGCCGAAGACATCGACACGATGTTCCGCCTCGGGGAACTCATCGGCGAAGACCCCACCCTGATCGGCTATCTCGTGCGGGTGGCCATCCAGAACATCGCATCCAGCGCCTTCTGGGACGGAACCTCGCAGCACGCCTGGTCCGAGGCCCAGTTGGTGGCGTTCCAGCAGCGGTTTGCGGCCCTGAAGCAGCGCGATGCCTTGGTGCAGGCCTTCCGCGGCGAGCGCCTTTTCGGCAAGACCACCTTCGAGTTGATGCGGGAGGGACGGCTTGATCCGGAGACGCTGGGAGCGATGGACAGCGGCCGCGACGGGTTCATCGGAGCCATCATGCCCAAAGCCTGGCTGTTGCAGAACCAGGCCTATCACTCGCGCGTGATGGACCAGATCGTGGACGCGCTCCAGCGCTCCGATCCGGAGCACGGCATCGGAGCCAAGGGCTCCGCCTGGGAGAAAGAGCGGATCGACGGGTGGCTCGTCGACACGACAAGCCAACGATACCATCCCTACCGGATCTTCACTCACATGCTATTGCCGGGATTGGCCCAGGTCCATGCCAAGGCCGACCGGAGCCTGACCACCAGTCGACTGGCCATCGCAGTGGCCGCGCTGGAGCGCCATCGTCTGGCGAACGGCGGGTATCCGAAGGCCCTCGCCGACCTGGTGCCCCAATTCCTCCCAACCGTGCCGCTCGACCCGATGGATGGCCAACCGCTGCGCTACCGCCTGGATGCCGACGGAACGTTCACCCTGTACAGCGTCGGCCCGAACCACACCGACGACCATGGCGTGTTCGAGTCGAAGCAAGGCCAGGACCTCGACTGGGTCTGGCCCCCGAACCACCCGACCGAAGAACGCCGGTTGTTCTGAGGGCCGCGCAGGGCGTTCGTCATGAACGGTCAGCGCCAAAAACTTCCTGCAAGACCCAACCGGATCCGAGCGAATCATCGGAGACAGCCGACCTTGCGTTGGCCGCTATCCCATGAACCGCTCCAATATCACCAAAACTCTCAACCCACGATTGGACATCCATTCGCCATCATGGCATTTTGCCATCATGATCAAGACACAAGTTCAAATCCCGGATGACTTGTTCCGTCGAGCGAAAGCCGTTGCCGCCGAGCGGGAATGGTCGTTCGCGGAGGTGGTGCGCCGCGGACTCGAGTACATCACCGCGGTCCACCCGCCGGGCCGAACCCCGGGTAGCGAGTGGAACCTGCCCCCGGCCGAGGACTTGGGATCGTTTCTCGCTCCGGAGGAACAGTGGACGGAACTGTCCCACGAGCAGCCATGATCTCGTTCGATACGAACCTGGTGATCTACGCGGCCAACGCCAGCGCGACGGAACAACGGGCTGCGGCAGGGTTCCTCCAGTCGCTTGGAAGGAGGCGCGATGTGGTGGTCTGCGAACTCATGCTGGTGGAGGTATATCTCAAACTGCGCAACGCCCGGATCCTGAGCCAACCCATGACCGCCGGAAGAGCCTCGGCCTACTGCGCCGCATTGCGCGGCAATGCCAACTGGGCCGTGGTCGAGTCGGCGCCGGTGATGGAATCCGTTTGGGAGATGGCCGCAGCAACGGATTTCGCCATCCGACGCATCGTGGATGCCCGGTTGGCACTGACCCTGCGCCATCACGGCGTCACCGAATTCGCCACGTCCAACGTGAAGGATTTCGAGGGCTTCGGTTTCACTCGGGTCTGGAATCCGTTAGGCGCCGCGTGACGACGCCCTCGACCGGGTTAGGCCGGTGAATCACCCGACACAGGAGCGCCGCCCCTTCGGAGGGAGCCCCTCTTTTCAACGCTCGTGTTTCTTGGTCGGGCTGTGGGGGCAACCGGAACCCAACGACACCGACCCGCACCAGAGGCACTTGGCCCCATGGCCGTGCTCGTGCTTCTTCGTGGGGCTGTGGGGGCATCCAGAACCGTAGGAGCGGGATCCGCACCAGCAGCAGGTGGCTTCGTCACCCAGGTGCTTGTGCTTTCGGGTCGGACTATGAGGGCAGCCTGACCCGTAGGAGGTCGAGCCGCAGTGGAGGCACTTGTTCATGGGAAATCAGTTCGGGAAAACTGCTCGAAAGATCGAGGCGTTCGTACCCCTCACCTCGGTGCCACCAGGACCCGCAGGGCCGAGGCCGCGTTGGCGGCGCGATACACGCGCTGGGTGGCGGAGCGGTAGTCCGCAGGCTTCGCGCGGTAGATGTCGCAGAAGGTCTGGGGATTGCGGTCGATGTAGGGGAACCAACTGCTCTGGACCTGCACCATGATGCGGTGGCCGGTGCGGAAGGTGTGGCAGACGTCGGGCATCACCCACTCGAGTCGGGTCACGCGGCCGGGCTCGAGGGGCTTCGGCCGATCCAAGCCGTCCCGGAACTTGGCGCGCAGCGGTTCGCCACGGACCAGTTGTTGATAATGCCCGAGCTTCACCTGGGCCGGGTTGGGCTGCGGGTCCGGATGGTCGGCCGTGTACACGTCGATGAGCTTCACCACGAAGTCGGAGTCGGTCCCGGTGCTGGAGACATGCAGGCTGGCGGTGATCGGTCCCACGATGGTGACGTCTTCGGTCAGCGGCT
This sequence comes from Verrucomicrobiales bacterium, assembly GCA_027490985.1. GTDB lineage: Bacteria > Verrucomicrobiota > Verrucomicrobiia > Limisphaerales > UBA9464 > SXXZ01. The sequence goes on from JAIXXC010000214.1 coordinate 6,253, forward strand.
CCGTCTCGAATACCAACACATCGGGCCGATGCGCGGCGAACCGCTGGTCTTCCACCATGTAGGTGGCGGGCATGCCGGTGGTGATGCGCTGGGTGAAGGGCACAGGCCGGGCCGGGTCGCTCACGTACGCGTCGAAGGCGGTCTTGGCGTCCTCGGCCACCGGCGGCTCGAACGACAACCGTCCGCCCGGATGGAAATACAGACTCTTGGAGACCGCGTTGGTCGGGGGCCAGGCGGCCTCCTTGCGCCATTCGCACGTACCCGTCTCGAAGACGTGGGCCTCGGTCACGGCGAGGTTGGTCTGTCCCTTGAGGAAGCGCCGCCAGAAGGGCAGTTCAATCTCGTTGCGATAGTACTCGGCCGTCTTGGAGTGGAACGGCACCGGGCCCAGCGAGGAACCCTCGCCGCCATGCCAGCCGCCATGCGACCACGGACCCATCACCAGCGTGTTGACGATGCCCGGATTTTGACGCTCGGTGGCGCGGTAGGTCTTGAGCGCGCCGGAAAGATCCTCGGCATCGAACCACCCGCCCACGGTCATCACCGCAGCACGCACGTTCTTCAGGTGGGGCGTGATGTCGTGACGCGCGCACCAGGCGGCGTTGGTGATGTTGCCGATGAGGTGGTCCCAGAAGTCGATCTTCCCCTTGTAATACCGGTCGCCCAAGTCTCCCACCGCCCCGCCCCGCAGGAAGAACTCGTAGCCGTCGGGAGTACCGTAGTCGAAGGGCACGGGATCCTGGCGCAAGGGGTTCTGGAGCTTTTGTCCGAAGAAATTGAAGAAGCCAAAGTTGTGCGCCAGCAGGAAGGCCCCGCCATGCAGGGTGTCGTCCCCGTTGAAGATGTCGGCGACGGGAGCCTGCGGCGACACGGCCTTGAGCGCGGGATGCGAATCGATCATACCCATGGCCGCGAAGAAGCCGGGATACGAGATGCCATCCATGCCCACGTTGCCGTTGTTGTGGCGCACGTTCTTGACCAGCCAGTCGATGGTGTCCCAGGTGTCGGTGCTCTCGTCGGTATCCTTCGGCCCGCTCTTCACCGGCCGGTGCGGGCGGATGTCGATGAAGGTGCCCTCGGAGGCGAAGCGCCCGCGCACATCCTGACTCACGAAGATGAACTTCTCGCGCACGAGCCCGTCACCGAAGCCCGGATTGCCACCGGCATCGACCGTGTAGGGCTTGAGGTTGTACGGGGTCCTACGCAGCAGCATGGGGTACTGGCCCGGCTCCTTCGGCGTGTACACCACGGTGAACAGGTTCACGCCGTCGCGCATCGGAATCCGAACTTCGCGTTTGGTGTAATTCGCCTCGAACCCGCCGGAGTCATCGGCCTTCAACCAGATACCGGATAGAAGCAGCAGGATCAGGCAGAACACTCTGGCCCACACAACACGGCATTGGACACCCATGGCCGAAGACTGGCCTGCCCACCGACCCGAGTCCATCCTGCGAGACTGCAAGGGGCTGCGAGAGACCGCGATGACTGCGGAATATCACCGGGAATCACTAATTCAGGAGCACCCGACACCCGCGTCCGACGAATCCAAAGCCCAAACTCAGGGCAAGAACGCGTTGACCAGGGCGTTGCCGATGCCGATGAGGGCCGCGCCCGAGATCAGGCCGGCGCAAATGGGTTCGCAGCCCTCCACCCAGAGCTCGTGCTTCCGGGTGCCTTCCGCGGCCTTGCGGCCCATCCACCAGAACACGAAGGCCCCGATCCACATGGCCAGGGTGGACTCCGGCGGCAAGACGACACCGAGCCCGATCGACACCGACGACAAGGGGAACCGACCTCGCGAGCGGATCCGAAGCACCTCGAAGACCACCGCCATCACCGCGGCGACCCCCATGGCCACCATGGCCGAGACCGGCAGGCTTCCGAGTCCCTTGGCGATCAGGTCCGCGACACCCTTCCACTGGACGGCCGCCGGCATGGCGAACTGTTCGGTGACCAGCGTGGTGGTCGACCGCACGCCCGAGGCGTCGGGTTGCAGGAAGAGCAGGTAGAACAGCGGCGTCGCCGCCAGCGAACCGGCCACGATACCGATGATGTGACCGATGGCCTGCTGCCGCGGTTTGCCGCCCAGCATGTAGCCGGGCTTGATGTCCGAAAGCAGGTTCGCCGCGTTGGACGACACCTCCGCCGTCATGCCCGCCGGGATGAGGTTGCTGGCCGGGTTGGACCGGTCGAGCGCCCCGATGGTGAACTGGGTGATCTTCGAGAGCGCCCCGGTGGGCGTCCAGGAGGTCAACGCCATCGAGTTGGTGCAGATCACCGACAGCACCAGGATCAACGGCAACGACAGGAATCCCGCCATCCACGGGACTCCGAAGAAGGCCTGCCCCATCCACACGCC
>JAIXXC010000233.1 GCA_027490985.1 Verrucomicrobiales bacterium
AAGCGGCCGTTTCCCTGGTTGCGGAACAGACGGAGGCCTCCGACGCCGGTGAGCAGCAGGTCGGTGCGGGCATCGCCATCCATGTCGCCACAGGCCACCCCCATGCCGTAGAAGGGCACATCGAGCCCGGAACCCGCGGTGATGTCGGTGAACACGATGGGGCCGCCGGGAAGGGTGTCATTGCGATAGAGCGCCGCGGTGGTGGCCTGTGATCCGGTCGGAGCGGCTGCCGTCCCCGAGCCCGTCTCGGGCCATTCGTTGCCATTGAGGAACAGCAGGTCGGCATCGCCATCACCCTCCAGATCGAAGCAGGCCACTCCGGCCCCCATGGTCTCGGGAAGGAGCTTGCCGCCGCGGGCACCATTGCAGTGGGTGAATCGGATCCCGGATTCCAGAGTGATGTCGGTGAATCGAACCCGCGGAGGTCTGGGCCCTCGGGTCACGTCGGACACCGTGGGGCTTTGGAGCGGGGCCAGCGCGGTGGGTTTGGCTTCGGGGCGGCGCTGCAGCCACCACACGGCGGTGCCGGCCACCAGGCAGAGGACCACCAGAGCCACCAGCGACCGGCGCAGCGCCTGGGTGATCACCTCGTCATCGGAGCCCGGTGGGCGCCGAGGTGGGTGCGGAAGGCTGGCCATGCGGGGACGCTGGCGTGATCGGCCGGCGGTTTTCAAGTCTGGAGCCGGAGGGGCGAAGGAGCGCAGGAACGACGGCCCGGGAGGGTGGGTGAACCGGGCGGAACCGCCGTGTCTCGGTAGCGGCTTTCACCCGGGGAGCGGTGTCACCGGGCGGCTCCGACTCTGCGGACCGCTTCTGAGCGATCCGCGGGTGAAGTCCACCGCTGGTCAATCGACCGGCGCTCTGATTCACTATGGACACCATGTCCGCTGCCGGCGGTTCCTCCCATCTGTTGACGACCCTCCTGAGGGACGTATCCCGTTCGTTCTACCTGACGTTGCGGGTGCTGCCGGCGCGGGTGCGTGCCCCGATCGGCTTGGCCTATCTTCTGGCCCGTGCCACCGACACGTTGGCCGACGCCTCGTCGGTGCCGGTGGCCATCCGGCGTGCGGCGCTCGAATCGCTGCGGAACCGGATCCTGGATTCGGCGGCTCCCGATCCCCGGTGGCCGGAGTTCGATGTCGAGGGCCCCGATGTCACCGAGGGGGAACGGGTGTTGCTCAGGCGGATTCCCGAGGCCTTGGCGATTCTGGATCGGTCGCAGGTGTGGGAGAAAGGCTGCATCCGCAGCGTGCTCGAGACCATTGTCGGTGGTCAGATCCTCGATCTCGATCGGTTCGGCGGGATGCGACCGGGCTCCGGGGTGGTGGCGCTGGCCGATGTCCGGGCGCTGGACGACTACACCTACCGGGTGGCCGGGTGCGTGGGCGAGTTCTGGACGCAGGTGTGTCGCAACCGCCTCTTCCCGCAAGCGCCCCTGGATGATGCGGCGTTCCAGGCCGATGGGATCCGGTTCGGCAAGGGGTTGCAGTTGATCAACATCCTGCGCGACCTGCCCAAGGATCTTCAGGCCGGTCGCTGCTACCTGCCGCTGGATGAACTGGCCGGGGTGGGTCTGACTCCGCCCGATCTGCTGGATCCGGCTCAGGAAGCCCGGTTGCGGCCGGTGTACGATGCCTGGCTGCAGGAGGCCGAGGCCGACCTCGTCTCGGGCTGGAACTATGTCGTGAGCATTCCGCGCGATCAGATCCGGGTCCGCTTGGCCTGTGCGTGGCCGATCCTCATCGGGATCCAGACCCTGCGGCGGCTGCGGGAGCCCGGGGTGCTCGATCCGCGGCGCCGTGTGAAGATCACCCGGGCGGATGTCCGATCGATCTTGTGGGCCACCGTGTGGCGCCTGCCGTTCCGCCGCCGGTGGGAGGGGTTGTTCGCCATCATGCGGGCCACCGGGGGGATTCGCTGAGCCGCGGTCACGCCTTGAACGAGGTCCCGATTGGACGGCGGCACCGATGTGGGTGAGTGTGAACCCTCATGAGGGTCTTGATCACCGGAGCCAGCGGATTCGTGGGCCGCGCCGTATCCGAGGCCGTGCGCGCCGAAGGGCACGAGGTGCGGCGGATGGCCCGCGGAACCCGGGCGCTCGGAGCGGGCTCGGACTGGGTCCGGGGCTCGGTCTTGTCGGGCGAGGATCTCCGTCGGGCCCTGAGCGGGTGCGACGCCGTGGTGCACCTGGTCGGGATCATCGGGGAGATCGGCGACCAGACCTTCGATCGGGTCCACCGCGAGGGCACGCTCCGGGTCATCGAGGCGGCGCAGCACTGCGGTGTGGGCCGGATCGTCCACATGAGCGCCTTGGGCACCCGCGCGAACGCGGCCTCCCGATACCACCAGACCAAGTGGGCCGCCGAAGAGGCGGTGCGGAGATCGGGGTTGGCGTGGACGGTGTTCAGGCCTTCGGTGATCTACGGCCCCGGCGACGGGTTCGTGAATCTCTTCGCCCGCATGAGTCGCTGGTCTCCGGTGCTGCCGGCGATCGGGGCGGGGCGGTTGCAACCGGTGGCGGTGGAGTGCGTGGCTCTGGCCTTCGCCCGGGCCTTGAAGACCACGGCCTCGGTCGGGCGCACCTACGATCTCTGCGGTCCTGAACGCCTGACGTTGCCCGAGATCCTGGGGATCGTGCTCCAGGCCACCGGCCGGCGTCGGGCGATCCTGCGCATCCCGCGACGCTGGGCGTGGTGGCAGGCGGCCGTGATGGAGCAGGTCTTCCCGAAGGTGCTCGGGCGCATCTCTCCCTTGAGCCGTGATCAACTCCGCATGCTCGACGAGGACAACGTGGGCGACCCGTCTGAGGCCGAGCGCGAGTTCGGGTTGCCCTCGGTGTCGTTGGGGCAGGGGATTGGCCGCTGTCTGGACCGATAGCCTGAAACCCGATGGCCCGATGGTTCGATAGCCCGCCGATTCTCCCGACCTTCAGGCTCCGATCAGTTCGGCCACCTTCGACGGGATGTCGCCGCTCTTCATGAGCGATTCGCCCACGAGGATCGCCCCACAGCCCGCCGCCCGCAGGCGCACCACGTCGGCCCGGCGGTGGATGCCGCTCTCACCCACGAGGAATCGGGGCGTGCCTTCCGCAGCGGCGAACAGCCGTCGCGCCAGAGTCTCGGTGGTGCCCAGGTCCACCTGGAAGGTCTTGAGGTCCCGGTTGTTGACCCCCACCAGACGCGCCCCACAGCGGAGGGCGCGTTCGAGTTCGTCGGCATCATGGACCTCGACGAGGGCGGCCAGACCGGCGGCGTCGGCGAGGCTGTGGAAGTGCGACAATTGATCGTCGGACAAGATCGAAACGATGAGCAGGATCGCGTCGGCGCCCCACTCGATGGCTTCGAGGATCTGCCGCTCATCGATGATGAAATCCTTGCGGAGCAGCGGCAGCCCGACCGCGCCCCGGATGGCCTTGAGGTATTCCAGCGATCCTTGGAAGAACCGTTCGTCGGTCAAGACCGA